>JBCBIS010000174.1:0-9093 GCA_038524325.1 Pseudomonadota bacterium
CATCGGGACAATCGGCGCGATGGGGCGGCTGACACCCCGGACCATCGAAGACGCCGCCACGGCATGGCCTGCGGCCAAGAGCGGCGCCCCCCTCCGCCCCGCGCCGATCAGAAGCTCGGGCCAGCCGCGTGGAAAGACCGGCGCGACCGCGCGTAGCCCGGTTCGATAGAGCCCATGGCCGAGCAGCGCGGGCAGCCGCCCGCCGCCTTCAACCGCGGCTTCGGCTATCTCAACCGCGCGGAGCCGCCCGATCGCCTCGGCCAGTGCCATCGCCTGAGCGACATTCCCGGCACGCCCATCGGTGAGCACTCCGATGCGGAGAGGAGGCAGGCTCGTTTCCATTTCTTGCGCGATCCGGTAATTTTATTGCGTCGAGGACGGGTGCTGGTTACATAACCCGGAACAGATCAGGCACCAAGCAAAGGCGCACGCCCTATGTCGGCCACCAAGCTCGACCCTATTGACCGAAAGATTCTGACAGAGCTGCAGGACGATGGCCGCATGACCAATGTGGAACTCAGCCGGCGGGTTGGGATATCGGCGCCGCCCTGCCTGCGCCGGGTCCGCAGCCTCGAGGAGCAGGGGCTGATCCAAGGCTATCACGCCAAGGTCAATGCGCGCGCTCTCGGCTATGAGGTCATGGTGTTCGCCCTGGTCAGCCTGAAGAGCCAGGCGGGCGAGGATCTCGCCGCATTCGAGGAACTGGCCCGGGGTTGGCCGCTGGTGCGCGAGTGTTTCATGTTGAATGGCGAGATCGACTTCCTGCTGAAATGCGTGGCGCCCAATCTCCTCACCTTCCAAAGCTTCCTGACCGACGATCTGACCGCCGCGCCCAATGTCGCGAGTGTAAAGACCTCGCTGGTCATCCGCGGGGCAAAGGATGTGCCAGGCGTACCTTTCGAGGTGAGCGATCATCTGGTGCCCGAGGAAATCTAGGCCCTATACCCGCGCGAATTCATCGTCTGATAACTCACATGCCCGACATCTTGAACCCGTCAGAGTTTCGCTCTGCCCTGGCTCAGCCTATGCTTTCCCTCGGGATTTGAGAACGCGCGCAGGAGACCCTCGATGGCGACCATTATCGTCACCACGCTCGACGACATTACGGCGAATGACGGCGAGACGAGCCTGCGCGAAGCGCTCCGTATGGCGAACAATACCGGGCAGGCCGATGACATCGTCTTCGCATCCGGACTGAGCGGAACGGTGACGCTGGTGGACGGTGCCCTGGACATCACCCGGGATGTGAGCATCGCGGGGGATGTGGATGGTGACGGGACTGGCGACATCACCATCGATGCGGGCGGGGCGAGCCGGGTGCTCTCGGTCACGTCGGGCACTGGCACGCTGACTGATCTGGCGATCACGGGCGGGTATGCCGATGGCGCGGGCGGCGGGGTCTCGGTGGCGAACGGGGCGACCCTGTCGGTGACCGGGGGCAGCATCTCCGGCAACACCGCCTATGGCGCGCAGGGCGGCGGGATCTACTCGGCGGGTGGAGCGGTCAGCCTCAGCGGTGTCACGGTCGACGGCAACACCGCCCTCTTCTCCAGCGGAGGTGGCATCGCAGCCGTGGGCGGAACCGTCACCATCACCGGAAGCGAGATCACCAGCAACACGGCAAGCTATAACGGTGCGGGCCTCGCGCTGACCGGCGCAGCGGTCAGCGTGGCGGCCACGACCATTGGCTACAACACAGCGCAAGGCGCCTATGGCGGCGGGATCCATCTCGATGGCGGCAGCATTGCCCTGGCCGCGTCGACCCTGAGCCGGAACACCGCAAGCTATGGCGCCGGGCTCTCCGTCTTCGGCGGCGCAACTGCCACGCTGGCCCAGGCGACGATCGCGACCAATACCGCGGTGCAGGGCGGCGGGATCTATAGCGGGGATGGCACCACCAATCTGATTTCCTCGACCATCGCGGCGAACACGGCGACCGGCAGCTATGGCGGCGGCGTCTATCTGGGGGCGGGCACGTTCAACGCCACCAACTCCATCGTCTTCGGCAATGCCTCGCAATCAAGCTCGGCGGATTTTTATGGAGCGCCGACGCTCGCCGGCGGAAACATCATCGGCGGCACGATCACCAACGGCGCGGCGACAACTGGCGTGGCGACCGTTGGCGGAACCTTCGATGCGCTCAGTGGAGGCACACCGGTCCTGCGCGACAATGGCGGTCCGGTCCGGACCGTGGCGATTCGCGCCGATGGAGATGCCGACGAGCGCGGTGATGCCACCCTGCTGCCCGTTGACAGTTTCGATCTCGACGGAGACGGCGCGACTGCCGAAGCGGTGGACGTCGATGCGGCCGGTCAGGTCCGGATCGCCAATGCGCTGCTCGATCTCGGCGCCTATGAAAACGTGCGCGAGCAACTGACCGGTTCGGCCATCGATGATCGGCTGGACGGTCAGATTCAGGGCGAGACCCTGACCGGGCGCGGCGGCAACGACACATTGTTCGGGATGGGTGGCGACGATCTCCTTGATGGCGGCTCGGGCGGAGACACGCTCGACGGCGGCGACGGGATCGACACGGCGACCTATGAGAACGCCAATTTCCGGGTGCGTGCGGATATCGCCGGCAGCCTTTCGGGCCTCGGCCAGGGCGCCGGGGATGTGTTTGTTTCGGTCGAGAACCTGATCGGCTCGATCTCGAATGACGAGTTGCGCGGGGATGGCGCGGACAACACGATCCAGGGCGGCAATGGTGCAGACAAGCTGCATGGCCGCGCTGGAGACGACATTCTGCAGGGCGACGCCGGCAACGATGTGCTCTATGGCAATTCCGGCGCTGACCGGATGACTGGGGGCGAGGGCAACAATCGCTATGTCTATTTCAGCAACTCGGACAGCGGTGTTGGCAGCGGCAATCGCGATGTGATCACCGATTTCGTGAGCGGGTCTGACCGGATCGAGCTTTTCCGCCTCGACGCGAACACGACCAATGGTGGCAATCAGGTGTTCACCTTCATCGGCACCGGCGCGTTTTCGAACACGCCGGGCGAGCTGCGCTTTTTCCAAGCGCCTGGCCAAGGGTTCACGATTGTGCAGGGCGATGACGACGGCAACGGTTCCGCCGATTTCCAGATCGAGCTGACCGGTGTGATCACCCTGGATGCGGCGGACTTTCTGCTCTGACAGGCATCACCGGTTGCGCGGGAGAAGGGAGCGGCTAGAACCCGTCTGATGACGGATCAACCTCCACGCCGCGTGCTCCTCCTGCAAGGGCCCTGCTCGTTTTTCTTCTCCTATCTGGCCGCTGCCTTGCGCAGGCAGGGGGCCGAGGTGCACCGCGTCCTGTTCTGTCCCGGTGATGCGCTGTTCTGGCGCGGTGGCGGTGCTGTCCGCTATCGTGGGCGGCCCGAGGCATGGCCGGGCTTTGCCGCCTGGACTGCGAAGACACGCGGCATCACCGATCTCGTCTGTCTGGGCGATGGACGGCGGTGGCATGCCGATGCCATCGCGGCGCTCCGCCCGCTCGGGGTTCGGATCCATGTGATCGAGCAGGGCTATCTCCGCCCCAGCCGCCTGACTGTCGAGCGCGATGGCACCGGAGGAAACACGCGGTTCCCCCGCGACTGGCCGGGGATTGAAACGCTCGCCTCCCGCAAAGCCGGACATGGCGCCCCGCCTGCCTATCGCAGCAGTTTCGCGAATTACGCGGTGATGGATGTGGCGTGGAACCTGGCCAATCTGCTTATGGGCCCTGTGTTCTATCCGCATTACCGCCCCCATGCGCTCGACGGCCCGTTGCGCGACTGGCGCGGCTGGATTGCCAAGGGCTTGCGCTGGCCGGGCCGGCGCCGCGCGGCGCAGCGTGCGATGGCAAAGATCGAGTCCCATCCAGGGCCGGTTTTCATGATGGCCCTGCAATTGGAAACGGATTTCCAGATCCGGCTCCACGGTCCCGCAGGCGGGTTGGCTGCCGCGCTCGACCGGGTGCTCGACAGTTTCGCGAGAAGCGCGCCGGAAGGGGCGCTGCTGGTCGTCAAGCAACATCCCCTCGATAACGGCCTCGCCGATTGGCCCGCACGGGTCGGCAACAGGGGGGTGTTCCTGGACGGGGGAGATCTCGACGCCTTGCTGAAAAACTGCGCCGGACTGGTGACGGTGAATTCGACCGTGGGGCTGACCGCCCTTGCCGCCGGCGTGCCGGTGAAGGCGCTGGGAACGGCGATCTATGATTTGCCCGGGCTGACTCAGCAGGGCAGCCTCGACACTTTCTGGCAACGCCCTGCCCCCGTCGACCGATCGCGCTTGTCCATACTGACGGCCGCGCTCGAGACCCTCCAGGTTCCGGGCAATTTCGACGGCGAGGGGGCTCGGCCGGGCGCTGAGGCCATGGCGCACCGGCTGATGGCCCTGCCTGCCTCCCCGTAACATCACTTGCGCTGAAGCGTTTAACGCACCCGGCAGAACGTGACCACAGGCCCATACTCCCGTTCGGAGGTCGCGAGCGAGATGTCGAACCGCGCCTCGGGCAAGGCCCGCGCCAAGGCAATGCCCCAGCTTTGTTGCAACAGGCGTGCGGCCAGAATGAACTCTTCTTCGCTGGCCTCCTCCGCGTAACCGAACAGGTCGAAGACATGGGTGTGGTTGATCATCCGCTCGGCCTGCGAGATGTCATCTGTCTCCCCCAACCACCGGCGCGCAGCCGCTTCGGAGAAGGCGAAGTCCAGGAAGCCCCTGTCTCGAACTCAACGAATGCGGGCAACAAGAGACGGCCCATGGCCAGCAGGTCGACTGGATGCCCTTCGAAATTCACGCGCGACAACCGGGGCAGTTCCAAAGCCGGTGAGGCGGCCTTCCTCCTGGCCGTCAGGCTTTCGGGCTGCTGCCGGGCAGGGGAGAGGACGTCTTTCTTCATCATGGGATGTCATCCGGTCTCGCGGGCCGCCCCGGCTTCAAACCACCGTGGGGCATGTCTTTGCCAGGTGGCGGTCAGCATCGCCCTTATCCGGGCGGGTATGTTCGAAATGGCGGTCATCGCCCATCCGGATCCCGATCTGCCGACGCGATAAAATCAAGACTGGCACAATCCCAGGCACGGCGTTCGAAGCCATCGGTCCAGTCGCGGGGCACTTTTCAATCTTCGGAAAACGCGAGCAAGCTGCTGTGATCTGCGGGGCAATGGCTGAGAAAACCAGGCGCGACGCCCTCCGTCGCATCGGTCGCGGCGAAGGAATTGGCAGAGGGACGCCAGGACGAAACCCGGTCACGGAACGCAACACTTGTTTCAGTGTCTCGAAGCACGATCGAACGTCGCAACAAACCGCAGTCGACGACCGCCAGACCGTGATGTGCCGATGCAGGCGGTTTCTAGCCGTCTCTTTCCCATTCTTCCAGCCTTGTGAGGATCTTCCTGGCGATCGCCTTGCTGGCATCGAGCTGTTTGTCCTCGTCAACCGTGAACAGGATCAGCTCCAGATCCGCTTCCATATCGGTCAGAAAGCTTCGGAGTTGCTTTTCTTCCAGCGCCACGACGTGCTGTTCACCCACTCTTATGGTCGCTTGAAGCTCCTGAGTGGACACAACCTCACCGAGATGTTTGCGGCAGGCCTGCCGGAGCTCTTCGATATAGGAGGGGTACAGGAACGCTCGGGTCATTATGATCCATGCCTTAGAATTGTGATTATCGTCCGGCCGCCATCTTCGGTGACGACACTGACATTCCCCGAGCGATGAACGGTTCGTACAACGCCGTCAACGGTCTGTGTCCTAGGCGTTCCGTTTCGGACCACATGTTCCACCATATTCGGCGTGACGTTTCTGCCTGGACCATCCGCCCCCGCAGGCGCCCCCAGTCCGCTGGGCTGCATGCGATCGACCGCGTGCCGAGAATAATAGCGGTCCCCGATCCGGGCATATTCACGGCCATTAATCGTCTCTTTTGGATAATCATTCCAAGATCCCCAGAGCAGGCGCTCGCGTCCATTCGTGCCTTGACCCGAGCCTTGGCCACGCTCGGGCGTCTCCTGCGGGGTTCTGCCATCTTCACGGTTTTGCCTTGAACGGTTCGATGACTGGCTGTCGCTTGAGGGTCTTTGGCCGACCCTCCTTCTGCGGGCAATGTTGCCGCCGGCCTTTTTTAGAAGTGCCGAGATGATTGCGATGCCCAGGATTGCGATTGCCGTGGCCAGGAAGAAGGCTGCTCGGCGAAATTCTTCGTCGGTTCGGGCTTCGGCCACCTGGTTCACGAAGCGCCAGATATTGCGGACAGCCTCGAAGATATCCCAGCCTTTCAGCGCGAAGCCGATGCCGGTGACGATCGCAGCACCGATCCCGCTGAGAAAGGCACCGACAACGAAGACGAGACTGATCGCGATGGTCTGCACCAGTTGCCGGATCTCGGTCAGGCTGGCGACGAATTGCTCGCCCAGTTCTTCGAAGGCTTTGGGCAGTTCTTCGGGCAGCAGGTCGAGAATGCGCTGCACCCGTTCGCTCATATCGAGATCGGGCGACGGTTCGCTCTCGCTCAGCTCCGGTTCATTGGAGAATTGATCCAGAACGACAAAGCCGATCTGCCCCGCCGCGATCAGATTGAGGAGCCTTTCGACCGCGAGGCCCTCGGTCCTGCAGCTCGCTCGGGAAGGGTCGATCGAGTCGATCAAGCTGTTCAAATCGGCCAACTCGCCGGAGGTGTCGATGAATTCGTCCAGTCGGCCGGCCAGGACCTCGCGCGTTTCTCCGCTGCTATAGAGCGGGACATCCCTGATCCGCACGAAATCGTTCATCGGGGCCAGGACCATCACCCGGTCGTTGTGCTGGAGGCTAATCTGCATCGGTCCCGCTGCCACCCCTCAATCTCTGGCTGAATTATGCCATCTGATAGGAGAACTCGCCATCTTGAACCGAGATGCGGATTTCCCTTGGCGGTGCGCCGTCGCGCATACGGGTCAGGATCTCGCGGCTGACCGTGGGCAGCAGGGTGTTGTTGAGGATCGCGTCGATCATCCTGCCACCGCTTTCAATCTCGGTGCAGCGGGCGCAGATCTGGTCGAGCACGTCGTCGCCATAGGTCAGCTCGGCCCCATGCGCGGCCCGAATCCGCTTGACGATCGAGCCGAGTTTCAGGGTCGTCACCAGCCGTAGCGTCTCGTCCGATAGCGGGAAATAGGGGATCACGGAAAGCCGGCCAAGCAGCGCCGGGGGGAACACTTTCAGCAGCGGCTCGCGCAGCGCTTTGGCCAGCCCCTCGCTGTCCGGCATGAAGTCCGGATCGGCGCACATCTTCATAATCAGATCGGTGCCGGTGTTCGAGGTCAGCAGGATCAGCGTATTCTTGAAGTCGATGCTGCGCCCCTCGCCATCCTCCATCCGGCCCTTGTCGAAGACCTGAAAGAAGATCTCGTGCACATCGGAATGGGCCTTTTCCACTTCGTCCAACAGCACGACCGAGTAGGGGCGGCGGCGCACCGCCTCGGTCAGCACGCCCCCCTCGCCATAGCCGACATAGCCTGGTGGGGCGCCTTTGAGGGTCGAGACGGTATGCGCCTCCTGAAACTCGCTCATATTGATGGTGATCATGTTCTGCTCGCCGCCATAAAGCGCCTCGGCCAGGGCGATGGCGGTCTCGGTCTTGCCGACGCCAGAGGGACCGGCCAGAAGGAACACGCCCACGGGCTTCTCCGGCGCGGTCAGCCCGGCGCGCGAGGTTTCGATGCGTTTGGCGATCATCTCCATCGCGTGGTCCTGCCCGACCACCCGCGCGCTGAGGATCTGGGGCAGGTTCAGCACGGTGTCGATCTCGTCCGCGCTCATCTGGCTGACGGGGATGCCGGTCCAATCGCCGACCACGCTGGCCACCGCCTGCGCATCGGCCGAGGCGAGCACCAGCGGGGCGGTGCCTTGCAACGTGGCCAGCGCATCGGTTTTTGCCCTCAGCTCGGCCGCCAGCGCTGCCCGGCTGGCATCGTCCAGAGGCGCCGACGCATCGGCATCGGCCGCGCTCTCCAACGCGCTGCCGGTGGGGTCCACCGCCATACCGTCGCCGCGCAGTTGAGCGCGCAGGGACAGGATATCAGTGACCTGTGCCTTCTCCGCCTCCCAACGCGCCTCGACATCGGCCAGCGCCGCGCGCTCCGCCTCCAGCGCCGCCGCGACGCTGGTCTGCCGGTCGCCGGCGTCCAGCCCCATGGCCAGTTCGCGCGCGATGATCCCGGCCTCGACCTCCAGCGCCTCGATCCGGCGGCGGCAGTCTTCGACCTCGGCGGGCACGGCGTGCTGGCTGACCGAGATCCGGGCGCAGGCGGTGTCGAGCAGCGCCACCGATTTGTCCGGCAATTGCCGCGACGGGATATAGCGGTTCGACAGGCGCACCGCCGCCTCCAGCGCCTCGTCCAGGATCTGGATCTGGTGATGCGACTCCAGCGTCGAGGCGACGCCGCGCATCATCAGGAGGGCCTTCTCCTCCGAGGGTTCCTCGATCTTCACCGCCTCGAAACGCCGGTTCAGCGCGGGGTCCTTCTCGATATGCTTCTTGTATTCGGCCCAGGTCGTGGCGGCGACGGTGCGCAGCTCGCCCCGCGCCAGAGCCGGTTTCAACAAGTTCGCAGCATCGCCTGTGCCCGCCGCCCCGCCCGCGCCGATCAGCGTATGCGCCTCGTCGATGAACAGGATGATCGGGGTCTCGGAGCTTTGCACCCCCTCGATCACGCTGCGCAGCCGGTTCTCGAATTCGCCCTTCATCGAGGCACCGGCCTGGAGCAGGCCAATGTCCAGGGACAGCAGCCGCACATCCTTCAGCATCGGCGGCACATCGCCTTGCGAGAGGCGCAGGGCAAACCCCTCGACCACTGCGGTCTTGCCGACCCCGGCCTCGCCCACCAGGATCGGATTGTTCTGGCGGCGGCGCATCAGGATGTCGACCATCTGCCGGATCTCGGCATCGCGCCCGACGATGGGGTCGATCTTGCCCTCCTCGGCCCGTGCGGTCAGATCGGTGGCATAGGTCTCCAGCGCCCCCTCGCCGGTGCTGCCCGTGGGCTGCGCCGGGGCGCCGGAGGGTTGGAGGGGCACCGCCTCCTTGTCCTCGCCCGATCCGGCGCAGATTTCGGCATAGCGGGTGCCCAGATCGTCGAGGTCGATCTTCGC
>JBCBIS010000175.1:0-9085 GCA_038524325.1 Pseudomonadota bacterium
CGCCCAGATCCAGCTCGTGCAGCCGGTCGACCAGGCGGCGATGGCGCCAGGCGCGCATCGCGGGCAGATCGGGCAGGGCGAGGCCCGCCGCCTCCCATTCCGCGAAGGCCAGCGGAGTCGGCCCGATCTCGACCCGGTCGTTATCCGCGGGAGAGCCATCAGGGCGCAGCCCTTTGCTCAGATCTGGGCTGAGATCCCGCTGTCCCACTCGGGTTGGATCGACCCGCCGGTTGACGACCGAAAAGGCGGATTGCTTGTTCATGGCTGACCTCCGTTTTGTTCGATGGTCCGGTGCGCGGCGCGTGGCGTCTTGCACGACAGCGGCACGGAGTGGCGTAAACTGGACATGGCGCCGTCTGCCGTGCTGTTGGGGGCGGCGCTCCTTCTGGGCTCTTCTTTCTGGGCCATGGGATGTGCGGAATGGTGGCCATCCAACCCCTGCGCACCGCATCGGCGCATGCGGTGGCCCCTCACCGCCCGCGTATCCCGCTTGACCTCGAGTGTGTTGCGCCGCACAAACCTCCCCCATGACCAGCGTGAAGGACCAGTACGAGGCGTATCCCTATCCCGCCCGCGACCCGGCGGAGGAGGCGACGCGGCTGATCGCCGGCTCGCCCTCGGACCCGGTCGAGGTCGATCATTATCTCTTTCAGGGCAAACGGGATTGGCGCCAGCCGTTCAGGGTGCTGGTTGCAGGCGGCGGGACGGGCGATGGCCTGATCCTGCTCGCGCAGCGGCTGCGGGATATCGGTTGCCCGGCCGAAATCACCTATATTGATCTCTCCAATGCCAGCCGCGAGATCGCCGAGGCACGGGCCGCGGCGCGCGGCCTCGACGGGATCAGATGGATCACCGGGGATCTGCTGCAGGCGCCTGCGCTCGGACCCTTCGACTATATCGATTGCTGTGGCGTGCTGCATCATCTGCCCGACCCCGATGCCGGGTTTCAGGCGCTCGCCCAGGCGCTGGACCCGTCCGGTGGGATGGGGGTGATGGTCTATGCGCCGCTGGGCCGGTCGGGCGTCTACCCACTGCAGGAGGCGTTTGGGCGGCTGCTGGGCGCGGATGCTCCGGAGCAGAAGGTTCGCCTCGCCCGGCAGGCATTGGAGAAACTGGCGCCGACCCATCCCTTCGCCCGCAACGCGCTGGTGGGGGACCACAAGACCGGCAATGCCGGGCTCTACGACCTGCTGTTGCACAGTCAGGACCGGCCCTATGCCGTCGGAGACCTGGTAGAGGCGCTGGGTCGGGCGGATCTCGGCCTCGTCTCATTCGTCGAGCGCGCCCGCTATGATCCGCTCCATTACCTGCCCCGCGATCCGGCCTTTCGGCTGCGGACCGAGGCGCTGGAGCCGGTGGCCCGAGCGGGCCTGGCCGAGCAGCTCTCGGGCAATATGAAGACCCATATCGCCTATGTCGCGCACAGCGCCCATGCCAGCGAGGCCGAGGCGCGGCCGACCGGGCCGGCGGCCGTGCCGCATTTGCGCGGGGTCGTGCCCCTGGCCCTCGCGAAACAGGTGCGCGAGAAATCCGGCTTCTCGCTGAAGGCCGAGGGGCTGGAGTATCGCGTGACTCTGCCGCGTGGCGCGGCGCCTCTGATCGGCGGCATCGATGGGGTCCGGACGCTGGGCGAGATCGCCGAACAGGCCGGGCTCGACTGGATCGTCTTCCTGCAGCATTGGGGCGCCGTCAGCCAGGCACTGACCGGGTTCAACCTGCTCCATTACAGCCAGGGCGCGCGGCGGTGAGCGCGGCCTGGCTGCTCGACCATGCGCCTTATGCGCCGTTCACCGAGATGCGGACGGCGCACCCCCCCGGCCTGTCGCCGTTGGAGCCCGCCGATTGGTTCCGCCGAGACGCCGATTTCGCTGCGCAGATGGCCCGGCGGGAGGCTTTGCTGGCCGAGGTTCCGGGACGCGTCATCGCCGCCACCCCGCACTGCCGCAGCTTGTCCCGCCTCTACGAGATAGTGCTGGCCCATCTGGCGGAGACGCCCGGCTACCGGGTCGCGGGCGAGATCGCGCAGCGCCCCGATGGTGTGGACGTGCCGCTCCGCAGCGACCGCCCCCTGCACACCCTGGGCCGGCTGATCGCGGAAGACCTCTGCCTGATGGAGCAGGCCGCCGCAGGCGAGGAATACCGTCTCGCCGCCGCCGTGCTCTGCTTCCCGTCACGCTGGCTGCTCAGCGAGAAGCTGGGGCGGGTGCTCACGGATATCCACGTCCCGGTGCCGGATTACGACGATACCCTGGCCCGGCGTGTAAACCGCGTCTTTGAGACGGTGCGTGCCGAGCGCCCGCTCGTCCGGGTGAACTGGCTGGTCCATCTGGTGGCGGAGCTGCACCTGCCGCTTGGCCATAGCGATAAGCTGATCGCCGAGACCGACCCCACCGGGCCGCTTTACCTGCGCACCGAGCGTCAGACGCTGACCCGGATCGCACCCGGCGCGGTCGTCTTTGGCATCAAGACCTCGATCTGCCCCCTCGACGCGCTAACCCGGCAGCAGGCGCAGGCCTTGCGCCGAGAGCTTGCGCGACTCGACCCCCAGACCATCGCGTATCGCACCGGTGGGATGGCACATGACGTCGCCCTGAGCCGGTTGGAGACCCTCGCCGCATGACCGAGCGCCATTTGAACGACTCGCCTGACTGGGTCTATCTGCTGCGCGAGTTCCAGGAATTCTATCGCCGCGGCAAGGCAGGGGGCAGCGCGAAGATCCGCAGCCACCAGCGCCAGGTGCGCGAGGCGATCTCGAAGATCCTCGAGGCCAACCCGCCGATGCAGCCGCGCGCCATCGAGGACAAGCCGGTCACCGCCCATCTCAAACGCGCGCTCGACAATGGCCGGCCCGAGCGCACCGAAAGCTTTGTCCGCGCGATCGAGAGCATCCTGCCCCAGGTCAGCTGGCTCTATGGCTATGAGAAGGTGCCCCGGGGCCTCTCGAAGAAATACGCCTATGCCGAGTTCGCGGGCCCTCAGGGGCCGATCGTGGCCGAGGGCGTGATCCTGGGCATGGTGCTGTTTGGCCCAAAATGCACCTATCCCGCCCATTCCCATGACGGGCTGACCGAGAGTTACTACGTGCTTTCAGGGGCGGTCAGCGAGAATGATGATGGGGTCTATGCCCCGGGCTCGCTGATCTTCAACCCGCCGGGGCGGATGCATCGGATCACTGTGTCGGACACCGAACCCGCGCTGCTCGCCTATGCCTGGCACGGGCCACGCGACAAATTGGCCAGCCAGAAGATGGTGTTCAAACGGGCGGGATCGTGACCCCGCCCGCGATGCGCCTCAGCGCAGCTTGGTCTTTGGGTTGAGCGCCATCGGCTCTTCCTCGTCCCCGCCCCACGAGGTTTGCGAGACATCCGGTTTGAGCTGTGCCCCGGAATCGAGTTCCTTGTTGAAATACTGATACTTGATCCCCGATACGGTCCGCTCGGCGATGCCGCTGATCGTCAGGCCGCCCTGTGCGTCGTCCAGGGCGCCGTCTTCCAGGGTCTCGGGGGTCTGATCCGGGGTTTTTTCGGTGGTCATGGCAACTCCTCGTCTTGGCTTTTCGCCAGTGGTCTTGAACACGGGTTTACGCTATCCCTTTCCGCCGGGAATGCATGTGACAATTGCTACGCAGAGACGGTTTTTGGGAGGGCAAGGGGTGAAACACGTCAAGGACATGGTGGCCGCGGCCAACGAGGTGGTGGACCACGCTCCGGCGGCGGATCTTCTGGGCCAGCACGGGGCCGAGGGAGTGACCTTTGTCGATCTCCGCGACCCGCGCGAGTTGGAGCGTGAGGGAATGATCCCCGGCGCCTTCCATTGCCCGCGCGGGATGCTGGAATTCTGGATCGATCCCGAAAGCCCCTATGCGAAAGAACAGTTCCAGAGCGGCAATCGTTTCATCTTCTACTGCGCCTCGGGGTGGCGCTCGGCGCTCTCGGCCCAGACAGCGCAGGAGATGGGGCTGGAGAATGTCTCCCACATCACCGACGGCTTCGGCGGCTGGAAGAAAGCCGGCGGCCCGGTGGGGGAGAAGCCAGCGAAGAAAGGGTGAGCGAGGAGATCTTTCATTTCCCCGGCCGCTACCGCCTGGCGCGCGAGGCAGGGCGATTGACCTTGACCCTTTGGCTTGGCGCGGCCGAGCACTGCTTTGCGCTGCGGCCCCGTCAGGGCTACGCGCTGTTGATGGGCCGCCGTCGGACCGAATTGCTCTATGCCATCGCCGTCGCCCAGCACGAGGTGGGCGCAGGACCGGACACGACCCTGATCGATCTCTGCACCGAAGGCAGCGAGGTTGAGATCTCCGCTCTGGCCACCCGATGGGACGATAACGGCATGGTCACCTTGGCGCTGGCGGAGGTTCTGGGACAACCTATCTTCTCCCCGCATTGGTTCGCACCGCGCCGCCGCACAGCTTGGGCGCGCGTGAAAGAGGGAACGCTATGCTGACCGAAGAACAGATCCTGATCCGCGACACCGTCCGTTCCTATGCGCAGGAGCGGTTGGCGCCCTCGGCCCATGCGCGGGAAAAGGCGGGGGTCATCGAGCCGGAGGTTGTGGGGGAACTGGCGGAGCTCGGTCTGCTGGGCATGACGGTGTCGGAGGATTGGGGAGGCGCGGGGGCCGATTATGTCTCCTACGCCTTGGCCCTGATCGAGATTGCGGCGGGGGATGGCTCGGTCTCGACCATGGTCTCGGTGCATAACGCGCCTGTCTGCGCCGTTCTCGACCGCTTTGGCACGGACGATCAGAAGGGCCGCTGGCTGCGTCCGCTGGCCGAGGGGCAGCATATCGGCTCCTTCGCGCTGACCGAGCCGCAGGCGGGCTCTGACGCCTCGAACCTGAAGACCAGGGCGGTCAGGACCAATGAAGGCTACACCGTCAACGGGGCGAAGCAGTTCATCTCCTCGGCCCGGATCGGCAAGGCCACGGTGCTGTTCGCCATGACCGACCCGGCGGCGGGGAAACGGGGCATGTCCTGCTTTGTCACCGCCAATGACGCGCCGGGTTTCGAGATCGTGCGGGTCGAGGAGAAGCTGGGGCAGAAGGCCAGCGATTCCTGTGCGCTCGCCTTCGAAGATCTGAAGATCGCCTTCGAGGACCGGATCGGTGAGGAGGGGCAGGGGTATTCCATCGCGCTGTCCTCTCTCGAGGCAGGGCGTATCGGCATCGCCGCCCAGGCGACCGGGCTGGCCCAGGCGGCATTCGACCGGGCACTGGCCTATGCGCGGGAGCGCGAGGCGTTCGGCAAGCCGATCTTCGACCTCCAGGCCGTCCAATTCCGCCTCTCGGACATGGCGACCGATCTGGAATGCGCCCGCAACATGGTGCTGAACGCCGCCGCGATGAAAGACCGGGGCGAGCCCTGTCTGCGCGAGGCCTGCATGGCCAAGCTGTTCTGCGCCCAGGCGGCCGAACGCATCACCTCGGAGGCGATCCAGGTCCTGGGCGGCTATGGCTATCTGGCCGATTACGAGGTCGAGCGGATGTATCGCGACCAGAAGGTCTGCCAGATTTATGAGGGCACCAATGATATCCAAAAGCTTATCATCGCCCGGCAGCTTTGATCCTACTTCGGCCCGGGGTAGACTGTCAGGCGAGACGGAGGAGATCCCATGCGCCTGATCGCGGCACCACTTGCCTTTGCCCTGCTGGCCGCCCCGGCCAAAGCCGACGAGATCTCCGACACGCTGGAGGCCGCGCTCGACGCCTATCGCGGCGGTGACATCGCCCTGGCCAAGGAGGAGTTGGAATATGCTTCCCAACTCCTCAGCCAGCTCAAAGCGGCTGGATTGACCGGGTTCCTTCCCGCCCCGCTGGACGGGTGGGAAAGATCCGAGCCCGAAACCCAATCCGTCCCCGCCGGAATGCTGGGCGGCGGTGTGGTGGCCGAGGCCGTCTATACGAAAGGCGCCGCCCGGGTCTATCTGCGGCTGATGGCAGATCACCCAATGGTCGCGGCGATGGCCCCGGTGTTCGGAAATGCGGCGCTGATGGGCTCGATGGGCGAGATCAGGCGCATCCAGCGCCAGAAACTCGTCGTGACGGCCGAGGGGGGTGTGCAGTCGCTGATCGGGGGCAAGGTCTTCGTTGCGATCGATGGCGATGCGGCGCTCGAAGACAAATTGTCCTATTTCGAAGCGCTGGATATTGACGAGCTGAAAGCTTTCTGAGGCCTTTCCCCAACGTCATCTAAAATTTGATTCGCATACCCTAAGGAATGTTGCTTTAACCTCTCGCAAAACAAAACGGGAGGATGACTATGACTGCGATGAGCCCCTTCAGCCGCATCGTCTATTTCGGCGACAGCCTGACCGATACCGGCGTGATCTTTGACCGGACCAGCGAAGTTCTGACCATTCCGGTGCCGCCCGCGGCCCTGGGCTATGACGGGCAATTCTCGAATGGCGATGTCTATGCCGATATCGTGCCAGCTCTGCTGGGCGCGAATGTCGAGAATTTCGGCGTGGGCGGCGCAAGGGCGATCGGCTCGATCCCGATTGCAGGGTTCTTTCCGGGCAATCTCGGGGCGCCAGAGGATTTCAATCCGTTCATCGCAACGCCGACGACCGAGCAGCTCAGCTTTGACATCAATCTGAACGCGCAGGTCGACCAGTTCCTCGCCTCGGAGGCCGCGCGCGGCGCGCCGATCCCCGGCACGGCAGCGTCCTTCCTGATCGGACTGAACGATCTCAACAACTTCGCCCCGACCAGCACCGATATCGACATCATCGTGCAGGAGGCGCTGGCGCTCTCGGGCACCATCCTATTCGAGACCCTGTCGAACGCGTTCGAGGTGGCCTTTGCCGGGGTGCAGACGATCATCTTGCACACGCTGCCCGGGGCGACCTTCTTTCCCAGTTCGGTCCTGGCTTCGCCCGATATCATCGCGCTGAGCGATCAGATCGTGCCGATCTTGAACCTCAATCTCGAGATTTCGGCCCAGGTCCTGCAAGGCTCGGGCATCGATGCGCGGATTGTCGACCTTGCCTCGCTGGCCGCCGAGATCGAGGCGGACCCGACCAGTTTTGGCTTTGTCGCCGACTTCACAGACTCGGTGTTCTTCGGCACGGGCACCCCGGCGATCCTGCCCGACGGGCAGGGCGGCTTCTTCCCGGGCCTGGAGTCGAACACCAGCCAGCCCGAGCTGGATCAGGATCAGATCGCCTTTTTCGATCTCTTGCACCCGACCACGGCCACCCACGGCATTATTGCTGCCTTCGAGGTCGAGTCCCTCACCAACGAGGTTATCTTCGGCGGTGCGGCGGGCGAGACGATCTCGGGCGGTGCGGGGGACGATCTGCTGTTCGGCTCGGCCGGCAACGACATGCTGCGCGGCGGCTACCATGACGACATCCTGCTGGGCGGCATCGGCAATGACGATCTGCGCGGCTTCATCGGCAACGACATCGCCAATGGAGGTTCGGGCAACGACATCGTCCGCGGTCAGGACGGCGATGACATCCTGGCCGGCGGCGAGGGCAATGACCGCGTGCTGGCTGGCATCGGTGACGATGTGCTGATCGACGGGCTCGGCTCGGACCGGTTGATCGGGTTGGATGGCGACGACGCGTTCCTCTACACCGAGGCCAGCCTGATTGGCGGGGTCACCGGGGCGGATAGCGACCTCTTCAAAGGCGGGCTGGGGAACGACACCCTGTTCCTGGTGCTGAGCGACGCGACCGAGGCGGAGGTGATGGCCGAGGTGGTGGATGGCGCCCGCGGGCAAGACCTCGCGACCATCGGCCTGACGACGGACAGTATCGAGACCATCGTCTTCCTCGACAGCCGCGCCGATTTCGCGACCCTGGGCTTCACCCGCCTGGACGAGGCGGATCTGTGGGGGCTGATCTAAGCTTCGCTGAAAGGCGCTGTGCTTGGAAACAAGGGCAGCGTCCCCCACGGGCGGCCGCCGGGCGACTTGGACCGGCGCCGCGCCTCCAAACCCTGGGGACCCAAGGGCGAGGTCTGATCTCTCCAATCCGGTCTCCGTGGGGAGGGGCGGACGCCCCGCTCAAAGCCCGTTGATCGGCACTTTCAGATAGACCTGACCGTTCTCCTCCGGCTCCGGCATCTGGCCCGCGCGCATGTTCACCTGGATCGAGGGAATGATCAGCTTCGGCATCGAGAGCTGGGCATCCCGTGTCTCGCGCATCTCGACGAAAGCGTCCTCCGAGACGCCATCCCGGACATGCTTGTTCCGCGCCTTCTGCTCGCCGACCGTGCTCTCCCAGGCGAATTCCTCGCGCCCCGGCGCCTTGTAGTCGTGGCAGGTGAAGATCCGGGTGTCGTCCGGCAGCGACAGGATCTTCTGGATCGAGTGATAGAGTTCCCGCGCCGAGCCGCCGGGGAAATCGCAACGCGCCGTGCCGAAATCGGGCATGAACAGCGTGTCGCCCACAAAGGCCGCGTCGCCGATCACATAGGTCATGCAGGCCGGCGTATGCCCCGGCGTATGCAGCACATGGGCCGAGAGCCCGCCGATCGCGAACCGGTCCTGCTCGCGAAACAGCGCGTCGAACTGGCTGCCATCGCGCTGAAACCGCGTGCCCTCGTTGAAGACTTTGCCGAAGACCTCCTGCACCGTGCAGATCTCGGCGCCAATCCCGATCTTGCCGCCCAGTTGCTCCTGCAGATAGGGCGCGGCCGAGAGGTGGTCGGCATGGACATGGGTCTCGAGGATCCACTGCGTCTCGAGCCCCCGCGCGCGGATATGCGCGATCAGAGCATCCGCCGACCGGGTCGCCGTGCGCCCCGACGCCTGGTCGAAATCCAGCACCGAGTCGATGATCGCACAGGCAGGGCCGTTCGGATCGCGCACAACATAAGAGGCGCAATTGGTCGGCTCGTCGAAAAAGCAGGTGACGTCAGGCTGCATCGGATGCCCCGGATTGCTGGGTTTCTACCGATGGACAGATTAAATACAAAATCGAAATGTGCAATCGTGCGGATGTGAATGTCGGGAGGCAAGGGTCACTAGCGTCCCGAGTAGACCGTCGGCTTGGAGCCCATATTTGTATCGACCCAGCGGAATCTGCTCAGGTTAAGCTGCTAGTTTGAATGCCTCTGTCGGCGTCTTCATGTCCAGCGC
>JBCBIS010000176.1:0-277 GCA_038524325.1 Pseudomonadota bacterium
TTTCTTTTGCCGCACTGCACAACTCGAAGATGCAGTGCATTGCAGAATGCGAATATGTGAGCGTGAATAGCACAGACTCCAAACAACCTTTGCGCGCAGAGCGGGGTATTTCGCCAAGCCCTGACCGCGAATCACACTGCTGATTCGCAGGCCCGCACCCACGCGTCAGATCCGCAAAAGACCGCCGTCCAAGACAGCACTCAGTCCAGAATTGCGAAGTCCCGATTGACCGACAGGAAGACCCGGTGACCGCTCGACATCCCGTCAACCGAGTCCC
>JBCBIS010000176.1:287-8973 GCA_038524325.1 Pseudomonadota bacterium
GAAATTCTTCAGCGTATAGTCAAACCCCAGCCCGCCGGTCAGACCGATGCTGAGCACCGGATCGCCGGCCTCCGCTTTTTCGATGGTCCGGACCGCCGTGCTGCCCAAGGTGACGTTCAGCGTATGGCGCGACGTACGCTCGTGATTCAAGCCAGCACTGATATCCAGCGTCTGGCTGCGCGTTCCAGCTTCGTCATCGGCCACGAAATGGCGCAGCCCCGCGGACAGGTTCAACGTCGAGGTTTCGGTCAGGCTGCGGCCCCAGCCCAGCGACAGGCCGATCAGCTCGGTCGGGATCAGATCCTCCAGATCCTCCGAGAATCTCACCACGCTGCCGTTTACACCGACCGAGACCTGATTGCGGTCATCCAATCGATGCGACAGGCTGACCCCGGCATCGGCGTTGAACTGGGTCACGTTCTGATCGATGACGCCAGTATCCTCGATCTGCGAGATCTCGGTGGAGGTCGGGCGCAGACTGACATCCGTCGACAACGTCGTGTTCTTGCCGCGATAGGCCGCGCCGAGTGCGAAGCTTGGATCCACCCGGCCAGTCCCGGACTGCGTATCGTCCTCGCCCGCGAAATACCGCGCCGCAATACCAAGATCAGCCGAGAACAGGGCACGCTTGGTCTCGGCGTTCAGCACCAGCCCCGCGTCCAGCGCCTGTGTAAGCAGGATCTCGTCGTCGGCAGCACTCGGCCCGCGGTTGATGTCGACTTCCGTGCGCAGCCCAAGCTGGGATCTCAGCTTCCAGTCAACGGCAGGCCCATATCCCGGCCCACCGTTTGGGGCGCAGCCGAATGCCAGCAGCAGAACCGCAACCGCACCCAGCCCGTTACGCAGCACGGGCATGACCGGGCGCTACTCGAACAGGCCGCGTTCCGGAACGACGACGATGGCGCCGTCGACCAGCGCGCCGAGATCCCGGGACGAAGAGATTTGCCCCTCCTCGAACGCTTCATAGTCGAACAGTCGCATCACTTCGGCATCTTCGACCCGCTCGCGCACCTGAATCCGCGCGCTTGCCGCGAACGGGCCCAGCCCGCCGGCCAGGCTCAGCGCCTTCACGACGGTGATCGGTTTCTCGGACTCGTATTCATAGCGTCCGGGACTGCTGACCTCGCCGAGCACAAAGACCTCGAAGAGCTCCGCCTCCTCGTCCTCTTCCTCGGGATCCACGGCCAGCGCCGACACCGACACCGTGACATTGGGCGGGCGCACGAAATTGCTGCGCAGGCGCTGGCTGATCAGGCCGGCCAGGCCCTGGGGCGTGCGCCCGGCGGCCTTGACCGTCCCGGCCATCGGCAGCGAGATGCGGCCATCGGGCAGCAGCAGGGCCTCGGTATCCAGGGCCGGATCCTCGAGCACCTTGACCAGGACCACATCGCCCGGGCGCAACAGGTAGGGATCATCGTCGACCTCCTGCGCCAGGGCAGAATTCGCCGTCACGCCTGTGATCAGAACAAGGCAAAGGACACATCGCACGGCGAGATCCTGCCATGCGGTCAGATATGCCGGTCTCATGGGCTCCCCTTCCTGATACCCAGCAGCAGAATGCGCGTCTACAGGCAGGTGTTTATTATGTTTTTGGCGGGTCGTCGACCTCGTTTGCAGCCGTAATGACGTCGATCAGGCCGCACTGTAACCATAGCGCGACGTGGCGGCATCCTCGGCCTTGTTCATCAGCACGCCCAGCAGGTGCGTCTGGTCGGCCAGCAGCCGCTCGCATTCGGTAACCTCGTCGGGCCGCGTCTTGCCGCCGCCGACCACCAATAGCACGCAGTCGAGCTGCGGCAGGAAGCCCAGCACGTCATCGGCCGCCAGCATCGGCGGCAGGTCATAGATCACGATGTCCGGCGCCAGCCGGGCATGCATCCGCGCCAGCGCTTCGGCCGCTGTCGGCGCCAGCAGGGTCTCGGCCGGGTTGGGCGTCTTCTTGGCGCTCAGACCCAGGGCCAGGTTCTCTCCGGACCGGTGCAGGAAGCGTTCGGGTTCAACATCGCCCGACAGGAACCAGTCGATCGGCTCGATCTGTCCGACCCCAAGCACCTTCGACAGGCTGGGCAGGCGCAGATCCAGGTCCAGCAGGACCGTGCGGCATTCGGCATGCCGGGCCAGACTGAACGCCAGGTTCGACGCGACGAAGGTCTTGCCGCAGCCCTTGCTCGGCGAGGTGATGCCAAGCCGGGTCCAGCCATGCTTCTTGAAGACCCGCAGAATGCGCGTGCGCAGGACATCGAACGCCGCGTGGGCAGGGTCCGTGCGGTCATGGGTGATGATGCGGTTACGCTCGAGATGCGCCGGGTCCAGTTCGACAGACTCAAGTGCTGTCCAGGCCGCGTCAACCGTGGCAGGCGGGGTCAGCCCGGTGCCGCCGGCGGCACATGCCGCATCCTCGGCAGGCGGAGATCCCGGTGAAACCGATTGCGGCAGGCCATATACATCCGCAGGCACGCCCCCGTCGGCGACCGCACCCGCAGCCACCCGAGCCCGCTGGGCCCGCGCTTTCGCAACGGCAATCTTCAGACGCTCGACCATATCCGCTTACTCCCGATGCCGCCTCAATGGCGCAACCGGCTCGCCGGCCCGATCTTCCAGCCCGGTGCCGGGTCGGGGTCCTCGGGCGGCTCGGCCTCGCCCAGCAGTGTCTTGCGCGCGGCCCCGTCTCCACGCGGCAGGTCTTCAGGCGGTCTGTCGACGCGCGGCTCCTCGGCGCGCACCAGCTTGGGTTTCGGCGCCGGCGGCGGCGTGATCTGATTGTAGATCCCGTTCTTCTCCATGCTCGACAGAAGCTCGCGCAGGATATCCTCGTCGATCACCTTGCGCTCGGCCGCGAAGCCATAGACTAGGCACAGGTCGCACAGCACGTTGATCAGCCGCGGCACCCCGTCGGTCGCTGCATAGATCATGTCGCAGATATGCGGCGGGAAGATCTCGCTCTCGGTCCCGGCGACGCTGAGGCGGCGCTGGATATAGCCCCGGATCTCGTGCGCCTCGAGCCCGGTCAGATGGAAATCCGCCGTGATGCGCTGGGCGAACTGGCGCAGCTCGGTCCGCGCCAGCATCTCGCGCAGTTCCGGCTGGCCGACCAGAATGATCTGCAGAAGCTGATCGCGGTCGGCGTTGATGTTCGACAGCATGCGCAGCTCCTCGAGCTGCTCGATTCCGAGATTCTGCGCCTCGTCCACCACCAGGATGACCTGCCGGTCGGCGGCGTAGCGTTCGATCACGAAATCCTGGAAGCGCTTGAAGCGTTCGACATGGCTGCCGTCATAGGGCTGATTGAAGGCCATCAGCGCCCATTCCAGCAACTCGCCCCGGCCCGGCTGGATGTTCGAGATCAGGCCGACCTCGAACTCGTGCGGGAACTCGTCCAGCATCTGGCGCAGCAGCGTCGTCTTGCCCGCCCCAACCTCGCCGGTGATGATGCTCAGCGGAGATGAGCTGAGCACCCCGTAGCGCAGCATCGTGAACGCCATCAGGTGCGCGTCCGACCAGTACAGGAAGGACGGATCCGGGATCATCTGGAACGGCTTGACCTTCAGGCCGTAGAAATCCTCGTACATACTTGCCACCCTACCCGTTCTGCCCCGATCCCCGGCCGAATGACCGGTGACACCCTCGCCAAGATATACCGGCCCGCACGATCTTCGCTGCGCCGGATCGGGATTTCCCGTGCCGTTCCGGTGCGCCCCGTCCCACATCACGTCTGCCGATCCCGGCCGACATTATGCTGAGCATCATTATGCCCAGCACTACTATGCCCAGCATCGTGTCAGGAGCATGGCACATTCCCAATCTGCAACTGCGCAGCCCGCCATCGTTCAAAACCAATTAAATTCAATGATCTCAGTATATCGTCAAAAACGTCTGAAGGGGATGGTCCGTTTACCGCACCCGCGGTTTGGGCCCTGATTTCAGGCAGATGCGCTGATTCCGGGCGCGGTTGCGTCCGAATTGAACACCCGTCGGGCGAATATTTTGCTGCAGCGCAACCATGACAGGACCGATTGGAGCTGCCTGCCCCGAATCAGGTCAGAACCGGGCCTCGATCAGCCGGATCACTTCGCCCAGGCCGCTCTTCTCGGCGAGCCGCTCGGCGATCAGCTGCAGCGGCAGGTAATACTGGTCAATCGCGAACAGGGCCGCCGGGATCCCGATGACGACGACAATCAGGAACCCGAGGATCCATGCCAGCCTGCGGCGGCGCTCGCGCCGTGTCCGGATGTAGGGAATGCTGATCACCGGGCGCAGATCGAGCTGGCGTTGCATCTGGCCGGCGGTCCGCAGCGCGGGACGCATCAGCTCGAGCAGGAAGGCCAACGCACCGGCCAGCGCCAGGCTGGCGGCACTGCCCATGATCACGATCTTCTTGCGGTTGGGCGAGATCGGCCGGTCCGAGGGGATGGCGTTCTCGATCACTTCGAAGCGCTCGGCCTGCTGATTGACCTCGAGCTTCTCACCGGTCTCGGCCTCGGTCCGCTTGCGCGCGATGACGCCGTAGCGATCCTGCAGTTCGGCGTGACGGCGGTAGAACGCATTCAGATTGATCTCGACGCCGGGTGTCTTCGCGATCGTCTCCTGAATGGCCACACGCTCCACGTCCAGTCTTTCCTTGCGATCGCGCAGCAGCGCGATCTGCTTGTCGACCTCGGCGATCTGGGCACGCAGACCCGACTGCTGTGCGCTCTGCAGCGAGCTTTCCCCGTCATCGGCGGTGCTGCTGGCGGATACGGGCATGACCGACTGCAAAGCCGAGATCTGCGTCTGGATCGCCCGGATCTCGCGATGGCTCTCGGCATAGACGGCACGCTTCTGTGCCAGTTCCGCCTGCAACTGGCGCAGGCGCAGCTCTTCCTGCGACCGGGCCGGGGCCTGCACTTGCACCACCACCGCCTGTTCCAGCGCCGAGCCCAGCGCCGTGCGCCGCTCGGCCAGTTCCAGCATGCGCTGGTCCAGTTCGAACTCGCTCTGGTTCAGCCTGGACAGCTCTTCACGCCGGAAATCCAGGCTCTCGGGCAGCGATTTGTCATTGTCGCGCTTGAACTCCTGGATCTGAGCTTCCAGCGCGACCAGTTCGCTGGCCAGGCGTTGTTCTTCCTTGTCAAAGAATTCCAGCGTCTCGGTCGCCCGTTCCGCGCGCGTGCGCAGGTTCTGCTCCAGCACCGTGGTCACGAATTCATTGGCGATCCGCGCCGCATTCAGCGGATCGTTGAAGATCACCCGGATCGTGAAGGCAGACAGGCTGCCGTTGCGCCCGCGCTGGCCGCTCAGTGCGATCGGCTGGATGATCGTCGCCTGGCGCAGCAGGTTGACCTTCTGGGTGATCGTCATGTCCGCGCGGTCGGCATAGAGATCATGTTCGTCGATCAGCCGGATCAGGTTGTCCCGGGTCATCAGCCGCTGCTGGATGATCTGCAGCCGTTCCGAGGCCGACGCCGTCACGGTCGAGCGCGCCAGATCGTCGGGGATCTGCTGGCTTTCGACCAGAATCTTCGCCTCGGACTGGAAGACCGGCGGCAGAATGTAGGCGAAAAAACCCGAGGCCAGGATGCCGATCAGGCCGACACCCACCAGAATCGGCAGACGCCGCAGAAACATCCGCCAGAGATCACCAATCAGTTGAGCCTGTTCCATCCGTCATCCCAGTCTGCAGACCACTGCCTCGACGCAGTGACCGGAAGATACCAGCAATTCATATCCAATCCGTTCAGAGGGCGGCAATACGGTTACGTGCCGCCCCCAGATTCTTGCCCCAGATTCTCGCCCCGGACCGGCTCTCAGCCGGCCTCCGGCTCGACGGTCGAGATGAACCCCGGCAGCACGGGCAGCGTTTCGCGCATCATGTCCTGCAGGCGCGCATCGGCCGCGGCTTCCGCCTCGCCCGGCACGATCGGTGTCACGAAGCGCACCAGGGCGCCGTCGGTCCGGCCGGTCTTCAGCCCGTCCCAGATCAGATAGGCCTTTGCCGCATAATCGTCCGCGATCCGCCGGCCGCTCTGGTCGAACCAGTAATAGACCAGTTGGCGGCTCAGACCCTTCTGGATGATGGCCCGGTTCACCGGGAAGACCTGGGTCTGGTGCGCTGTCTCGATCGCGAGTTCCTTGACCTCGATATCCGACATCTCCCAGCCGCCAGCCGGGATGCAGACCTCCGGCGTGTGGATCTCGGCCTTGGTCTGATCGCTGTACCAGGCAATGAACAGGTCGACATCCGCAGCCCGGCCAGGGGCGGCATAGCTGATGCTCAGATAGTCATCGGCCCCGAGTATGTTGGCCACCTCGGTTTCCAGTTCGGGACGCATGATGCCGTGCCACTGGCCCAGGTCGCGCGGGAACAACAGGAACGGATCGCGCTCGATTGCCGGCTGTTCCGGCCGGGTCAGCGGGTTCCACAGCATTGCCGCGACCGAGAACGCCGCGGCAGCCCCGATCAGCGCCGCCGACGGCTGGATGTCGCGCACGCGGGCGATCTGCGCGCCCAACCCGGTCGTGTCCAGATCCAGTACCTCGGCCAGGCTGCGCCGGTCTCCCGAGAGCCGCTGCATGATCCGCGCCATGGCGATCATGGTCAGGATGCACAGGATGAAAATCACCCAGCCCTCGAAGAAGTGCATGAAGCCCTCGGCCGCCTCGATCCCGCGGGCATCGACCATGATGCCGACCACGCCGACGCGGATCGAGTTCATGATCACCGCGATCGGCACGGCGGCCATCAACAGGATCACCTTGTGCCAGATCGACCCCTGATAGAGCACCGCGAACAGGTAGGTGAAGCTCATGATCGGGAACAGATAGCGCAGGCCCGAGCACGCCTCGGCCACGTGCAGCTTGAATTCGCCCAGGTCGATGATGTTGCCATCCAGGTAGACCGGGATGCCGACCGCCTGGATCAGGCTGACCCCGACACCGGCCGAAATCCCCTGCAGGAAGATCGAGGTCTTCCAGTACAAAAAGAACGGCAGCGGCATCATGAAGGCCAGGTGCACGACCGGCGGCCAGAACTGCCTGCCACGCGCCCAGCCGAAGCTGGTCAGCACCACGCCGCCAGTCCAGATGATCAGCGCGAGCGCCGTGATTTTCTCGATCTGGGCAATGTTTCCGGCCAGGCCCAGCAGCAGCGCGAGCGCCAGGACCATCACGCCGGGCCAGCGGTCGGTCACCGGGCCGGGATTGGCCGGCACCGTCTTCAACTGGCGCAGGAACAGATAGAACGAGATCACCGGGATCAGCGGCCCGTGGCTGTATTCCGGCGTCTGCCAGTTCGTCCACAGATCAACAATGCCGCCCTGAAAGAACAGCACCGCCGAGATACACAGAATCGCGACCAGCGCTCCGCCGCGCATCAGCCCCGTCGAATCGCTCAGCAGGGAAGCCCTACCCTCATTGGTGACAGACATATCCACTCCACCCATCGCATCCACGCACGCAGTCTACAGCGGAACGCCCGGCCCGCCGAGACCCCTCGATGTCACGATGTGGTGGGTGTTGCACCAAAACAAAGCGGAATTGTGTCGATTCCATCCGTCGCCTGCCGCCACATCGCATGGCCAGATGTCTAAAATTCGACTAAAAACAGGTTCAGATTGTTCAGGTGTGGCGTGAACGGGGCGGTGCGGGTGGTGCCGGACCCGGCGCGGAGACGGGAGCGGGCGATGCAGCACAATTCCTCAGGATGGGATCAGGCGACCGAGGTCAACACCTGGGTCCGGCCGCGCCGGCAGGTCTTTCTCGGCGTGCCGTTCGATCCGCTGACCCCGGATGAAACCCTTACCCTGCTGCGCGACCGCACCCCGGGTTCGGGCTTTGGCTATGTCGCGACGCCGAACGTCCAGCACGTCGTCTCGGCCGATCGCGACCCCGACCTGACCCGGCTTCTGGACGGCGCCTGGCTCAGCCTGTGCGACAGCCGCCCGATCCGGCTGCTCGGCAAACGCTCGGGGCTCACGCTGCCGGTGGTCACCGGATCGGACCTGACCACGGCGCTGTTTGCCGACATCATCCAGCCGGGAGACCGGATCGCGGTGATCTGCGCCTCGGACACGCTGGCCGAGGCCCTGCGCACCGCCCGGCCCGAGCTTGACTGGAACATCCTGGTGCCCCCGCCCGGCACGGTGCCCGGATCCCAGGCCTTCGCGGACTGCGTCGATTTCGTTGCCCACGCGGATGCCCGCTTCATCTTCGTCTGCCTCGGCGCCCCGAAATCCGAGGCGATCTGTCACGCAGCGAGCCAGCGCCCCGGCACCACCGGCACGGCACTGTGCACCGGCGCCTCGCTGGAGTTTATGCTCGGCCTGAAGAAACGCGCCCCGCGCGCCTTTCAGCGGCTGGGCCTGGAATGGGTCCACCGGATGCTGACCGAGCCGCGCCGCCTGGCCCGGCGTTACCTGTCGGCCATGCTGCCGCTGGCGCGGATCTGGCTGCGCG
This sequence comes from Pseudomonadota bacterium, assembly GCA_038524325.1. GTDB lineage: Bacteria > Pseudomonadota > Alphaproteobacteria > Rhodobacterales > Rhodobacteraceae > Thermohalobaculum. Next base: position 8,718 of record JBCBIS010000176.1, read on the forward strand.
AACCGCGCCGGTCGGCCGAGGCCTGATCTCCGCCCGATGCTCAGCGTCATCATCCCCGCCAACAACGAGGCGGGCTATATCGAACCCTGCCTGGACGCGCTGCTGGCGCAGGACCCGGCCCCGCCGGTCCCGGTCGAGATCATCATCGCCGCCAATGCCTGCACCGACGACACCGTCGCGATCGCCCGGAGCTATGCGGCCCGGGCCGAGGCCCGGGGATGGCGGCTCGAGGTGCTGGATATCGCCGAGGGCGGCA
>JBCBIS010000177.1:0-8632 GCA_038524325.1 Pseudomonadota bacterium
GTGGCGATCAACGCGTTGCCGCCAAAGGCGAAAATCACCGCCGAGGTATGCAGCGGGCGGAGCCGTCCGAAAGATGTATAGGGAAGATCCCAGTTCAGCGCCGGGAAGACCAGCTGAAACGCGATATACGTCCCCGCCAGAAACCCGACGACCCCCCAAAGCGCCGTGGCGATACAGCCGGCCCGCACGACATCGTCCATATAGCCGCTGCCATCCGCCTCATCCAAGCCAACGAACAGCGGACGCTCGCGCATCGTCAGAACGAAGCCCGCCGCGGCGACGAGCAGGAGGACGATCGCGTTCACCTGGAACGCCAGATCCTGTCCCCAGTTCAGCGCCATCATGGCGATCAGGGCCACAAAGCCCCAGAATGTGAGTTTGACGGCAATCCCCATCACGGCCTCCCTCCACCCCGGAGGGGCGGTTCAATTCCAGACTGCTTCGTGATGTGTCAGGCAGGGAGGAGAAGCGCTTTGATCTCGGTCAAACTCAGCCGATAAGTCCTGCGCTGTCGCCGTCCTCTTCGATGAGGCCCGGGTCGTCCCGGGTGATCTCGGCCAGGGCATGCAGATTGAGCAGCCGGAGATGGCGCTGATCCTCCATGGCGACCAGCCCATCCTTACGCAGGCGCGTGAGTTGCCGGCTGACCGTTTCGATGGTCAGCCCGAGATATTCGGCAATCGCCTCGCGGGTCAGCGGGATCTCGACCAGCAGACCATCCATCAGCGGTGTCTTCTCGAGCCGTGACGTCCGGCGGGCCAGGATCATCAGGAAACTCGCCAACCGCTCCTGCGCCGTTTTGCGGCCCAGCAGGACCATCCAGTCGCGTGCACAATCCAGTTCGTCGAGCACCATCTCGAGCAAGCGTCGTTCCAGGCCGACATGGCGCCCCAGGATCTCTTCGAACTGGCTGCGATGGAACAGGCACATCCGCACATCGGTGACTGCAATGGCGTCATAGGGCGCGATGTTGCGCATCGGGCGGCCGATGAAATCCGAGGCAAACATCAACCCCACCATCTGGCGGCGGCCATCCTCCAGCGTCTTGTGCAGCGCGACCACCCCATGGACGACCGACCCGAGCGCTTCGATCGGCGCGCCCTCGCCCACGATCTCCTGTCCTGCGGCATAGTCGCGGTAGAACTTCGCCCGGTCGAGCTCGGTCAACTCCTGCGGGCTGCTCAGCGAACAGACGGCTCTGTTGCGAATCGGACAGTCCGAGCAGCGTTGGTGGAGGGCGGTCAGATTGGGGATCGCAGCGACGGACATCGGCAGTCCCTCATGAATGTGTCGTACCAAAACTTTGCGCGCGCGCTTGATGCAGGTCAAGGTCAGTACCGTCACAGTTGTCCAGCTTTTCCCATGGGAAACGCAGGATCAGAGCAGACGCTTGATCGCAATCAAGAACGGGGGCAGGGTTTGGGAACTATCGTACCGCTTCACCGCGCTGCATTGCCCTTGCCGTTCATGGAAGGCCAGATCGCGTGCCCGATGCCGACCACCTCCGTCTCTCCGCCTGCACCTTCAACTGCGCGATTCTCGCGCGTTCCTGCCGGGGAGCGGTATGCGAAAAAGGATGGACTGACCCGCCCAGCCATGCACTGAGCACATATCTGCTTTTCGCAGCGTCAACCGATGTTGCGGCGCAGCATTCGCTCGGATAGGTAAACAATACAGACCAAATCGACACCCAAGCCCAGGGTGATCTCGGACTGAGGGAGAAAGACGAATGGACCAGACGGATATCGACCCGATCGAGACAAAAGAATGGTTGGACGCCATCGAGGACGTGATCGACCGCGACGGGGGCGACCGGGCGCACTACCTGCTCGACAAAGCAGTCGCGACAGCACGGTCCCGTGGCACCGCCCTGCCCTTCGGCGCGACGACGCCCTATCTGAACTCGATCCCCGCCGATCAGCAAGAGCCGTTTCCGGCGGATGTCGAACTGGAATGGCGGATCCGGACGATCAACCGTTGGAACGCCATGGCGACCGTTGTGCGCCGAAACAAGAAATCCAGCGAGTATGGCGGGCATATTGCCAGCTTCGCCTCCTCGGCGGTGCTCTATGACATCGGGCTGAACCATTTCTGGCGGACCCGCACGGCCGATCACGGCGGAGACCTCGTCTTCTTCCAAGGGCACGCGATCCCCGGGATCTATGCGCGCGCTTTCATGGAGGGACGACTGACGGCGGAAGAACTGGACAAGTTCCGCAGCGAATGCGACGGCACAGGCCTCTCCAGCTATCCTCACCCCTGGCTGATGCCGGATTTCTGGCAGTTCCCGACGGTCAGTATGGGGCTGGGCCCGCTCTGCGCGATCTATCAGGCGCGGTTCATGAAATACATGCATAACCGGGGCCATATCGACATGGCCGACCGCAAGGTCTGGTGCTTCCTGGGCGATGGCGAGATGGACGAGCCGGAGAGCCTCGGCGCCCTGTCGATCGCGGCGCGCGAGGGGCTGGACAACCTGATCTTCGTGGTCAACTGCAACCTGCAGCGCCTCGACGGCCCGGTGAGAGGCAATGGCAAGATCATCCAGGAGCTGGAGGGCGAATTCCGCGGCGCCGGCTGGGAGGTGATCAAGCTGATCTGGGGCTCGGGCTGGGACGAGCTTCTGAACAAGGACGAAACGGGCAAGCTGCGCCAGCTGATGGAAGAGACCATCGACGGCGACTATCAGTCCTTCAAGGCCAAGGGCGGCGCCTATACCCGCGAGAACTTCTTCGGCAAATACCCCGAGACCGCCGCCCTGGTCGCCGACATGTCGGATGAGGAGATCTGGCAGCTGCAACGCGGCGGCCATGATCCGCACAAGGTCTATGCCGCCTATCACCGGGCCGTGCACACAAAGGGTCAACCCACCTGCCTGCTGATCAAGACCGTCAAAGGCTATGGCATGGGCGAGGCGGGTGAAGGGATGAACATCACCCACCAGCAAAAGAAGATGGCCGAGGACCAACTCCGCGCCTTCCGCGACCGGTTCAAGATTCCGGTGAAGGACGAGGATCTGGCGGACGCCCCCTATGTGACGCTGGGCAACGAACAGAAGGACTATCTTCTCAGCCACCGCGAGAAGCTGGGCGGGTCCTTCCCGCAACGGATCTGGCGCGACACGCCTAAGCTGGAGGTGCCGGATCTGAGCGCCTTCGACGCGCTGTTGAAATCGACCGGCGACCGCGAAATCTCGACCACCATGGCCTTTGTCCGGGTGCTCAACACGCTCTGCCGCGACAAGAAGATCGGCAAGCAGGTGGTGCCCATCGTGCCGGATGAAAGCCGCACCTTCGGGATGGAGGGGATGTTCCGCCAGCTCGGCATCTACAACCCGCTCGGCCAGAACTATAAGCCCGAGGATGCCGACCAGCTGATGTTCTACAAAGAGAGCATCAATGGTCAGGTGTTGCAGGAGGGGATCAACGAGGCCGGCGCCATGGCCGACTGGATCGCGGCCGCCACGGCCTATTCGGTGCACGGCGTGCCGATGATCCCGTTCTACATCTTCTATTCCATGTTCGGCTTCCAGCGGATCGGAGATCTCTGCTGGGCCGCAGGCGATGCCCGTGCCCGCGGGTTCCTGGTGGGCGGGACCGCAGGCAGGACCACGCTGAACGGCGAGGGGCTGCAACACCAGGACGGCCACTCGCATGTCCTGGCAGGAACCGTTCCAAACTGCCTCAGCTATGACCTGACCTTCGCCTATGAGATCGCCGTGATCGTGCAGAACGGGCTGAAGCGGATGTTCGTGGATCAAGAGGATATCTACTACTACTTGACCGTCGAGAACGAGAACTATGCCCATCCCGACATGCCCGAAGGCGCGGAGGACGGGATCGTCAAAGGGCTCTACCGGTTCAGCCAGGGCTCGAAACGCCCGGGCAAAAAGCATGTGAACCTGATGAGCTGCGGCTCGATCTTCCGCCAGGCGATGCGGGCGGCGGAGATCCTGAAGGAGGAGTACGGTGTGACCGCCGATCTCTGGTCCGCCACCTCGCTGAACGAGATCGCGCGCGAGGCCCAGGATGTCGCCCGCGAGAATCGGATGAACCCGACCAAGAAGGCCAAGGAGGCCTATGTCACCCAAACCCTCGGCCAGGCGAAGGGGCCGGTGATCGCGGCCACCGACTATATGAAGAACTACGCCGAGCAGATCCGGGCCTTCCTGCCCCAACCCTATCACGTGCTGGGCACAGATGGGTTCGGCCGGTCGGACAGCCGGGTGAACCTGCGCCGGCATTTCGAGGTGGATGCCCCGCATATCGTCGCCACCGCCCTTTACGCGCTGTTCCAAGAGGGCGCGGTCAGCAAGGGCGATGTCGAGAAAGCCTATAAGGCGCTGGAGATCGACGCCGGCAAAACCAACCCCCGCACGGCCTAAGAAACGTCGAAGGAGAGGACAGGAAAATGTCAATCATCGAAGTAACCGTCCCGGATATCGGCGATTTCACAGATGTGCCGGTGATCTCGATCCTGGTGAGCCCCGGCGATCACGTGGCCGAGGAAGACCCGCTGATCGAGCTGGAAAGCGACAAGGCGACGATGGAGGTGCCCTCGCCCGCCGTCGGCGATGTCAAGGAGATCAAGGTGAGCGAGGGAGACACCGTCTCCGAAGGCGCGCTGATCCTGACGCTGGAAGTGGTGGACGCGAAGGCCCCGGTCGAGGCTCCCTCGCCCGCTGGGATGCAAGAGCCGGAAGCGGCCGCCCCCGCAGCGACGCCGGCGGCAACAATGGCGGCGGCACCTGCCGCGGCGACCAATCTGGCCCCGGTGGACCAGCACGCGTTCAAAGCCGCCCATGCCTCCCCCTCTGTCCGCGCCTTCGCCCGCGAGTTGGGGGTGGATCTGGCAAAGCTCACCGGCTCCGGCCGCAAAGGGCGGATCCTGCGCGAGGATGTGACGGGGTTCTTCAAGAAGGAGGCTTCACCTGCCCCCGCCGCCGCCACTGCCGCGGGCGGTATGGGCATCCCGCCGATTCCCGCGGTGGATTTCTCGAAATTCGGCCCGGTCGAAGATGTCGAGATGAGCCGGATCAAGAAGATCTCGGGCCCTGCCCTGCATCGGAGTTGGCTGAATATCCCCCATGTCACCCATAACGAGGAAGCGGATATCACCGAGCTCGACCAGTACCGCAAAGAACTGGACACGATGGCCAAGGAGCAGGGGTACCGCGTGACCCTCCTCAGCTTCATCATCAAGGCCTGCGTGCCGGCGCTGAAAGAGCATTGGGAGGTCAATTCCTCGATCCATCCCGATGGCGACAAGCTGATCAAGAAGACTTATTACAACATCGGCTTTGCCGCCGACACGCCGAATGGCTTGGTCGTGCCGGTGATCAAGGATGCCGACAGCAAGGGGATTGTCGAGATCTCGAAGGAACTCGGCGAATTGTCCGCCAAGGCCCGGGCGGGCGAGTTGAAGGGCGGCGACATGTCGGGCGCCAGCTTCACAATCTCGTCCCTAGGCGGGATCGGTGGGACCAGCTTTACCCCCATCGTAAACGCGCCCGAGGTGGCGATCCTGGGCCTCACCCGCTCCAAGATGGCGCCGGTCTGGGACAAGGGCTCGGAGAGCTTTGTCCCCCGCAACATGCTGCCGATGAGCCTGAGCTATGACCACCGCGCCATCGACGGCGCCCTGGCGGCAAGGTTCTGCGCGACATTGAAATACCTGCTCGGCGATGTGCGCCGGCTGATGCTCTGAGGGAGGGGAAAATGGCAACCATCGAAGTGACCGTCCCCGATATCGGGGATTTCAGCGACGTGCCGGTAATCACGGTTTTCGTCTTGCCCGGCGACGAAGTGGCCGCCGAGGATCCGCTGATCGAGCTGGAGAGCGACAAGGCGACCATGGAAGTGCCCGCTCCCGAAGGCGGCAAGGTGGTCGAGATCAAGGTGGCCGAGGGCGATACCGTCTCCGAAGGCTCCCTGATCCTGACCATGGAGACGGCCGCCGCCGCCGCTCCGGCCCCGAAAGCTGAGGCGCCTAAATCCAACGGCACGGCTGCTCCCGCGCCCGCCCCCGCCCCCGTCGCATTCGACGGCAAGAAGGGCGATGTGCACGCGAAACTGGTCGTCCTCGGCTCCGGCCCCGGCGGCTATACGGCGGCCTTCCGCGCGGCGGATCTGGGCGTCGACACGGTGCTGATCGAGCGCAACGAGACGCTGGGCGGGGTCTGCCTGAACGTCGGCTGCATCCCGTCCAAAGCGCTGCTCCACGCCGCCAAGGTGATCACCGAGGCCGAGGAGATGGCGGAGTTTGGCCTCAAACTCGGCAAGCCGAAGATCGATCTGGACAAGCTGCGCAGCTGGAAGGACGGCGTGGTCGGCAAACTGACCGGCGGCCTCAACGGGCTCGCCAAGGGGCGCAAGGTCAATGTCGTGCGCGGCACCGGCACGTTTACCAGCCCGCACATGATCGAGGTCGTCCACGAGGGCAAAACAACCACCGTCAGCTTCGAGCATTGCATTATCGCGGCAGGCTCCGAGCCGGTGCAGCTGCCCTTCATCCCGCATGACGACGAGCGGGTAATCGACTCGACCGGCGCGCTGGAGCTGCGCGACATCCCGAAACGCTTGCTGGTGCTGGGCGGCGGGATCATCGGGCTCGAGATGGGCTGTGTCTATGACGCGCTCGGTAGCCGCGTGACCGTTGTGGAGCTGATGGATCAGATCATCCCCGGCTGCGACCGCGACATCGTCAAACCGCTGCACAAGCGGATCGAGGGTCGCTACGAGCGGATCATGCTTAAGACCAAGGTCACCGCGATCGAGCCGATGAAGACCGGCTTGAAGGTGACATTCGAGGGCCCGGATGGCGAGACCACGGATATCTTCGACCGCGTCCTCGTCTCGGTTGGCCGGAAACCAAATGGCAAGCTGATCGGAATCGAGGCCGCGCAGGTCGCCGCCGATGATGACCGTGGATTCGTCCCCGTCGACCACCAGATGCGCACCAACCAGCCGCATATCTTCGCCATCGGCGACATCGTCGGCCAGCCCATGCTCGCCCACAAAGCGGTCCACGAAGGCAAGGTGGCGGCCGAGGTTGTCGCTGGGTCACGGCGCGCATTTGACGCGCGCGTCATCCCCAATGTTGCGTATACAGACCCGGAAGTCGCTTGGGTTGGCATGTCCGAACAGGAGGCTAAGTCGCAGGGCATCAAGGTCGGCAAGGGGGTGTTCCCCTGGGCGGCCTCGGGCCGATCCCTCGCCATCGCGCGTGAAGAGGGGTTAACAAAACTTGTCTTTGACGAGGCCGACGACCGGGTTATAGGCGCCGGCATCGTCGGACCGAATGCGGGGGATCTGATCGCGGAAGTGGCACTGGCCATCGAAATGGGCTGTGACGCGACCGATATGGGCCACACCATCCACCCGCATCCGACTCTCTCCGAGACGGTGAACTTCGCGGCTGAGATGTTCGAGGGGACCATCACCGATCTGATGCCTCCCAGAAAGAAAAAGCACTAGGAGGGTCAGCCGGATGAAGATAGGCGCACCGAAAGAGACGTTCCCGGGGGAGGCGCGGGTCGCACTTACCCCGGAGAGCGCGGGTAGATTGCAGAAGCTCGGCTATGAATGCCTGGTCGAGAGCGGGGCGGGGGCCGAAGCGTCTCTGACCGACGAGGCCTACACGGCGGCCGGGGTGACGGTGGTGCCGAGTGCTGCCGATCTCTACGCCCAGGCCGATGTGATCGCCAAGGTGCGCGCACCTTCGATGGACGAGGTCGGAGCGATCCCCGAGGGCAAGACGCTGATCTCCTTCATCTGGCCGGCGCAGGAGGAGGAGCTTCTGGCGGCGCTGAACGCCAAGAAGCTGACCGTGCTGGCGATGGACATGGTGCCGCGGATCAGCCGGGCGCAGAAGATGGACGCGCTCTCCTCGATGGCCAATATCGGCGGCTATCGCGCGGTGATCGAGGCGGGGAACAATTTCGGCCGCTTTTTCACTGGCCAGGTGACGGCGGCGGGCAAGGTGCCGCCCGCCAAGGTCCTGGTGGTTGGCGCCGGTGTTGCCGGGCTGGCCGCGATTGGGACGAGCGTGTCTCTCGGTGCCATCGTCTACGCCTTCGATGTGCGGCCCGAAGTGGCGGAGCAGATCGAGTCGATGGGGGCGGAATTCGTCTTCCTGGACTTCGAAGAAGACGCGACCGACGGGGCCGAGACAGGGGGCTATGCCGCCCCCTCCAGCCCCGAGTTCCGCGAGAAACAGCTCGAGAAATTCCGCGAGCTGGCGCCTGAGATGGATATCGTCATCACCACAGCCCTGATCCCGGGCCGCCCGGCGCCCAAGCTGTGGACGGAAGACATGGTGGCGCTGCAGAAACCCGGCTCGGTCGTGGTCGACCTCGCCGCCGAGCGGGGCGGCAACTGCGATCTGACCGTCAAGGATGAGAAAGTGGTCAGCCCCAATGGCGTGACTATCGTCGGCTATACCGATTTCCCCAGCCGAATGGCGACACAATCGTCGAACCTCTACTCCACCAATATCCGCCATATGATGGACGACCTGACGCCGGAGAAAGACGGCAATCCAGTCGTCGATATGGAGGATGACGTGATCCGCGGCGCGCTGGTCTGCCATGAGGGCGAGATCACCTTCCCGCCGCCGCCGCCCAAGGTGAAGG
>JBCBIS010000178.1:0-8601 GCA_038524325.1 Pseudomonadota bacterium
TGTTGTTCTGCCGTTTCACGACCGCCGCGAGGGGCGCAATCTCATCGGGACAATCGGCGCGATGGGGCGGCTGACACCCCGGACCATCGAAGACGCCGCCACGGCATGGCCTGCGGCCAGTCTTCCTCTGCCGCCCAGGGTGGCGGTGCTGCTCGGCGGCCCGTCGAAATCCGCGGGCTTCGAGGCGGCCTCCGTCGAGGCAGCCCTGATCGACCTTGCCAAGACCCACACGCTGCTCATCACACCCTCGCGACGCACGCCCCAGGGCCTGACGGATCGGCTGCGCACCCGACTCGGACCGCGCGCTTTTGTCTGGGATGGCGTGGGGGCCAATCCCTACCCGGCGATCCTGGGTCTCGCTGATGCAAGTCTGGTGACGGCCGATTCCGTCAACATGTCCTCGGAAGCCGCATCGACCGGCAAGCCGGTGCATATCCTGCCCGTTGCCGGTCTCGCGCCAAAGCTGGCCCGCTTCCACACCGATCTAGAACGTCATGGTGCCAGTCGCCCGTTCAGGGGGCGCGTCGAGACCTGGTCCTATCCCCCCCTGGCCGAGGCCGACCGGGTCGCGGCGCTGATTTGCGAGGGATTGGCCCAGCGCCGCACAGCGTCACCATGACCCCCCTTGGCGCAGATCGGTCGACCACGTATCTAGAAGATCCCAGTCAGGAGAAACACATGCCCGAGACCCGTTCCACCCGTTGTCTGATCATCGGCTCCGGCCCCGCCGGCTATACGGCCGCCGTTTACGCGTCGCGCGCCCTGCTCGAGCCGGTGTTGATCCAGGGGATCCAACCGGGCGGGCAGCTTACGATCACGACCGAGGTGGAGAACTGGCCGGGCATGATCGAGACGCAGGGCCCAGACCTGATGGAACAGATGCTGGCCCATGCCAAGGCCGTGGGGACCGAGGTCATCGCCGACCATGTGCAAAGCCTGGACCTGTCGGCGCGGCCCTTCACGGCTGTCTGCGATTCCGGCACCGTCTGGAAGGCGGATGCGGTGATCCTCGCCACCGGCGCACAGGCGAAATGGCTCGGGCTGCCCTCCGAGGAAAAGTACAAGGGCTTCGGCGTTTCAGCCTGCGCCACCTGTGACGGGTTCTTCTATCGCGGCAAAGAGGTGATCGTGGTCGGCGGCGGAAACACGGCGGTGGAAGAGGCGCTTTACCTCGCCAATCTCTGCGAAAAAGTCACGCTGGTGCACCGCCGGGATGAACTCCGCGCCGAGAAAATTCTGCAGCAGCGGCTGTTCAACCACCCGAAGGTCGAGATTATCTGGAACCACCAGATCGACGAAATCCTCGGCAGCGATGGCGATGGGGTGACCGGCGCCCGGCTGATCCATGCGCAGACCGGAGAAACCCGGGACGTCGAGGTAGCCGGCGTTTTCATCGCCATCGGTCACGCGCCGGCGTCGGTCCTGGTGAAGGATCAGCTCGAGACCCATATGGGCGGCTATGTGGTGACCCAGCCGGACTCGACAGCAACCGCGGTGCCCGGCGTCTTCGCCGCTGGCGATGTCACGGACCATGTCTATCGCCAGGCGGTGACTTCGGCCGGGATGGGCTGCATGGCCGCGCTGGAGGCGGAGAAATTCCTGGCCGCCGAGGACAGCGTAGCGGCTCACGCGGCGGAGTGAGGCTCAGGCGGATTTGAGCCCGGCTTTGAGACGGTGGGCGTTGCAGAGCACGGCGCCCTCACCAATGCCGGTTGCGATACCCGTATCCGGCGCCGAAATGTCCGAGACCGATGCCAACCCCGATCCCGGTCCGGACGCGGCCACGGCGATAGCCGCCGCTGCCGATCCCGATTCCAACCCCGACGGTGACATCAGGGCCGAGCACGGATGTCGCCGGACGTTCGGCCCGCCCTCGGTCATAGCCTTGAAGGAAATCAGCCTCGAGCATCGGGGGACAGACACCGTCATAGCGGCGCCCGCTCCGCCCCAGATCGAACCCATTGCTGAGGGTACAATACTGCTCCAATCCCCGCGACCTACCCGCCTGATAGGCAGCAAGGTCGACCCCCGCTCCGAGCCGGTCGCACCGCTCGAACAGGTCCGCGCGATCCTGGGTTGCGACACCCAGTCGGCCGTCATTCTCGCCAAATCTGTCCCAGTCGTTCGTCGTGCAGGCGGCGGAGTCCTGATCCGTGAAGGACGAGCACCCCGCCGCGCCACACGCAACGACGATACAAATGGCTGTGACAGCACAACGCAACATGACCTTGGGTTAGCCTCGGTTCTGGGCGGAAATTGGGCAGAAACGCCATAATTCGATGAAGCCTGAACTTTTTTGAAAAATTTCAGTTGAATTTGTTGTCCTGAGGGAACCCGCGCGGCGCCATTCGGCCCGAGGAGGCCCGTTTGCCCATCCATTCCGCCAAATCGCGGGCTGTCCGGGTACGCCCGGCCGGGTCATGCCAGGTGAGTCCATGCTCGATCGCAAAGCATCTTGCATCGGACAATTGGCCATCGGCATCCTTGTATTTCTGCAGCCTCACGCCCTTTCCTCGGGTCATCTCGGGCAGATCGGCCAGCGGGAAGACCAGAAGCTTGCGATTCTGCCCGACGACGGCGACGTGATCTCCCTGCACCTCGCAACAGATCGCGGCGCGCACGCCATCGCGCACATTCAGCACCTGCCGGCCCGAGCGGGTCTGCGCGATCACATCTTCCTCAAGCACGATGAACCCATCCCCGGCGGTCGAGGCCACCATGACCCGGCGCCCCGGGCGATGAATGAACAAAGCGATCAAGTCTTCATCATTCGGCAGATCGACCATCAGACGCACAGGCTCGCCCATACCACGCCCTCCGGGCAGACGATCGCCTGGAAGCGTGTAGAACCGGCCATTGGAGGCAAAGGCGAGGATCTTGTCGGTCGTCTCGGCATGGAAGACGAAGCGGCCCTGGTCGCCATCCTTGTATTTCAGCTCGCTGTCGAGCGCGATATGCCCCTTCATCGCCCGGATCCAGCCCTGGGCCGAGCAGACGACTGTAATCGGCTCCCGCTCCACCAGAGCCTCGACCGGCACCTCCTCGAAAACCGGCGCATCGGCCAGGCCGGTCCGGCGCGCGCCCAGCGGCCAGGGCTCGGTCTTAGCCCGTGCCTCGGAGATATCCTCGGCCAGGCGCAAATGGCGTAGGGCACGCGGCGCGCCGAAGGTGTCGCGGATCTCGCGCACCTGATCGGCGATGCGGCCCCATTGCAGGCCCTCGTCCTTGACCAGCGCGGTCAGGTCGGCCAGCTCGGCCAGCAGCTCGTCATGCTCCCTGCGCAGCTCCATCTCCTCCAGACGGCGCAGCGAGCGCAGGCGCATGTTGAGGATCGCTTCGGCCTGCACCTCGGTCAGATGGATCGCAGGTCCCGGAGCGCCCCAATCCTCGGCCAGCATCACCTGTTTCGGCTCGTCTTCGGTGCGGATGATCTCGATGATCCGATCGAGATTGAGGAACGCGATGATATAGCCGTCCAGCACCTCCAACCGATGCTCGATCTTCTGCATCCGGTGCGCCGAGCGGCGCAGCAGCACGTCGCGCCGGTGATCGAGGAACGCCCGCAGCACCTCGCGCAGGTCACAGACCTTAGGCGTGCGCCCGTCGATCAGAACGTTCATGTTCAGCGGGAAGCGCATCTCGAGATCGGAGTGTTTGAACAACGTCTCCATCAGCACGTCGGGCGCAACGGTGCGGGATTTGGGCTCCAAGATCAGGCGGATGTCCTCCGCGCTCTCGTCGCGAACATCTGCCAGGATCGGAATTTTGCGGGTGTTGATCAGGTCGGCGATTCGCTCGACCAGCTTGGATTTCTGCACCTGATAGGGGATCTCGGTCACCACGATCTGCCACGTGCCACGGCCCAGATCCTCGACCGCCCAAGTCGCCCGGTGGCGGAACCCGCCGCGGCCGGTGCGATAGGCCTCCAGAATACTCTCCCGGCTTTCGACCATCACCCCACCGGTGGGAAAGTCCGGCCCCGGGATCATGTCGACCAGCGTCTCGATCCCGGCATTCGGGTGGCGGATCAGGTGGAGCAACGCCTCGCAGATCTCGCCCACATTGTGCGGCGGGATCGAGGTCGCCATGCCGACCGCAATCCCCGTCGCCCCGTTGGCGAGCAGGTTGGGGAAGGCGGCGGGCAGAACCTCCGGCTCCTCATCCTCGCCGGTGAAGGTGGTCTTGAAGTCCGAGGCGTCCTCTTCCAGCCCCTCCAGCAGCGCCGTCGCAACAGGGGTCATTTTCGCTTCGGTATAGCGATAGGCTGCCGCGCCATCGCCGTCGATATTGCCGAAATTCCCCTGCCCGTCGATCAAAGGATAGCGCAGCGCGAAATCCTGCGCCGCGCGGACCAGCGCATCATAAACCGCCTGATCCCCGTGAGGGTGATACTTACCAATGACATCGCCAACCACCCGGGCGGATTTCTTGTACCCCTGATCCGGGTTCAGACGCAGCTGGCGCATTGCCCAAAGCAGCCGCCGATGCACCGGTTTCAGCCCGTCGCGGGCATCCGGCAGCGCACGGTGCATGATGGTGGAGAGCGCATATGTCAGATACCGGTCGCCCAGGGCACGGGCCAGAGGCTCTGCCACGACCCCCTGCATATCGTCATCATCCAGCGTATTTGTCATAGATCTGGTGTATCAGAGCGGATTGGCGGCGTCTATCAGCTAAGCCTGCTCCGGTTGAAGATCTTCGGCCTCATCAGCGGATCGCTCACGAGATCGATTATCCCTACATATTGCATTTTTTGAATTTGTTTCCACATTAATTTCACACAATTCAAGAGGAGAATATCATGGAAGACTGTGTTTCCGGTTCGGTCGGCCGCATCGATCAAATCGCCCGCGCCCTGATCGGCGTTGCACTTCTCGCGCTCGCCTTCACAAGTCTGTCTGGCGCGGGTCTGTGGGTTGCCGCTGTCGTCGGAGCCATCCTGCTTGGCACCTCTGCCATCAAGTTCTGCCCGCTCTATAAAGTCTTTGGTCTCTGCACCTGAGGCTCAAGGCAGCGGGCGGCTCGATCCGGCGTCGTCGATCGCAACGAAGGTGAAGGTCGCCTCGGTGACCTTCAGATGGTCGCCGCTCGGCTGACGACGAATCCATACTTCGATCCCGATGCGCATCGAGGAGCGGCCCTCGCGCTCCATCACCGCGTGGATCGAGACCACATCGCCAATCCAAACCGGCCGGAGGAACTGCATTGCATCCACCGCCACGGTCGCCACCCGGCCGCGCGCGCGGCGCCGCGCCATGACCGAAGCGCCCAGATCCATCTGCGCCATCAGCCATCCGCCGAAAATATCGCCGTTTGCATTGGAATCGGCTGGCATGGCGATGGTTTGCAGGGTGATCTCGCCAACCGGCATGTCAGTGGGGGACATGGATGTGGTCCTCAGGGCATCATGGTCGGAACGATCCGTCCGTTGCCCGCCGATTTAGCGGCTTTGCGCCCGCTTGCCCAGCCAGTCGGCGGCGGCCTGCCCCGCCCATCGTCCCGTGGCGAGGCACCCCGTGAGTAGATACCCTCCTGTCGGCGCTTCCCAATCCAGCATCTCACCCGCGGCGAACAGGCCGGGGCGGTCGCGCAGCATCAAGCTCTCGTCGAGCGCCGACCAGGAGAGCCCGCCGGCGGAGGAGATCGCCTCGCTGAGGGGGCGTGGCCGGAGGACGGGCAGCGGCAGGGATTTGATCCTTTGCGCCAGATCGCCAGGTGCGTCGGGCAAGGATGGTGCCAGTTCACGCAACAGACCCGCCCTCACCCCAGACACCCCAATGCTGCGGCGCAGATGATTGGCGAGGGATTGCTTTTTGCGCGGCCGGGACAGTCGATCGGTCAGATCCGCAAGGCTGCGGTCCGGGCAGAGATCGAGCCGAAGATCCGCATCACCACCGGCAAGCGCATCGCGCAACGCGGCAGAGAGCGCATAGATCAGACTGCCCTCGACCCCGGCCTTCGAGATCACGAACTCGCCATGACGGGTCGTCCCGTTCAGCGAGAGCGCCACGGGTTTGACCGGATGGCCGGCGAAGCGGGTGGCGAAAAGCGCGGACCAGGCGACGTCGAAACCCATATTGGCGGGGCGGAGCGGGCTAACGTTGCAGCCCTCGCGCGCCAGGGTCTCGCACCAGGCGCCATCCGAGCCGAGGCGCGGCCAGGAGCCCCCACCAAGAGCAAGAACCGTCGCGTCTGCGCTAACCTCACGCGGGCCATCGGGCGTATCGAAGAGTAGCTCGCCTTCGCACCATCCTCGCCATCGCCAGCGGGTCCGCAACTCGACCCCTTGCGCGGACATACGCGCCAGCCATCGGCGCAGCAGGGGCGAGGCTTTCATCGCCTGCGGAAACACCCGGCCGGAGGAGCCCGTGAACAGCCGCTCGCCCAGATCCTCCGCCCAGGCCATCGTTGCAGCGACTCCAAAGCGGCGGAGCATCGGTTCGATCGGCGCGCAGGCGAAGGCGGCCCGGAACGCGTCCTCCGGCGCGTTCTTGGTCAGATTGAGACCGGATTTCCCAGCCATCAGGAACTTTCGGCCAACCGTCGGCATTGCATCGAAAACGATCGTCCGGATGCCCAGTGCCGTCAGGATCTCGGCTGCCGCGAGGCCCGCCGGGCCGCCGCCAATGACTGCGGCGCCGACCCGCTCCACCCGGCTGGTCGAGGAGGTCACAGCCTGCACGGGCGGCATAGGGAAGGTGTGGAAGGCTGGCCTCGCATCGAGGCAATCTAGCGCGACCTTTACCGGGGCCGCAATCCATGACCCCGGTGCTGTGATCGTGTTTCAGGGCCGGTCAGGCGGTGCGGGCAAGATGCTCGTGACGGCTCTGATGCCGGATCAGGGCGGCCTCCAACCCTTGGAAGTTCAGATCCTTCACGATGAAGCCGGCGACCGAGCTCGCCACGCCATCGAAGCTGGAGCGCGGAATGTCCGAACTGGTCATCAGGAAGACGTCGATCTGCGCCCGCTCGGCCATCGTATCCATCCGGCAGAGCATCTCGACACCGTTCATCCGCGGCATGTGATAGTCGAGCAGGATCGTCGCCGGAGCACCATAGACCGGGTGCCAGAGACAATGCATCCCGTCGACCCCATCGGTCGCGTGGTCGAAATCGATCGAAAACCCAAGCTGACGGATCTTCCGCCGCACAGCCATGATTGTGAAATTGTCGTCGTCGATCACGAGAAGCCGCGGTTCGCTGTAACGCGTCTCACGCGGCAGGCGGCGGGTCGCAGCCGAATTGTCGAGCATGGAATTCTCCCAAGACGGATCAGATCAGACCCTCAGCCTGGCACGGCGCACTTAACGCCGCATTAAAGGCTAACCGCTGCTAACCATGATCAGACGAGGTTGGGAAAAAAGTCCTCGCACACCCCCTCACGATAGACATCCGCCGTGCAGCAATGCAGGCCGCCGCCGAAGGCATAGGCATCGCGGAGTTCGACCGGCACCACCTCCATACCCAGCTTGTCGAGCTGTTCCATCTGATAAAATTCGGAGGCTTCGACGCAGACCGTCTTGGGGTCCAGCACGAGCACATTCATGCTGAGCCAGGTCGAAGAGTAACAGAGCGGCGGCGGCGTGTTATGCGCGGGTTGCGCGGCATCGACGATCTCCCAGCCATTGCGGTGGAACATGGCACGCTGATCCTCGGGCAGGCGGCGCTGCGGATTGTTCAGGATCAAGCCCCGGCGGATCGGGGTGAAGGTCGCGTCGATATGGATCGGATAGGGATCGCCCGGGAAATTCACCGCATGGACCCGATGGTCGGGGTAATGGCGGCGCAACCACTCGATGCCCTTGAGATTCGTGGTGAACCCGTGCTGCACCACCAGATCCTTGCCAAAGCGCAACACATCGGCGGCGTCGAACAGCGGCTCCTCCTCGGTGGTGACGAAGAACTTCTCGGCCGTCCAGTCCAGACGTTTCTCGACGCCGATTTTTTCGCTGAGATAGTCGGGGCGGTAATCCGCATCGGTCAACCGGGGCTTTGGCGCGCATTCATGGCGGAAATTCGGGTCCTCCTCGAAATAGCGCTGCAGCAGCGGGCGATAGTTCAGATACTCGAACCAGCGGCAGCGATAGGACATCGTCGCCTCGAGGATCTCATTGCCCACGGTTAGCAGCACATCGCGGGGCGGCATGCAGCCGAACTGGCTGTCCGTGTGGAAATCGGGCGTCGTGACCGGTTGGGCGTGATCAATGGGATCGGGCCGGTCGACCCGGATGCCGCGCGCTTCGAGCAACGCGGCGAAGTTATCCAGTAACTCGTTGCCCCGGTCGATCGTCTCCTGCGGACGGCGGCCCCATTGGCCGCGCATATCGGAGTCTTCGGGGACTTTTGCCTCGAGGGCGGGTTCGGGCGGGGGAATATGACAGCCCGTCGCGCGCCCCACGATCACATGGCGCAGAGGGTCCCATTCGGTCCAGGAATTGACTTTGACCGGTTCATCTTTCATCGCGTCACCTCCCTCGCTGAGGGAGGTCTCGCCGATTGCGAAAGCTGCGTCCAGTCTCGGTTTGACGCGCCGACGCTGCGATCAGGCTTCCACGCCCTTTTCACTCAACAACCGGCGCATGTCGCCCAGGTTCTGCATGC
>JBCBIS010000179.1:0-8543 GCA_038524325.1 Pseudomonadota bacterium
GGTACGCCCGCCCCGGGCGGGGGGGGGGGGGGGGGGCGGGCGGGGGGCTCCCCCCCGGCCCCCACCAAGTGCCATCCCAGGGTCAGGCGAAGTCGCGGCCACCCACAGCCCGGCGGGGCTTGGTGGCGTTGTCGGGGAGGGGGATGAACTCCTCCTCATCGCCCGGAACCGTCTCGAAGCGCCCCCGGCTCCATTCTTCTTTCGCCTGCTCGATCCGCTCGGGCCGCGACGAGACGAAGTTCCACCAGATGTAGCGCGGCCCCTCCATCGGCTCGCCACCGAACAGCATGAAGCGGGTCTCCGCCTCGGCGGCCACATCGACCGGCACCCCGCGGCGCAGGACCAGCAATTGCCCACCCTCGTAAAGCGCTCCGTCGACGCGCAGACCGCCGCTCAGGACATAAAGCGCCCGCTCCTCCTGATTGGCCTCGATCGTGAACTTGCCCCCCGCCGAAAGCGCGATATCGGCATAGAGCGTCTCGGAGGCGGTGCTCAGCGGCGAGGACAGCCCATGGGTCTCGCCCGCGATCAGGCGCATCGTCAAAGCGCCGTCCCGCGCGATCGGCAGATCGGTCTCTGGCAGATGCACAAAGGCAGGATCGCTCTCCTCCGCCGCTTCCGGCAGGGCCATCCAGGTCTGCAGCCCGAACAAGAGCTGGCCATTCTGCTTGCGCGCGTCCGACGTACGCTCGGAATGGACGATCCCCTTGCCCGCTTTCATCCAGTTCACCGCACCGGGCCGGATCGCCATCTCGGTTCCCAAACTGTCGCGGTGCAGGATCTCGCCTTCCAGCAGATAGGTCAGCGTCGCAAGGTTGATATGCGGATGCGGGCGGACATCGATGCCCTGATCGGTCAGAAACTCCGCCGGCCCCATCTGATCGAAAAAGATGAACGGCCCGACCATCTGGCGCTCGGTCGAGGGCAGGGCGCGGCGCACCTCCATCTCGCCAAGATCCACCGCGCGCGGCACGATCAGCGTCTCGACGGCGTCGACGGAGGCCCGGTCGCCAAGGACCGGATCGGGGCAAGGGCTCCAACTCATTGTGATCTCCTCTCTTTCGCCGCGACCCGGCGGCGTCCGCACCGATATGCGCCGCAATAACCTGTCATGACAGCACAACGCGAAGAAATGTCTTTTATTGAAACAGCAACAGATCGAAACCGCCGCCCGTTGTGAACCTTGTTGGGACTTCGACAATTCGATCTGTGATTTTCATGAATTGTGAGTAAACTACGCAAAGCGACTGAACCGGGTCTGTTGTGAGTTGGTTCGGCGATGGGGTGGAAGCAGGACGAGGGGTCGATGATCCTCCGGATCCGGGCCGTGTTGATTGTTGCGTTCCTGTTGGCGGCGGGAGTGCCGCTGATTGTGTTCTGGCTCTGGCCGCATTCGACCGTCTTGAAGAACGAAGTCGCAGGCGTGCGCGAGCGTCATTTGCTGCTTGCCAAAACCGTCGCGAACACGCTCGAGACCTACCACCGCGACCTGATCGCCGCCTTTGGCTCGTTCTCGCCAATGATCGCGGACGGGAGGGGCGACCCGGCGCGGGGCCTGTTCGAGAACCTCCATTTCCGCCATGTCTGCGTGATCGATCCGGAGACCGGAAAACTGCTGTCCAGCTTTTTGGCCGAGCAGGTGCCCTGCCCGAGGCAGTTCCCGGACGCCCTGCTCCGCCAGTTCTTGTCGCTGTCGAAAACCGGGCATGTGGGCCTGTCCCCCGTCGTCACCCATGCCGAGCAGGCGCCGCAGATCTTTCTTGTGACCCGGGCCTATGACGTTCTGTTGGTGGGAGCGGTGTCGACCACCTTCTTCCGTGAACTGCGGCGCAGCATCCATTTCGGCCGGCAAGGCCATGCGGTGATCGTCGACCAGACCGGCCGAGTCCTCGCCCATCCCGCTGGGCAGCATGAACTGACTGCGCGCGATCTCTCGAAAATCCCGGCTGTACGCCGGATGTTGCGCGGCCAAGAAGGGGTGATGACCTTCTATTCGCCCCTGAAAGAGGCCGACATGATCGCTGGCTACATGCCGGTGCCGGGCGCGGGCTGGGGCGTGATGGTCCCGCAACCGGTCGCCGAATTGCAGGAGCGGGTCGATGATGTGAACTCCGAGGCGATGATCGTTCTGACGGCGGGGCTGGGGGTCTCGATCCTGCTCGGCTGGCTGATCGCCTTGCACATCGCCAGCCGCATCGGGCGGATCGAGCGTGCGAGCCGTCAGATGGCCTCGGGCGGCGCGGGCATAAGGGTGAAGGCCCCGGTCCTCCTGCCGCGGATCGCCGAGATCGACGGTCTGCGCTCCAGCTTCAACGCGATGGCGGCCGAGGTCGAGGCGGTGCAGCAGACCGAGACCGACCTGCGCCGCGCCGCCGAGCAAGCCTCGCGGGCGAAAAGCGAATTCCTCGCGAATATGAGCCACGAGATCCGCACCCCGATGAACGGTGTGCTGGGCATGTCCGAAATTCTCCGACACAGCGATCTCAGCGCCCGCCAGGCCAAGCAGCTCGATGTGGTGATCGAATCCGGCAAATCGCTGCTCGCGATCCTGAATGACATCCTGGATTTCTCGAAGATCGAGGCCGGCAAGCTGGCGCTGGACGAGGCTCCGATGGATCTCGGAGAGACGGTCCTCTCGGTCGCTCGGCTCCTGGCCACCGAGGCCGACCGCAAAGGCATCGATCTGGTGATCCAACTGCCAACCGGCACGCCACAAATGGTCGTCGGCGATGCCGGGCGGCTGCGTCAGATCCTCATGAACATCGCCGGCAACGCGATCAAGTTCACCCAGTCAGGCCATGTGCTGATCCGGCTCGACCAGATGCCGGATGTCGCTGGAAGGGTGGAAACCCGGCTGACCATCTCGGATACGGGGATCGGGATCGCGCCCGAGCGGCTCGACTCGATCTTCGACGCCTTCGAGCAGGCCAACAACTCGATCTCGCGCGAATATGGCGGGACCGGGCTGGGCCTCGCCATCTGCGACCGGATCGCCCGGGCGATGGGAGGGCGGCTCTCGGTCAAGTCCGAGGTCGGTCAGGGGACGGAGTTCCGCCTCGACCTGCGCATGCCCAGCGGGCCGGATATCATTCCGATCCCGCGGCCCTGGTGTTTCCCGCCCCCCCGCCTGGGTCCGGTGCTGGTGATCGACCCCTCCGCCGAAGCGCGGCGGGTGCTGAGCGGATATCTCGACGATTTCGGCATCGAGAGCCAGGGGGCCGCCAGCCTGCCCGCAGGGCTCGCCGCCGCCAGCGCCGCCGCGCAGTCGACCACCCCGTTCCAGGCCGTGCTGATCGATCTGGCATTGCAGGACAAGGATGGCGCGGATTTCGCGACCAAGCTGCGCGGTCACGGCGTCATCGGTACGCCCGAGATCGTCTATCTCACCGGCCCGCTCAGCCGGGCGGAGCGGCTGCGGGACGAGGCCGCGCGGCTCGACAAGCCCGTGGCTCCGGAGGAGTTGCTCTCGCTCTTGCACCAGGTTGCCGAGCGGGTGGCCCATAACCTGCAGAACTCCCTCAGCCTGCGCCTTGCCCGGGTCTTGCTGATCGACGACGATCCGATCAGCCGCTCGATGCTGGCGATGATGTTCGAGGAGCTCGACGTGCCGGTGCGCCTCGCCGGGGTCGGGGTGGAGGATGTCGCGGCGGCGCATGACGAGACGGTCTCGATGATCCTGATCGATCTCTCGCTGACCGAGACCAACGCCTTCGAGCTTGCCGAGGAGATCCGCACGGCCCGGTCCGCCCGGGGGTCGGCACAGCCCTGCGTGATCGGTATCGGCACCCGCACCGACGAAGCCGCCATGCGCGCCTGCTTCACCGCCGGGATGGATGCATTCTACTCCAAGCCGATCGACGTGTATCAACTGCGCAAACTGATCGAAAGCCATCAGGCCCCGCTGGAAACCCTCCGCTCGGCACTGCGCACCAGCGCCTGACGCGCGGGTCGGAAAGCGCCGGAGGTTGCGCGCCCTCAGGCGAACACACCATGCACCCACCATTGCGGCGCGGGAAAATAGGACCGGTAGAGCCAGAGCCGCGGGCCCTCCTCGGTCTGCACCTGCCAGTAATCGCGCGCGCCGCTGCGCCAGGCCGGGTCGTCCCACCACCATTCCGGCGCGATCCGCTCGGGCCCCCGCGCCGACCGCACGGTCATCCTCTGCCCCCTCCAGGGGAACCGCGCGGGCGGCTCGCGCCCGGCCTCGACCGCCAGCCGAAAAGGCGCGACCAGGACCAGCGGGCGGGGCAGCGCGGGGGGGAAGGGCTGCGCCTCGGACCAGGCGGCGGCGGCCACGGTGAAGGCACGCTCGGGGATGTGGCTTTCATTCGGCAGCAGCCGGGTCACCCGCTCGAACCCGATCCGGTTGCCGATGCGCGAGATGAGATCGTCCAGCCGCTCCGCCTCGGTCTGGCGCGAGGTCTGGACCGGTTTCAGCGGCTCGGTCTCCACCGCCACCAGGCGCAGGGCATCGATGCCGAACCCCGCCTCCATCTCGGCCACCTTGCGCTGGAACAAATCGCGCAGCCGCATCGGATCGCGCATCGGGCGCGCGAGGCGGATCTCGGCCAGCGCATCGCTTGCATCGACGCGGCGGGCGATCAGGCGCATCCGGCGCGCGCCCTCATGCGCCCGGGCGAGATCGGCGCAGACCCGCTCCAACAGCCGCTCCAGCCCCGCCATCACGTCCGAGGTCAGGCCAATCGGCTCGGGCAGGGTCAACCGGGCCGAGAAGACCGGGCGCGCACGCAGCGGCGAGACCGGTTCGGGCTCGACCCCCAACGCCTGATCGAGCCGGCGCAACACCGCCACGCCAAAGCGCCGGGCGATCTGCCCGCGCGGCACGCCCGCCATCTCGCCAATCGTGCCGAGGCCGAGCGCCTCCAACCCCTCCACCGCTTCCCCCGGTAACCGCAGGGCAGCGACGGGCAAGGGCGCCAGAGCCGCCCGCAACCGCCGCGACGGCGCGATCGCAACGGCATCCATTGCGGGCAAAGGATCAGCCACGCCGCCAGCCTCTGCCGCGGCCCGGGGGCCCGTACAGGCTCCAGACATCTCCTCTGAGCCGTCATCGGATGCCCCCTGCCGATCCGATCCGAGGGGCGGTCGAGGCTCCGCCGCCGGACCGATGCGAGAGCGATCGCCAGGCACAGCATCTCCCTCTGCGCCAGCGGCGTCACGGGCGCTGAGGGCACCCGCGAGCGACGGGCCAGGCGAAGCCACGCCCGGATCCGCGCCAAGACCGGCGCTGCGCTGGGAAACAGCTCCGGACCTGCCCTCCCTCGTCACAGCCGGAGAGTTTGGAGAGCCAGGAGCGTCTGCAGCAGGCCGCACCGTCTGGCGAACGAACGGCCCCGTCGCAGCGGCCGCGGCCCGATCCGCACGGCCAGAACCGTCTGCGCCAGAACGCGCCATGCCCTGGGTGGCTCCCATTCGGCCATGCTCCGCAGCCGCCGGTCGATCCTTGGAGGCGGGACCGACCGGGCTGTTTACGCCAGGGGGTGACATGCTTGGAGAAACAGGCCCGAACCGGTCCTGCTCCGCTGCCGACACCCGATCCGCGGCACGAGGCCCGGCTGTGTCGTCTAAACTGGCACGCGCGATGCTGTGGGAGGCGGCTTCAGACCGACCCTCCTTCGCGGTCGCGGCCCGATCTGCAGCACCAGGGCCGGTGACGTCGTCTACACCGGGGCGTGCCCTGCTCGGAAAAGCAGGTCTGGGCCGGCCCCTCCCTGCTGCCGCCGGCAGATCTGCGGAGGCTGGATCAGCCGTGCCCTCCGCGCCGCGGGGCTCTGTGCTCTGACGCGCAGGGCGCGAGCCACGCTTTGCAGCAGCGGGCCGGTCCTGGCGGGCGCCTCGCAGGCGCGCTGCGCCGGGCTGGCCGTAATGCGCCATGGCCCATGCGGCGCCGCGGGTCCCGGCCAGCCCGGCGCGGGCGGTCAGGCCGAGCTCGGCGCAATCGGCCACCGCCCGGGCGGCCAGCGCCGCCTCGCCGCCAAAGAGATGGCCGACCCCGGTGATGTCCAGGATCAGCGTCTCGGCGTCGTCCAGACCCACCAGCGGCGAGAACCGCTCGGCCCAGCGGGCCAGGGCGCCCAACAGCGCCTCCTGCCGTCCGGGCTGGGCCGGGCGGGTGAGCAGATCCGGGCAGATCGCCCGCGCATCCGCCAGCCCCAGGCCCGGCGCCAAACCGGTCGATAAAGCGCCCGGGGTCACCGAGATCAGGCGCAGCGCCGCGCCTTGCTTTTCGACCACCGCGAAGGGCCGGTCGAGGCCGCGCAAGCCCTCGCGCCGCAGCGCCGCCTCCGCCGCCAGATGCGGCAGGGCCAGTGCCAGAATGCGCCGCTCCGGGCGCCCGGGCGCAGGGGGCGAGCCCACGCGGCCCGCTGCAGATGTCGCGCCAGTGCGGCTGAGCGCCTGTGTGGCACCAGCCACGCCGGGTGCCGCCGATCCGGGCCCGCCAGACATGGAGGGATCGCCACCCCGACCCGCCGCTTGTCCCACATCCATCTCTCCAGCCTGTGACCCGGCAGCCTGCCCGGCTGATCGCGCAGCCCTTGCCTCAGCCTGTTGCGCGCCCTTCTTTGCGGTCTGCCCCGCAATCCCCTCTCCGGCCTGTCGGGCGCCCTTCTTTGCGGCAGGTCCCGCAATCCCCTCTCCGGTTGATCGCACAGCCTTTCCTCCGGCCGGTCCCGCAACCCTCTCTCCGGCTGATCGCGCAGCTTTTCCGCCGACCGGTCCCACAATCCTCTCTCCAGCTGATCGCGTAGTCTTTCCTTCGGCCGGTCCCGCACCCCCCTCTCCGGCCGGTCGTATCCCTCTCTCTCCGCTCAGGCGCGAAGTTCCAGCCCCGGCGGGTCGCGCAGCCGTCTCGCCAGCCTGGCCCGCAGCTTCCCGCCCCCTATGCCGAGACGCATCGGACTGTGGAGTTGAGGGGCCGGGCGCGTCGCGCGGCGCAGGGGCAACCCGGGCCGTGTTGCCTGGCCGGGTTCCGGGCTGTGGCGGCACATTCGGGGCTGGTTTGGGGGCCGCTTGACCTCTTCCTCCCACCGTCTGCGGTTCCGCCGGTGGGAGGCGCCCTGCCCCCGCCATGGTCTTGGCATGCGCCTGTTGCTTCGGCGCCCGGCCTGAGGGTGCGGCGCCGCCTGAGAGGCTCAGACGCTTGCCCCGCGCTTCTGCGGCGGGCGGCAGGTCAAGGCCCGGCAGGCCGGGGGTGGTGGGCGGCTCGCTCATGCCATCTCCCAGGCGCGCAGCGGACCGCGTTTGTTCTTGACCAGGGCAAAGCGCTGCCCGCCAGCGGGCAAGGGATGACAGAGCCAGCGGGTCTCGGCCGCGTTCGACTGCACCCGCTCGCCTGCGATCAGGCAGAGGCCGCGCCCGCCGCCGGTGCCGGCAGCCAGTTGCAGACGCCGGCTCTCGGTCAGGTCGGGCGCGCGGGCAAGCTCGCCGATCACCAGGGCGGGGGCCGGGCTGCGCAGCGCTTCCTCCATGACCTGCAGCAGCGCCAGCCGGTCGGGCGGCGAGACCAGGACCAGCCGCGCCGGATCGAAGAACGGCGCCAGCCCCTGCGGGCAAAGCTGCGCCCCCGCCCGCGCCTCCTGCACCCACAGCACCGGGCCCGTGAGAGCGCCGGCCAGCCGTGCGGCAAACACCCGCGCCGCCGGCCCCATCGCCTCATGCACCCGCCCCGCCGCCAATTGGCCGGTGAGGTCGAGGCGCTCGGCATGCAGGGGAGACATGCCAGGACGGGTCTGCCGCGCCATCCGCTCAAATCTCCGCGAATTTATCTTGCAGACGGTGACCTTCGAGGCCCACGGCCTCGAGCTGCTCGATCAAAGCGTCGGAAAAGAATGTTCTGGGCAGCCTGAGGTCGATCCAGGCCGCCTTGCCATCGACGCGCTCTTTCTTCACCGCCAGATCGGAATGACGGTTCGAGACGATGGACCATGTGCGATGTGGATTATCGAAGGAGTCTCGGCCGATCGTCTCGACGGCCCCTGTTGATGGGTCGATCGCATCGAGGAAATTGCGGATGTCGAAATAAAAGAACGGGCTCTGCTCATGCGGTGTCTTGTCGGTCTTAAAGATCTCGACGGGCAGAAAGCGGTGCACGCCAGGCTCGATCGCCTCTACGCAGTCGCGGAAGGCCGCCGAGACGATAGGGCCGAGGGGGGCGTCCACATAGTCGTACATCTTATGGCCGCATGTGCAGATCAGATCCTTGGGAAACAGCGCCTCCGGCAGCAAATGGCCGTATTTTGGATTAACTCTTGTCGGGTCAGCCCGCATGAGCTCGAACCTGCGGGCGTCGATAAACGCCTCGCGCTGTTCCTTCAGCTCCTTGCGGTCCTGAGAGAACATCGCCAGCCGGGTTCTCGAGAACCGGTTCTCCAGTCTGACTTCGATTGTCGCCGCCATGTCTTCAGCCCTTCTTCTCCACCGACAAGAGTGCCGAGATGCGCTGTCCCGGGCTTGACCCGGGACCTCCCGGAGCTGCGCGAGACACCCCGGGCAAGGCGCCACAGCTCCGCAACACATGCCGC
>JBCBIS010000180.1:0-8528 GCA_038524325.1 Pseudomonadota bacterium
GCACATTGGACAGCCGCCTTGCCGGGCGCGGTCGAGCCGGTGGCGGCAGCGCCGGCCTCGGTTCTCAGCGCCATGTCGATTGGCGGTCTCTGGCTGGCGCTGTTCCGCGGGCCGTGGCGCCTTTTCGGGCTGGGGCCGATTCTCGCGGCCCTCTGGCTCTGGAGCGGACCGGCCGAGCGTCCGGCGCTGCTGGTCTCGTCAGATGCACGGTTGGTTGGGCGGCTCGGGCCCGAAGGACGCGCGCTCGATCAGCCGCGCGCCTCGGGGTTCATTGCGGAGCGTTGGATGGAGAGGGATGGCGATCTGGCGGAGCAAGCCGTGGCCGCCACGCGACCGGGGCTGGAGGGGAGCCGCAAGGTGGTGTACGCGCCTTTTGAAAATGGCTGGACCGTGGTCGTGCTCCGCCGGCCTGACGACGCCGTGTTCGATCAGGAATGCCGCCCCAAAAGGCTGGTGATCAGTGACTTCCGTCTGCGGCGGGATGGGGCCTGCAAGGTCATCGACGGCGGAGATCTCCGCCGTCTCGGCGCATTGGCCATTGATCAAGCGGGTGATGAACTTCGCATAACACCCTCAACAGCTTCTAGAAACCGCCTATGGTCGCCCAAACACTGATCTGCACTCGCTGCCGGGTCAGATATAGGTACGGATCAGCCCGACCATCTTGCCCTGGATCTTGACCTGCTCGCTGCGATAGAGCCGGGTCTCGTAGGCCGGGTTTGCAGCTTCCAGCGCGATTGCCCCGCCTTTGCGCCGCAGCCGCTTCAGCGTCGCCTCGTGATCCTCGATCAGAGCGACCACGATGTCGCCGTTATCGGCGGAGCTTTGCCGCTTTACTACAACGATATCGCCCTCGAAGATCCCCGCATCGATCATCGAGTCGCCTTTGACCTGCAGCGCATAATGCTCGCCCGCCGAGGACAGCATCATCGAGGGCACACCGACCTGCGTCGTGCCGGATTCGAGCGCCTCGATGGGCGAACCTGCTGCGATCCGGCCGATCAGGGGCACGGACCCGGCTGTGTCGGCATCCACCCTTTGGCCGCCGAGCTTCTCGATCGCCCCGCCGTCGTTCGACCGCTGAGCGAGATCGCCCTCGATCACCGAAGGGCGGAATGTGCCGCGGACCGGGCGGCCGGTGTCGAAGTTCTCTGGCAGCCTCAAGATCTCGACCGCACGTGCCCGATGCGCGAGGCGGCGGATGAACCCGCGCTCCTCCAACGCTGTCACGAGACGGTGGATCCCGGATTTCGATCTCAGGTCCAGCGCTTCTTTCATTTCGTCGAACGATGGCGGTACGCCGTCGCGTTGGACGCGTTTGTGAATGAACATCAAGAGGTCGTATTGTTTTTTCGTCAGCATCTGCCCGTTCCCTCTGTGCCTCTATGGGTTGTTCTATAAGTGTTCTTGATTTGTGTCAAGCAGACACGCAACAATTGAATGCGTTCTTGGTCATTCGAGGGGAATGTACTCAACGAAATCGCCGGCGCGCGCGGCTGCGGCCTGTGGTGGACGGACCACCAGGACGTTCGATCTTGCCAAAATTGCCAGGCGAGAGCTGTCCTGATCTTCGAATACTTCGATCAGGGGTGGTGAGCCGTCGGTCAGACGGGCGCGCATATAGTGTTCGCGCGGCCCGTTTTTCTCGAGATCATGGGCCAATTGGGCGGAGAGGCGCTGTCGCTTCCCCGTCGCCAGGCCGAAACTGGCCTCGATCATCGGGCGCAGAAAGATCTCGCCGCAGACCAGGGCCGAGACCGGATTGCCCGGGAGGCCAATCATCACGCGCGCGCCAATCCGGCCGGCCATCAACGGCTTTCCCGGGCGCATCGCGACCTTGTAGAAATCGAGGCTGAGTCCCGCCTCGCCGAACACCTCGGCGACCAAATCGTGATCTCCGACCGACGCGCCACCCAACGTGACGATGATATCGGCACCCTCGGCGGCAGAGAGCGCGGCGAGCAGGCTCTCGCGGTTGTCCCGCGCAATGGGGCAGAGACGGGGCACCGCGCCGATCCGTGCCAGCATCCCGGCCAGCCCGTAATTGTTCGATGTGATGATCTGATCCGGGCCCGGATGGGCCCCTGGCGGAACCAATTCATCCCCGGTCGGGATCAGTGCCACGACCGGTTTGCACATCACCGCGACCTCGTCCTGGTTCATCGCGGCGAGCAGCGCGACGTCGCGGGGCCCGAGCCGGCGGGGGGCGGAAAGATAGAACCCCGCAGGGAAGTCACCGCCCGCAGGTCGGATGAATGCGCCCTGCATCGGGGCTTCGTGCACGGTGATCCGGTCAGCCTCGCGTGTGGCATTCTCCTGGATCAAGATGGCATCTGCGCCCTGGGGCACGGGAGCGCCGGTGAAGATGCGGATTGCGGCCCCCGAGCGCAGGTCGATGCCCGCGCGGTGGCCCGCCGCCGCCTCGCCCGTCACGGTGAGAACCGCGCCGGCAACAGCCTCGGCCGCGCGGACGGCATAGCCATCCATGGCCGAGGCGGCGAAGGGCGGTTGCGCCCGTTCCGACACTGCATCCCGCGCCAGAACGCGGCCATCGGCCTCGGCCAGAGGGACCATCTCGACCCGCAGGGCCGGTGCCAGGGCAAGCAGCTTCTCGAGCGCGGCTTGGGTTGAGAGCATCAGACCAACAGTCTCATTCCGCGGAATACGTGCCCGACTTCCCGCCCGCTTTATGGGTCAGCCGGATATCGGTGATCTGCATTGCCCGGTCGACCGCCTTGCACATGTCATAGACCGTGAGGGCCGCGGTCGAGACCGCCGTCAGCGCCTCCATCTCCACCCCCGTCTGGCCAGAGAGTTTCACGGTCGCCGAAATCTCGACCCGATCCGGCGGGGCAGGGTTCAGATCCACGGTGATCTTGGTCAGCAGGAGCGGATGGCAGAGCGGGATCAGGTCCGAAGTCTTCTTCGCCGCCATGATCCCGGCAAGCCGGGCAACGGCCAGCACATCGCCCTTCTTGGCGCGGCCCTGGACAATCATCTCCAAGGTCTCGGGCGCCATCACGACCGAGCCTGTGGCGGTGGCGCTGCGCTCGGTCACCGGTTTGGCGCCGACATCGACCATCTGCGCCCGTCCCTCGGCGTCGAAATGGGTGAACCCGCTCATGCCGGGACCAGCGGGTTGGCCAGGATCTCGCGCGTCGCAGAGGTGACATCCGGCTGGCGCATCAGACTCTCTCCGATCAGGAAGCTGCGGGCGCCTGCGCGCGCCAGCCGGGCCAGATCCGCCGGTGCGAACAGGCCGCTTTCGCCGATCAGCAGCCGGTCCTCCGGCACGTGGGGGGCAAGCTCTTCGGTCACCGCGAGGCTGACCTCGAAGGTCTTCAAGTTGCGGTTATTGACCCCGAGCAGGGGAGATCTCAGCAACAAGGCGCGGTCGAGTTCGGCCCGGTCATGCACTTCCAGCAGGACATCCATGCCCCAAGCGACGGCCGCTGCCTCCAACTCCGCCGCTTGCGCATCGCTGACCGAAGCGAGGATGATCAGGATGCAATCCGCCCCCCAGGCCCGTGCCTCGGCCACCTGGTAGGGATCATAGAGGAAATCCTTGCGCAGCGCGGGCAGGGTGGTGGCGGCGCGGGCCTCGGTCAGAAAGGCTGGAGCCCCCTGAAAGCTGGGCGCGTCTGTGAGCACGCTGAGACAGGTGGCCCCGCCCGCCTGATAGGCCCGGGCCAGGGCGGGCGGGTCGAAATCGGCCCGGATCAGGCCTTTCGACGGGCTCGCCTTTTTGATCTCGGCAATCAGCCCGTATCCGCCAGCGGTCTCGGCCCGGCGCAGCGCCTCGGAAAAGCCGCGCACCGGGCCCGCACTCCGGGCCATTGCGTCGAGTTCGGCCAGTGGCAGCTTGCGTTTCGCTGCCGCGATTTCGTCGAGCTTATAGGCCTTGATCTTGTCCAGAATGTTCATGGCGCGTTGATAGCGCCCGTTCCGGGGAATCCCAAGCATCGATCCACGGGGCGATTAATCTGTTGCCGCTATGCCCCGACAGGAAAAGCGTCTAAGCACAGAGCACAAAGCCGTCGGACCCTTCCATGCCCCTTCCCCTCGACATTCTGCTGCCGCTGTCCTTGGCCTTCATCATGTTCGCCTTGGGGCTCGGTCTGACGGTGGCGGATTTTCGCCGCGTGCTCGAGGCACCGCGTGCCGTTCTTGCGGGTGTCCTGTCTCAGGTTTTGGCGCTGCCCCTGGCGGCCTTTGCGATCGCTATCCTCTTTGCACTGCCGCCCGAGATCGCCTTTGGAGTCATGATCCTGTCGGTCTGTCCTGGCGGGGTCACCTCGAACATCCTGACGAAGCTGGCTGGTGGAGAGTTGGCGCTGTCGATCACGTTGACCGGGCTTGTCTCGCTGCTCTCGGTGCTGACCGTGCCGCTGATGACGGGCTGGATGGCGGGGTATTTTCTGGGCGCCGCGGCGCCGGAGATCGATATCGGCGGGCTGGCTGTTGCGATGGTGATGATCACCGCCGTGCCGGTGGTGAGCGGGATCGCGGTGCGGCGCTGGGCCGAGGGCTGGGCGCGCCGCATCGAACCCTGGGTCGCCCGCGCCGCCAATGCGCTGTTCGTCGTGATCGTCCTCGTTGCGATTGTCGCGGGGTGGGAGACGCTGACGACATCGGGCGTGGCACTCGCCCCCGCCCTGATCACGTTGATCCTGGGGCTCTTGGCCCTCGGGCTCGCCATTGCCATGGCGCTGCGCCTGTCGCGCGCCCAGAGGATCGCGATTTCGCTGGAGACCGGCGTGCAGAACGCGACGATGGGGATCACGATCGGAACGCTCGTCGCCGGGACCGACCAGGGGATGGGGCCGGCGGTGCTGCCTTCGGCGGTCTATGGCGTTCTGATGTATCTGGTTGTCCTGCCGGTCATTCTGTGGTGGCGGCGGAGGTGATCTGCGCCAGCGCGGTGACCTTTTGCAGCGCGGAACCTGAGTCGATGCTTTCGCGGGCGTGCGCGACGCCGGATGTCAGATCGTCGACCTTTCCGACCACCAACAGCGCGGCCGCCGCGTTCAGCAGCACCGCATCGCGATAGGCCCGCGCCTGCGCCGTGTCCGCCGCGCCGTTCAAGAGGGCGCGAAAGGCCGCGCCGTTCTGCTCGGGCGTGCCGCCGAGGATGGCTTCGAATGGATGCTCGGGCAGGCCCGCCATCTCCGGATGCAGTTCGTAATCGGTCAGCGCGCCCTCGCAGAGCGAAACGACTTTGGTCGGCCCGGCGATCGAGATCTCGTCGGTCCCGTCCGCGCCATGCACCAGCCACGCGGTCTCGGTGCCCAGTGCCGACAGGGTCGCCGCCATCGGGTGCAGCAGATCGGGAGAGAACGCGCCCGTCAACTGGTGCTTGACCCCCGCCGGATTGGTCAGCGGGCCGAGAATGTTGAAGATCACCCGCGTCCCCAACTCGACCCGCACCGGCTGGACATGGCGCATCGCCGCGTGGTGCATCGGGGCCATCATGAAGCAGATCCCGGTCTCGGCCAGCGCCCTCTCGGCGACCTCCGCCGGGACCATGACCGAGACGCCCATCTGCGTCAGCGCATCCGCCGCGCCCGAGCGGGACGAGAGCGCCTTGTTCCCATGCTTGGCCACAGGTACTCCGGCACCAGCCACGACGAAGGCTGTCGCGGTCGAGATGTTCAGGGTCCCCTTGCCGTCTCCACCCGTGCCAACAATGTCCATCGCGCCTTGCGGCGCTGCGACCGGGGCGGCCCGCGCGCGCATCGCGCTGGCGGCACCGGCGATCTCCTCGACCGCCTCGCCACGCACCCGCAGCGCCATCAAGAAGCCGCCGATCTGCGCCGGGCTGGCCTGACCCTCCATGATCAGACCGAAGGCTTCCTCAGCCTCGCTGCGGGTCAGGGGACGCTCCGCCGCCTGGCCGATGAAGGGCCTCAGATCGCTCATGCCGCGGCCCCGAGGCGCAGGAAATTCATCAGCATCGCATGGCCGTGCTGCGAGGCGATGCTTTCGGGGTGGAACTGAACCCCGTGCACGGGACGGGACCGGTGGCAAAGGCCCATCACCACCCCCGATTGCGACCTTGCGGTCACGCGCAGGTCGTCGGGCAGAGGATCCTCCGCGACGGTAAGCGAATGGTAGCGCGTGACATCAAAGCCCTGCTCGAGCCCGGCAAACACGCCCGAGCCGTCATGGGTGATCGAGGAAAGCTTCCCATGCAGCACTTCGCGGCAGCGCGTCACTTCGCCACCATAGGCCGCCCCGATGCTCTGATGCCCCAGGCAAACCCCCAGGATCGGCATGTCGGGCGGCGCGGCACGGACGAGATCGACGCAGATCCCCGCCTCTTGCGGAGTACAGGGCCCCGGCGACAGCACAATTCCGTCCGGCGCCATGGCCAGGGCATCTTCCACCGAAATCTCGTCATTGCGGCGAACGTCACATTCCGCGCCCAACTCGCCGAGGTAGTGAACGAGATTGTAAGTGAAGCTGTCATAGTTATCGATCAGCAGCAGCATTCCATGCCCCTCGGGCCGTCTCCATGGGTCCCGCCGGGCGACGGGTGGCATCCGACCCCGCGAGGCGCTATAGATGCGACGGTGGCGGATGGTGCGTCAAGCATGGACCGGGAAAAACCGGCCACCTGCCCGGGCGATGGCCGCCGCCAGGGGAGGAGAAGGCCACAGGACGGCGGAGCCGAAAGATGGGCGAGCAGGCAAATCGCGAGCAAAAACAACCGATCCCAGGTGTGAATCCCGCGCGCCGGCGGGGCTGGCCCCGCTTGCTGGGCGGGCTTTTTTCGGGCGCGCTGGTCGCATCGGCCGGGCTGGTCGCCTTGAACGAGGCGCTCCCCCTGCCGGATAACCTGCCGAGCATCGAGACCTCAGAGGGCATCCTGCCGAACGAGGCTCCCGCCGACCTGGCGGCGCAGGCAGAGCCAGAGCCAGACACCGATCGCGCAAATGAGGTTGCCATCGCTGTGGGGTTAGAGGCGGAGGAGGACACGGCAGCGCTTGACCCGCTGTCTTCGGGCGATGCGGGAGGGGAGGACCTGCCGCAATCCGATCCGGTGCCAGCAGAATCGCCTGCTCCGCCTGCCGAGGAGGACGCCAGCGCCAACGCGGTGTTGGAGCCGGAAATCGCAGAGCCTGACAGCGCGGAATTGGTGGCCGAGCGGCCGGTTGACGATGAGATTGCTGACCAAGATGTGGGACCGCTGCAGGACAACAACACGGTGGACGCCATCGCCATCGAGGACACTCTGCAAACGGAAACCGTTGTGCCAGAGGCGGATGGAGAGACTGGTGCTGTGGATGAAGCCCCCTCGACCGACCCGGTTGAGGTCGCGGAAGAGCTTGCGATACCCGAAGCATCGCCTGGGTCGAGCGAGGTGGAAAATGGGAGCAGTCCCGGGGAGCAGCCGCCTCTCGCCGAGGTCCCGCCAATCGCGGAAGGTCCCGCCGACCGGGACGTCGACCCCTCGATAGCAGAAGCTGAGCCGCTGGTTGAAGCCGAGGCCGAAGACGGGTCAGAGGCTCGGGATACCGCCACAGAGACGCTGCTCGAGGAGGTCTCACCCGAACCTGACTCGTCGATTGAAATCGCGGTTCTGCCCAGCGAACCCGTCACGCAGACGCCTCTGGCACCGGCCTGGGAGCGGAATGCGGTGCCTTTCGACGCGCCAGACGACGTGCCCCTGATCTCGGTGATCCTCGAGCAAGGGACGAATTTTCAGGATGCAGTGCGGATCGATCAGATCCTCGAGCTTGGGCTGCCGCTCACCCTGGCGCTGGTTCCTGACCGGGACGCGGTCTCCAGCATTGGCGCGAAAGCCAAGGCGGCGGGTTATGAGGTGATCGCACATCTGCCGATGGAGCCGCGCGGGACGGCAAATCCGGGTCCAGAGGCGTTGACGGTCGCGATGACGGCAGAGGAAGCGGCGGCGCGCACCCGTCGTCTGGTCGCGCGATTGCCTGAGGCGGTTGCAGCCTCCAATTTCATGGGCAGCAAGGCGACCGAAGATGCGGATCTGATGCGGGTGGTCATCGAAACCCTGTCCGACCAAGGGCTGGCATTTGTCGATACGCGGACGTCCCCACGGTCGAAGGCCTATCGCGTGGCAGAGGAGATCGGGAGCCGCCGCGCGCGGAACTCGCGCTTTGTCCCAGCCGAGGTCTCGCCCGACCAGGCCTATCGGTTGCTTGAGCGGGCGGCGGGGGAGGCCCGGCAGCGGGGCGGCACCGTGTTGATCGGACCGGCAAGCCGCGGGATGTTGCTGGGGATTCAACGCTGGGCGCTGGAACGCAACGGGCGTCGCGCCCGCTTGGCGCCGATTTCAGCGGTGCTCCGCGCCGAGGGTGGACGCTGAACGAGAGACCTCGCTCGTAAAAGGAATGCGGCTGGCGCCGCATACAGCTTGTGTTGCGCGTCGCCTCCGGCGCCGCTCGCGGGTTTCATCTGCGTGCTTGCCGCGAACGGACCTATTTTCGTCATTGAGGCAGAGGGAGGTCATTTAAGTGCTTGCTTCGACAAAGGCGGCGGGCGCTTCGTCGAAG
>JBCBIS010000181.1:0-8521 GCA_038524325.1 Pseudomonadota bacterium
CGTATTTCGGCGGTTGGTGCAGCGATTGCGCGCCGATGAACGCCGCCATGTTCGAGTTCTGGTGATAGATCAGCGGCATCAGCCCAAGATTGGCCATCTCAAGCTCGCGCCGGTCGGTAATCGAGATCTCGGTCGGGCATTGTTCGGCCCAGGCGCCGCTCTCGGTCTTGAACGTGTGGGTTGGCAGGTTCTCGACCGCGCCGCCGCTCTCGACCCCGCGGATCTGCGCGCACCAGCCATAGACCTTGTAGGCCCGGGTGATGTTGGTCGCCATCGCATAGGCCGAGTTGGCCCAGCAGAACTTGGTGTGGTCTGCCCCGGCGGTGTCCTCGACGAAATCGAACTCGTCCACCGGGTTGTTCGCGCCGTAAGCCCGCCGCGCCAGGAAGCGCGGGGCGGCCAGGCCGATGTAACGGGTGTCCTCGCTCTCGCGCAGGCCGCGCCACTCCATATAGGGCGGGGTGGTCATCAGGGTCGCGAGGTCCTTGCGCTTCGGCAGATCCTGCCAGCTGTCCAGATCGAACAGGGTATGATTGGCGCCCGCGATGAAGGGCGCATGGGCCGCCGACGCGATCTTCGACATATCGCGGAGCGTGTCCACATCAGGGCCGGAATGGTCGAAATAGTAATCACCGACAATGCAGGAGACCGGCTCGCCCCCCAGCGTCCCATAGGCATTCTCGTAGACCTTCTGGAACAGCGGCGACTGGTCCCAATCGGTGCCGGGATATTTGTCGAACTCGTCCCGCAGCTCTTTCTTGGTGACGTTCATCACCTGGATCTTCAGGTCGGCCCCGGTCTCGGTCCGCGAGCAGAGGAAGAACAGCCCGCGCCAGGCGCCCTCCAACCTCTGAAACTCGTCATTATGGATAATCTCGTTGACCTGTTCGGTCAGCTTTGCGTCGATCTCGCGCATCAGATCCTTGATGGTGTTGACCACCTGATCCGGCACCACATCGGCTTTCTCCAGCGCCTTCGCGGCCAACGTGCGCACGGCTCTGTTGACCTCGTCCCGCGCTGCGTCGGTTTTCGGTTTGAACTCCTGCTTCAGAAGCTCTTCGAACTCGTCGACCGATTCAAAACCCGCTTTGGCGGCTGCGTCCTGTTGCGCCTCAGCCATCCGACTTCTCCTCCGACGCATTGGCCTCCGAGGTGGCCAGCGACTTCATCAGGGTCTCGTTATTGAGCAACTCCTTGATCGCCTTTTCCGCATTCGCGCGGCCATCCATGAAGGTGAGGAGCGATTTCAGCTCGTTCCGTGCGTCCAGGAGTTCCTTCAACGCAGGCACCTGCTCGGCAATCTTGCCGGGGGTGAAGTCTTTCATCGAGGTGAACGAGAGGTCGACGCCCATCTCCTCATCGCCATCGCCCAGCTTGTTCTTCACCCGGAAGGTCGCCCGCGGCTTGGTCTTGCGCAGGTAATCGCCAAAGGTCGAGATATCGACATTCTCGAAGCTGCGCTCGGCCAGATCGACGGCCTCTTCATCCTCGCCGTAACGGCCTTTCAAATCCGACATGACATTCATCACGAAAGGAAGCTGCACAGCTTTTTCCGCGCCGCCCGTCTCGACGTCATATTCGATTTGAACCCGCGGCGCGCGATTGCGGCCGATGAACTTCTGACCTTCAGACATGCTGTCCTTCCTTCTTTCAGCCCGGAGCGGCCTGCGTCATTTCTTGTCTTCCGGAGGAAGAAGACGCAGTGCTGGATTTCCACCGCCCGGGGCCAACTCCTTTAGGATATCTAAATAATTCAACTCAACCAATCGTTTTGTTCGTCGTAGAATCGTTGAAAATGGGCTGGACGGATCTCGCATTTCATGAAACGCGGCCAGCCTGTCCAACGCTGTTTTGACGTGGGCCCTTTCAGTTACTTGTCCAGTCAGATCCGCTGATGACGCCGTTTTTTGTTTTTGCTCAGGCTCTTGCTGAGTGGCGGCGGCTAAGGCGGTCTGGAGCGTTAGCAGATGGTCCCGCATCGCGGTGAGGGGATCGTCACTCCCGTTATCGGCGATCGATGCGAGGCGATTCTCGATTTCAGCGACGGTCTCGGCCAGCGCCGACACGGCTTGGCTCACATCTTCGAGAGGCGCACCCTGCGACAAAGGCGCATCGTCCTGCTCCAGTTCAAGAAATTCTGCGAGGCGGCTGCTCTCCACATCGTGAATCGCCAGCGCGGCTTTGTCCGGGCCCGAGCCGCCCGTGGCGCCGACCCAATCGACAAAACTCGCCGTGCCGAGATCGCGCAGCTTGAGCAGGATCAGCCCCACGGGAGACGACGGCGCGGTGCGGGCATAAAACCGCAGGACATCATCGAGGACCGCGTCGGCCTCCGCCATCTCGGTGATCCGGCCCGCAGGGCGTTCCACCCTCTGAGCGCTCTCCGGCGGCGGTGTGTCCGGACGGCTGCCCGCAGCGACAGCTTCGGCCACCGGGGCGTTGGCTGGGACCCCGGCATAGCCGTTGAGGGCCGCGGCCATTTTCAGCACATCGCCTGCGACCGGATCGAGGACAGGGGCGCGGTCCAGTTTCTCGGCGAGGAGCGACCCGATCTCGCGCAGCAACCCGGCTGCG
Organism: Pseudomonadota bacterium; assembly: GCA_038524325.1. Lineage (GTDB taxonomy): Bacteria > Pseudomonadota > Alphaproteobacteria > Rhodobacterales > Rhodobacteraceae > Thermohalobaculum. The sequence continues at coordinate 2,575 of JBCBIS010000181.1, forward strand.
GCGGTCAGCGCGGCGGAGGCCTGTGCCACCCGCTCCCCCGCACCCGCCTCGGTGACGATGGCCGCCATCCCGGCCGCGTCCCTTGGCGTGTCGTCCGCGCGCGGCGTTCGGTCGCCCGAGGCCAGCAGGAAATCGCGCAGTGTGATCGGGCCGGCAAAATTGGCCCCCTCGAACAGCAGCGCCTGTTCGAGACCGGCGGTGATCTTGCGCCGGTCGCGCAACGGATCCAGCGCCTGGCGCCTTTGGGCGAGTTGTGCCGGGTCCTCGGCGGGTCCGGGATGCAGCAAGTCCCAGTAGTCGATTAGGTGCCTGTGCAGCAGATGCAGGGCGGCGTGGAGCCCCGTCGCACCCTTCACATGGGCTTCGATGACCGCGAGCCTGGCCATCGGGCGCAGATCCCTGCTCCGCTCCAACAGCCCCAGCGCGACGGGGCGGGCCGCGCCGTAATCCGGCGGGACCGGGTCGCCCTCGCGATCCTCGAGATAGTTATAGACACCGGGCTTCTCGGTGCAGAGCTGGCCCAACTCGACAAAAACATGCCGCTCCAGCGCCGGGCCGGTGGGGGCGGCGGCGCTGATCGGGGCATAGAAATCCGGTTCGAAGGGAGCGGCTGGCTCCATCACGCAGGGTCGGCTGGCAGATTGAGGCCAAGCCGCCCATCGCCGATGATCACGAAGGGCGCCCAGAATGCCGGGTGCGACCGGGCGGCCTCCTGCCGGTACGCGCGGCGCGAGGCCTTCAGCGCGGCGCCGAAATTCTGCCGCGCCCCCGCCGTGCCAAAGCCTTCATACATGCGTCCCATCAGCGAGATGGCGGCCTCGTCATCCACCTTCCAATGCGAGGCGGCGACGGCCCGGCTGCCGCTGGAGAAGAACGCACGGGCGAGGCCCGCCAGGCTCTCCCCGCCGATCCCCAGGGTGCCGCCCCCCGCCGTATCGCAGGCCGAGAGGACCACGAGCTGGGCATCCAGGCTGAGCTGCCGGATCTCCGAACTGGTCAGCAGACCGTCCGACGCGCCGTCCAGTGCTGCCGAGGTGACGAGCGACGGCTCGGTGAAGCAATCCTCGGTCTGCCAGAGCAGACCATGGGTCGCGAAATGCACCACCTGATAGTCGTCGAGCGTGCCGGAGGCGGCCCGCTCCTGCACCGCTTCCTCGGTGAAGGAGGCATTCGTGACCAGAGACTCCGGCCCGGTGCCCAGTGCGCGCGCGATCCGGTCAATCTCGGCCGCGGTGCCGGGCAGGGGCGGCAGCGAGGCGACGATGCTGGCTTCGGGCGCACATTCCTCTGGCAGCCGGGCGGTGCGCAGGACCGTCTCGGTGCTGACATTCGAGACGAAGTCACCGAAGGCGATCAGAGGCTTCTCAGCCTTTGACTGACCGGCCCGGACCCGAATATCGACGAGGTTCCGGGGTGAGGGCAGATAGCTGATCTGCACCTCGTCATCCAACCAGCGGATCCCGCGGTAATCCTCCTGGGTCCAGGTCTCGCCCGGTACCACCGGGTCCTCGACCACAAGCAACTCGAAGGGCAGCGATTGCAGCACCCCGCTGGCCGAGACGAAGACATGGTCGCGCTCGCGCACCCGATCGATCAGATCGGCAAAGATCGCGCGTTGCAGCACAAAGGCGGCCTCGGCGTTGAACTGGCGATAACGCCCGTTCGTCGGCTCGAAGGATTGGCGGAGCGCTCCGACAAAGGTTTCGTAGAAGGCATTGTCCAGCCCGAGCGTGCGGACCTCGATATCGTTCTTCTCGATATAGATCACCGTCGAGCGTGGGCTGCCAGTGAGGATCTGGATCAGCGCCTCGTCCTCGCCCAGCTCGGCCTGGATATCGGCGAGGGAGGCCGGTGCGTTCAAGGCCGCGGCGTATTGTGGGGCGACGTCGTCGCGTCTCGCCCGCAAGCGTTCTTCATCATCTGCGGCATCGGCGGCCTGACGCTCGAGTTGACGGATCTGATCGGGCAGGAGCTGGTCGGTCCGGGCCTGGGCGGCGCGCAGCCGGCTCAGTTTCTCCTGCGCGGCCCGCCAGTCGCGCACGGCGGCGCCGGCGTCGGAGGCGCCGGCCTCGAACAGGGCTGCGGTGGCCGAGATGTCGAACGCGGTGAAAGGGCTGCGGACCAACTGGCTGGCGCGGAAAATCCGCTCACCCATCTCCTGCTTGGTGAGGTCGCCATTGGCGTGGCGCTGGGTGATGAAGCGGATATAGGGCCAGATCGATTCGTAGCGCAGGGCGACGGGCGTCTCCTCGTAGACGGCGAAGGATCGTGCGAAGGCTTCGTCCGCCTCGGCCACCCGGCCATCCTGAGCGAGCGCCGTGCCGTCGATCAGGTGGGCACGGGCCTCCAGAGGTGAGTTCGGGAGCTCTTGCGCAAGGTCTTCCGCGGCCTGACCCGCCGTCAGCGAGGCCTGTTTCCACTGCCCTTTGCCGAGAAACGCCAGGGCCTGCTGGATCCGAAAGCGCGAGCGCATGCCCTTGGTGGTGGCGGGCAGCGTGTCGAGGATCTTCAGCGCGTCGATGCTGCGCTGCTCGGCCACGTCCAGTTTCGCATCCGACAGGTCGGCAAAACCAAGGGCGTAGAGCGTCTGCGCCTCGGCCAGACGCCGGTTCTGCGTATCGGCATCGATCCCGAACAGCTCATCGCCTGCGAGAAGCCCGGTATCGGATGTCCGCGCCAAACGCAGAACCCGCAACGCATCCTCGGCGAAACGGCGCGCGTCTTGCGGGGCGTTCCGGTTCAGCGCGTGATGCGAGAGATAGACGTCGAGTTGCGCCCGGTCCTGTCGCGAAATGTCATCCTGGCGGTCATCCAGCAGCGTGCGCGCCTTCTCGAATGCGCCATCGGCCAGCCGGTAATGGAGCTGGTTCGACAGGATCAGGCCGAGATTCATCTGCGCTTGGGCCGGCGTGATCGAGCTTAGGCAACGATCCGCGTTGTCACCCTCGCCATAGAGCGCGATGATCCGGCGAAAGCCCCGCTCCGCTCGCGCATAATCCTGGCCAAAGGCATCGCGCCGGGCCGACAGCGCCTCGCGCTGGATTTCGCGGCAGGCGTCGCGCGCGGTAGCGGCCTGTTCGGTCGCCGGGTCTTCCGACGCGCAGGCGGCGACAAGGCCCAAGCTGACCAGGGCTGCTAGTCTGAGCGGGTGGATCCTCATTGCGTTCCCTCCGAGCCGGCTTCATCCGTGAACAAGACCGTGGGCACGGCCCACAATTCCTCGTTCCCGAAGTTAACATATACGTCGGCCAAAGCCTCGACATCGATGTCAAACAGCTCTGGCGTTTCGAAATCGATCACCGGCGCTTCGACCGATGCGACCTCGGTCGAACATTCGTTCACATCGCCGATCTCGCAGCCGTTGAAACGGAACTGCGCGCCCCGGGTTCCGACCGGCAACAGACCGATGGTGGCGCTGCGCAGCCCCGTTCCGCCCAGGGTGCCCGAGAATTCGAGGCTGCCGACACCGCCGAAGAACAGGTTGTTGCTGAGATCAACCCCGAAGAATTCCTGGCTGACCGTGAATGCGTTGAACTCCTGCACCGGGAGGAAAAGCACGGCCGAGCCGTCGACATTGCGGATATCCAGGGTGTTGGCGAAGAAGATGTCGCTGCCCTCGTTCAAGGCGACGAGCGACTGGCCTTTGCCATTCTGGTTGAGCGGCGCCGTCTCGCCGATGCTGACATCATCGGCGCCGGTTATGGCAAACAGGTTCAGACGGACATCGGACCCGATGAAGTCGCCTGTTCGGATCGTGCCTTCCGCATCGACTGCGATGTTGCCCGGCCCGTCGAGGCGGCCATCGATCGAGAGATCCCCGCCTGCGCTCACTTGCCACGAGCCATCCACAAACCCGGCGATGGTCTGCCGCGCCTGATCCGGCGTCTCACCCTGCGTCGGCTGAGCGGCTGCGATCTGAGCCGCGAAGATCTCCTCCGCCGTCTGGCCGTCGGGCAGGGTCTCGCCGATATCGACCCCAAGGGTCAGGTCGTTGGTATCGGCGAGCGTGACATCCGTGCCCCGGACCACAGCCACCGGGCCGGTGAAGTCGTTGCTCTTGCTGGACAGGCTGACGGGGCCATCGCCGCCATCGATCACGCTGATGCCTGCCACGGTGACCGTCTCGCCCTCGCCGATAATGCCCTGAGCGGCCTGGATCCGCAGATCCTCGGCAATGGTCATCTGGTTGCGGATGGTGATGCCGTTTTCCCGCGAGAGCACCAGGGCGCTTTCGCCCACATCGACCGTGTCGAGCGTGATCTCATCCATCGCAGCGACATCGAGACCGGCGCCCGATGTCACCTCGGTCAGCGTTGCGCCGGCCTCCTCGCTGGTCACGTCAATCGCCATGCCGGCAGTGACACCCGCCAGAGCAGCGTCGTCCATTGTCATGACCGAGAGTTTGTGTTGAACGGTGACCGATCCCAGTTCGGCAGCAGCCATGCTGTCCACGGTCACGTCCATTTCAGCCATAATGTCTGAGAGGGAGGCGTTCTCCATGGTCGAGACGGTCAGATCATCCTCCGCCATGACGGATGAGAGCGTCGCGCCGGCCTCGCTGTCCACCGTCACCCTTGCATCGCCGTCGATGCTGGTGAGCATCGCAGTGCCCTCGGTATCCACCAGCAGGTCGCCGGCTGAGGTGACGCTGGTCAAGCTCGCCTCACCGACGCTCAGCACATCGATTTTGCCCATGCCCGTGACAGAGGTGAGCGTCGCGTTCCCCGCCGGTGTGCCGTTGCTGACCACATCGACCAATGTGTTGCCGGTGACCGTGGCCGTCGTCACGCTGGCATCGGCCATGCTCGTGACCGTCAGATCGTGGAGCGCCGTGATCTCTGCGAGGGTCGCGTTGTCGGTGGTCGAGACCGCCAGATCGCCGTCGGCCATGACCCGCGTCAGATTTGCTGCGGCCTCGCTGGTCACTGTGACCTTGCGCTCTCCATCGACATCGGTCAGCGCGGCATTGCCGATCGCGTCGACCGTAAGATCGCCCCCGGCGGTCACATCGGTCAGCGACGCCACGGCCTCGCCGTCGACCGGGACCCCGTTCACCACGATCGTTGGCGATGCCGCCTTCGCAGTGACGTCGATCGCGCCGGAAGCAGAGACGTTGTCGAGGGTTGCGGTCGCGTCGCTGTCAACGAGTACCCGCGCGTCTCCGACCACCGAGGTCAGAGCGGCGTCGCCCTTTGAGACGACGGTGAGGTCGCCCGCTGCGGTCACATCGGTCAGTGTCGCCGACGCGCCGCTGTCGACCGTCGCGATAGTGGCGCCGTCGACCGTCGTCACAGACGCGTCGCTGGCCGAATTGACCGAGAGACCGCTAGCCGAGCTGACCGGGGAAGCGCCAGCCGAGGCGAGCGTGAGATTGCCAATCGCGGTGGGCGTGAAACCGCCCGCCGAGGTGAGGGTGAGACCGCTAGCCGAGGTGGGTGCGAGATTGCCACCCGCGTCGACCATCAGGGCGCCACCTGCCATCACGGTCGTCAGGGTCGCAGTGGTGCCAGACTCGACGGTAACCGCAGCTTTCCCATCGACGGTTTGCAAGTCGGCGCTGGTTCCGGCATCCACCGACAGAGCCGCCCCGGCATCGACACCGGTCAAAAGCGAAGCGCGGCCACTGCCGACCGAGACCGTGCCCCCGCCACTAACGGTGTTGAGGGTCGCGTCGAGCACAGCCGTGACAGAGATGTTTTCACCCGCCATGACGCCGGTCAGCGTGGCATAGGCCCCTGCTTCCGCAGATACGTCTCGACCCGCCGTGACGGTTGTCAGTGTGGCGGCCGACCCCGCTGTTGCCGATACGTCTCCACCCGCCGATACGGTTGTCAGCGTAGCGTTCGCCCCTGCGTCCGCCAATACGTCTTCACCTGCGGTAACGGCCGACAGCATGGCATTCGACCCCGCGGTTGCCGATACACTTCCGCCCGCCGTGATGGTTGTT
>JBCBIS010000182.1:0-8507 GCA_038524325.1 Pseudomonadota bacterium
ATGCCGTGCAGGACGGCGCGAAGGTGGTGTTCTCAAGCCTCTGCTACACCGCGGAAATCTCCCCGATCGACGTCAACCGCGATGACCTGATCCGCGAAGAAGTCCGGCTTGCAGTTTGATCGACGGCGTCCGGTTGGGATAATTGCTGTCGATCGGCCCCCTGCGGGGTCAATTTCATAGTCAGCCGTGACTTGTCTCTCGGCCACGTTCGGGTAGGCTCAGGCACAGATCAACGCCGCCATCCCGCTCGGATGCGCCAACGAACCGGCAGGACCATGATGACAGCACGTGCACTGATCGCCGCAGCCCTCACAAGCTTTCTGGCCGCCGCCCCGGTCGCGGCGCAAGACCTCGATTCCGGCGCAAAACTCTACAAGAAGGAATGCCGCGGCTGTCATGGGCGGACGGGCAAGGGGCTGTCGAGCTATCCCAAACTCGCGGGCAAGCCGCAGGACTATCTTGCGGAGCGGCTGGAGCAATATCGGGCCGGCAAGAAGCTCGGCCCCAACACGCCGCTGATGGCCCCGCGTGCCAAGAAGCTGTCGGACGCCGATATCGCCAATCTCTCGAACTATATTGCCACCAGCTTCCGGTGACCCGGGCCCGCCCCGCGACAGTTGCATCTAAAGCGCGACCCTGACCACATCTACGTGTTGATGAGGTTGAGGATCCGTCCTAGCCTGAGACAGTTCCCGTAGACGCCACAGCTTTGGCGTCACCCCCCGGGAACGAACGAAAACATAATGCAAGGGAGGACTGGATGATCAGTCGACAACTGAAGGGGCTTTTACCGCTCCTCTTAGGATCCGTGATCGGCGTGGTACCGATGGCGGCACAAAGCGCCGAGCTTTCGCATAGCGTTGTGCTGGACGATCTCGAGAACCCTTGGGACATGGCGTTCCTGGGCGACGGGACGATGTTCTATACCGAGAAGTGCAAGGGCCTCTCGGTCCGTATGCCTTCGGGCGAGATCAAGGCGCTGCTGGGGATGACCGGGTCGGAAGGCTATGCGTCGACCGCCGAGGATCTGTTCTGCGAGGGTCAGGCCGGCATGATGGGCGTGGCCGTCGACCCCGGTTTTGACAGCAACCGCCGGATCTATGTCTACTCGACCTCGAATATCTCGACCCCCCATACCAACCGGCTGATGCGTCTGATGGTGGCCGAGGATTTCTCGGGCGTCTCGGACCGGACCGACATCGTCGATGACGTGCCGTATAAAATGGCCGCCTCAGATCACCCGTTCGGCGGGCCAGGCGCACATAATGGCGGCCGGGTGCGGTTCAATCCGGGCGATGGCTATCTCTACCTGACCACCGGTGACACGCATAATGGCGAGGTTCCGCAAAGCCCGACGATGATGGGCAGCAAGGTGCTCCGTATCGATACCGACGGCACGGCCGCAGCCGAGAACACGCCGCCGGTCGGCTTTGACAAGCGGACCTTCACCTATGGCCACCGCAACGTGCAGGGGATCGCCTTCCACCCCGGCACCGGCACGCCGATCGCGGCCGAGCACGGCCCCTGGCATTCCGACGAGGTCACCGTGCTGCGCAATGGTGGCAATGCCGGTTGGGACCCGCGCCCGAACATGGCCGGGCGTGGAGACTGCCCGGACAATTACTGCGGCTACAGCCCCAATCAGATGGTCGGCGAGAACCGGTTCCAGCGCGCCTCGTGGATGCCGATGACCGACTTCACGACCTATCCCAGCGCCATGCCGCCGATCTGGAACAATAATGGCTGGTCGCAGGGCACATCCTCGGCCGCGTTCCTCGAAGGCGAGGCCTGGGGCGAGATGAACGGCGCCATGGTCGTCGGCATCATGGGGATCGGCTTTGGCGGCACGCCGCTCGGCCAGCGGATCGAGGTTTTGCACCTGTCCGAAGACGGCTCCGAAGTGATGGAGGTCTCGCAAATGGACCTGCCGATGGAGGCAGGGCGGTTCCGCTCGGTCGTGCTCGGCCCCGATGGCAGTCTCTACACGGCCATCGATGAGGGGATGATCCACAAGATCACGCCCTGAGCCCTATGCAACATGCCACGCCACCGCTCGGTGGCGTGGCCCTTCCGATCATCGCGGTCCGAAGACCAGCCGATCGCTGATCTCGAAGCGCTGGTCATCGACCCGGATCAGGTGCAGCCCTCGCTCCATCCGCCACTCCGTATCCCGGCCCACACCTGACATGGTCGCGCTCGCCGAGATGAACGTGCCATGGGTAAAATAGAGTTGGCGGACAAAGCCGTTTGGGAAGGTCACCGCCACGGTCGCATCCCCGCCGCCGCTTCGCGCGATCGCGGCCGTGCAACCGCCCAGCGACTGCCCCTTTTCTTGCGCGCAGCGAATGTCTCCGCGCGCATCAAAATCGCGTTTGCGCGCGCGTTTCCGGCTGTCATCCACCCCCGTCGGGATCGTCCCATCGGGACCGGACGCGGGTTCGAGCCTCGTCGCAGAAACGAACCCTTTCGGTCCGCCCTGAAAGGGCCGGACCTCGCACCAGACCTGCCCTGCCCCGGGCGTGCATCCGAAATTGGTGAGGACATCACCTTGGCCCAGCAGCTTCGTGATCTCGGCATCGGCCGCTGGCGTCTTGCGTAACTCAGCGCCCTCCGAAGTTCGAACGCGCCAGCGCCGCACGCCGCCATCCTCCGGCGGCAAAAGATAGTCGATGTCGATTGTCTCGCCAGTGGATGGCAGTTCAGCCCCTGCCTGCACCAATTGTGGGAGGGCGAGCATCGCGCCAACGACGCAGCAGGCGGCCGCCCGGAGCCCAAATTTGGATCGTGTCTGCATCGCACCGGCCTCCTGCACCGCCTGAAGGAGCCCTAGCCTACAACCGGGGCATGGATCTGTCCCACCCGCACTGGTCTTGTGAGCGCTGAACTCCGCGCGCCAACGCTGAACCGCATAGAGCGAGAGCCTGGAAGTTCCTGACCAGGCGCTTGCCATTTCCTCAGCGATGCCTCCGCCGCGATGGCACAAAAGGGTGCACGCCGGGGTGACGGAAACCCTGCTTCGGCGCGTGGGTAAGATGGGGCACACTGGGGACGGAATTTCCGAGACGCACGCCAACCGCCCCGCCGCCACCAACAGGCGGAGAGGATGGCGCTGCATGGGGGGACGACAATGCCTGGATTCGAGACAGATTCTGCTTTTCTGGACGTGACGCTGCCCAGCCAATGGTTGGATGGCCTCGTGGCCGAATTCATGCTCACGCCCGAGGACAGGCTGGACGGTTGGACCGTCGCCTTCGACTATGACGGCGAGATCGTCAATATCTGGAATGCGCGGATCGTCTCGCGGACCGGCAGCTTTTATGTGATTGAGAACCTGTCCTATAATGGCGCGGTCGCTGCAAACAGCTCGACCGGCTTTGGTTTTCAAGGGACAGGCCCCGGCACCACCATCACGCCGATCGAGATCAACGGGGCGCCAGTGGGCACGGGGGACGCACCTGCCCCAACCCCGCAACTTCGGATCGATGATGCCACCGCCTCCGAAGACAGCGGGGCGATCAGCTTCACGCTGCGGCTGTCCGAGCCTGCGGCGACGGATGTGGCGGTCGATTTCCGGCTTGATCCGGGGTCGGCGCGTCCGGGGCTCGATTATGCCAACCAACCCGCTCAGGTGGTTATCCCGGCGGGTCAGACGAGTGCGGTCATCTCCGTGCCCCTGATCGATGACGACACTGCGGAGGCGGGCGAGACCTTCCAGCTCCAACTCCTCTCGGCAAGTGGGGCCCAGATCGCTGACGGCACCGCGGAAGGACAGATCACCGATGACGACGCGGGCGGTTCCTCTGGCGCGCCGGGGGTCGATGTCGGCGATGGGTCCAGCGCCGAGGGGGACCCCGATGTCCCGGGCGCTGCGCCCACGCTGCCATCCGGTCCGCTCTCCACCTCGGGCAACCAGATCGTCGACGCGAATGGCACCCCGGTGCAGATCCGCGCCGTCAACTGGTTCGGTGCCGAAAACGATGTCCGCGCGCCGCATGGCCTCTGGCAGCGACCGATGACCGAGATGATGGACCAGATGCTGGAGGAAGGGTTCAACGCCATCCGCCTGCCCTTCTCGGTCCAGAACATCCTCGAGAACGGGGTCGCAACGAGCGTTGGCGGTGATCCGAGCCTGACGGGTCTGACGACCTTGGAGATTTTCGACCGCATCATCGCCTATGCCGAGGAAATTGGCCTGAAGATCATACTCGACGCGCATCGCACCACCCAAGGCAATGGGGCCGAGGGGATCTGGTTCGCGGGCGGTTATACAGAGCAGGATTGGATCGGCGCGTGGAAGATGCTCGCCGCGCGCTATGGCGACAGCCCGGCGGTGATCGCAGCGGATTTGTTCAACGAGCCGCATCTCGGCACCTGGGGCGGGGGCGGCGCCAATGACTGGCCCGCTGCAGCCGAGCGGGCCGGAGATGCCGTGCTCGACATCGCGCCCGACTGGCTGATCCTGGTCGAGGGCGTCGGCTCCTACCAGGGCGAGAACTACTGGTGGGGCGGGCAGTTGCAGGGCGTGCGCGACCGGCCCGTGGTGCTGCAAGCCGACGACAAGCTGGTGTATTCGCCCCATGACTACCCGGCCTCGATCTTCCAGCAGCCCTGGTTCACCGATGGCTCGAACCTCTATGACGTGTTCCGCGAGAACTGGGGCTTCATTTTCGAGGAGGGGATTGCGCCCGTCCTGCTCGGCGAATTCGGTTCGCGCTTGGAAAACCCGCTGGATCTGATCTGGGCCGAGGCGATCACCGCCTATCTCGACGGAGACTTTGACGGCGACGGCACCCGTGATCTGAGCGCGGGAGCGTTCGGTCCAAGCTTTGCCTGGTGGTCGTGGAACCCGAACTCCGGCGATACGGGCGGATATGTCGAGGGCGACTGGACCACGGTGCGCCAGAACGCCGCCAATCTGCTCGCACCCCTGTTGGACGGGGAAGCGGCGGTTGGCGCACCGACGACCATGTCGATCCGGTTCGATGTGACGTTGACCGATCCGGCATCGGAGCCTGTCAGCTTCACCTATGAAACCCGGGACGGCACGGCGATTGCCGATCTCGACTTCCAGGGCAGCACCGGCGCGATCGCCTTTGCGACAGGTCAGCAAACGGCCGAGATCCTGATCGACCTGCTGCCCGACACTCTGGTCGAGGGCAACGAGGCGTTCTCGCTGGTCGTGTTCGATCAGGACGGGATGACGATCACCGCGACAGGCACAATCCTCGATGACGATGCAGCCGGCCCGGCGCCGGAGGATCCGGCCCCCATCGATCCGCCTCCTGCAGATCCCGCACCTGTCGATCCCACCCCCGCCCCCGTCGATCCGGCCCCGATCGACCCGGGCGCCCCGGCCAATGCAGAAATTCCGGTCGATTGGTCCCGCTTCGACGGAGACTTCCCGGATTACTTCAACCCGTTCGATCTGCCCTATCCGGTGAACAACAATATCAATGCGATCCCATGGCCCGATCCCGCCAATCCGGGCCGGGTCTTCGTCATCGGCAGCGATGACATGTCGGACTATGATCCTTATCGCGACAAGATGGTTTTTGGCTTCGGCAACGGGCAAGGCGCCTGGCAGGAGATGGGCAGCCATGGCTACGCCGTGGTGTTCGAGGAGCAGGCCGACGGGCTCCTCACGATGTATGTCTGGCCGAACTCGATCTGGGATCAACGCGACCCGGTCTTTGTGCGGGATCTGAACCCGACCGATCTGCCGACCATCTCGAAAAGCTGGCTGGTGACCAACAATCATTTCTCGGACGATCTGACTGCGGCGCTCTATGCGATCGATCAGATCGGCTATCTGCCCGCCAACCATATTCCCATCGTGACCCATATGAAGGACGCGGTGACAACCTATGATTTCGCGGCCTACAAGGCGCAGTTCGGAACGGATGTGGTGTTGAACTTCACCACCTTCACGGGCCGGGAATCGCGCACCAGCTATGACCCCGCAACTCAGACCCTGACCATTGATCATTACGGCGAGAGCTGGGGCGGCTATCATCTCGTCTGGGGCGACACGGTCATCGAGAACATCTCGGTCGAGGATCTCCAGGCGCTCGACCAGTTTTGGCGGCGCGATCAGGCAAACGAGGATGGGCGGCTGCTGCGCGATCGGTTCAACGCCTTCATCGACGACCTCGAGGCGGGGGGAGACGGGTCGGAGGTGCCGGATTCAGGCGATTTCGGCCCGGGTGGCGACCGCAACGATGGCGATATCGGCGAGATCCCGGCAGAACCGGTCCCCGACACGCCAGACGGCGGGCAGAGCGACCCGCCCACAGGGCATGGCGGCCATGACGGCGCACATGATCACGTCCACGGGAATGATGGCGACGGGTCGGAGGTGCTGGACGCCCGACTGACCGTCATCGACGATTGGGGCGCCGGGGCGGTTGTCGAGCTCGAGATCACAAATGTCGATCATTTCGACTTTACGGGCGGATGGGAGGTCTGGTTCAACTTCGCGCCAGAGATCACCAATATCTGGAACGGCCAGTGGGTGCCGACCCCCGCACAAGGGGGGATCACCGTCTCGAACGAGGCGTGGACGGCCGATGTCGGCGAAGGCCAGACGGTCAAGGTCGGTTTCCAGGTCGACCAGGGCAATCTGAACCAGGACCGGCTGAATAGCGACGCGGAGTTCTATTTCCTCTGACGCAACGCTGTATCGGGCACAACTCGGCAGCCAGGCGTAGGGCAGTAAGGGCGGCGCTGCCCGGGCAGTTGGCTGCGACGTCCAGGGCGCTCACGCGCTTCCCGGCATGGCCTGGGCTTTGCGAAACTCGGTCGGGCTCATCCCGGTCCAGCGCTTGAACGCCCGGCGAAAGGCCCGGTCATCGGAATAGCCGAGCAACGATGCGGCCATCTCGACCGAGATCGACGGATCGCTGAGAAACACCCGGGCGTTGGCCTGCCGGGCCTCCTCGATCATCGCCACCAGCGTTGTGCCATGGGCAGCCGTCAGACGTTGCACCCCGCGGCGGCTCAATCCCGCGCGATGCAGGATGTCCCCGGCCCGATAAGAGCCCGAAGCCGCGCTCTCGGTGATAGCACGGCGGAGCGGGCGCAACCGATCGCCATTCTTCCCGGTCTCGATCTGACGGCGCAGGATCTCGAAATGCTGCTCGACATAGGCGAACAGCGTCGGCTCGGCCCGACGGACCGGGGTTGCCAGCGCGCCCTGCCGAAAGATCAATGCGTTCGCCGCGGCCGAGAACCGGACCGGACAGAGAAAATGCGCCTCATAGGCCGCGCTGTCGCCCCGCGGGGCATGGCTGAGATCGACGCGGATCAGCGCATCGGTCAGCCCCAGCACCTCGCGCATCAGCCGGGCGATGATCGCATAGGCCATCTCGACCGTGCAGCCGGCATCCAACGCATCGACCGGGTGGTACGAGACGACCCGGGCCTCCTCGCCGACCTCTTGAATGTGGACCTGCAACCGGTCGGCCAGAACACTGCTGTTCAACAGGCTGAACTCGATCGCATCGCGCAGGGTTGCCGCATGCTGCATCCCATGTGCCAAACCGCCCAGCGCCGAGAACGGCGCCGCCTTGGCCACCAGTAGCGGGATCAACGCCTCCGGCTCGGCCAGGGTCAGCTCCAACAGCAGCAGCGGGACAACGTTATCGGGGATGCGGGCTTCGGGGTCTCCGAGACGGGCGATGTCGAAGCCGGTGATCTTGATAATCTGCTCGGCCGTCATCCCGCGCGACAGGGCAAAGGCGACGACGACCGAGGAGAAGTTCACATGCAACGTCCCCGGCCCGGGCTCGGGCCACTGGCGCCGGGCCAGGGGGTCACGAACTGTCCGGTTTTCGGTCATCTATGTCCTGTTGCCCTTCGTCTCCGGCGCGTAGCTTAACGAGTACCGTCGGTAATTCCTTCGACATTTATCAGCGAGGCGGAAAAATGAGGTCAAGCCGTGTCGGCATGTTGCCGCTGGTTATTCTCCTTGCGGGGTGCCTTCCAGAGGCGGATGACGAGGAAGCAGGTCCGCCTCCGGTCCGCGGTTTGGTCACGACCAAGGTTCAGGCCTTCGATGAAACCACGGTGCGCCGCTATCCAGGCGTTTTGGAGCCTGGCGAGGTTAACGTCCTGTCCTTCGAGGTCGGGGGACGCCTCGGTCGGCTGGCGCTCGATGTCGGCCAGCGCGTCAAAGCCGGCGAATTGCTGGCGGAATTGGATGCCGAGCAGTTCCGGACCGCCATCGAGAACCGGACGGCAGCGGTCGAGGAGGCCCAGGCCACCCTTTCGCAGGCCGAGGAGGACCTGGCCCGCTCGCAGCAACTGCTCGACCGTGGCGCAGGGACAAGGGTGACGCGCGACGAAGACCGGACCCAGGTCCTCCAGGCGCGGGCGCAACTGACCCAGGCCGAGAAAAACCTGACCTCGGCCCGCGAAGACCTCGACGACTCCAAACTGATTGCGCCGTTTGACGGGGTGATCGATGCGATCGAGTCGGAGAGCTTTGCGACCGTAAATGCCGGAGAGAC
>JBCBIS010000183.1:0-8323 GCA_038524325.1 Pseudomonadota bacterium
CCAGATGCCGATCCACATGCGGATGCCCAAGCGCGGCTTTAACAATCCGAACAGCAAGCAATTCGCCGTGATCAATCTGGGCAATATCCAGAGCTTTATCGACGCGGGCAAACTGGATGCGGGCCAGCCGATCACCGAGGAGACCCTGGTCACCTGCGGCCTGGTGCGGCGCAAGCGCGATGGTGTGCGGGTGCTGGCCAAGGGCGAACTGACCGCGAAAGTGGCGCTGGAGGTCACTGGCGCGTCGAAATCCGCCGTCGCAGCGGTCGAGGCGCAGGGCGGCTCGGTGAAGACCGCAGAACCTGCCGCACAGGCCGAGGGTTGACCCAAGCGGCTGTTCCCCCGATATCGGGGGAGGCGGTAACCGAGACAGCCGCTGCGGGTTCGCCCCGTGGCGGCTTTGCATGAGAAGAGAGGCGTTATGGCATCAGCAGCCGAGCAAATGGCCGCCAATATCTCCTGGAGCACCTTCGGCAAGGCCAAGGACCTTCAGGCCCGCATTCTCTTCGCCATTGCGCTGCTGATCGTCTATCGCTTGGGCACGTTCATCCCCATGCCGGGGATCGACAAGGCGCAGCTCGCGGTGTTCATCGAGCAGACGCAGGGCGGGATCCTGGGCGTCTTCAACATGTTCGCGGGCGGGGCGGTCAGCCGGATGGCGATCTTCACGCTGGGGATCATGCCGTATATCTCGGCCTCGATCATCATGCAGCTGGCGACCTCGATGGTGCCGGAGCTCGAAAAGCTCAAGAAAGAGGGCGAGAGCGGGCGCAAGAAAATCAACCAATACACCCGCTATGGCACGGTGATGCTGGCGACGGTCCAGGCCTATGGCATCTCGGTCGGGCTGGAGGGGCAGGGCCTGGCCATCGATCCCGGCTGGTTCTTCCGCGCCTCGGCGGTGATTACCCTGGTCGGCGGGACGATGTTCCTGATGTGGCTGGGCGAGCAGATCACCGCACGGGGCATCGGCAACGGGATCTCGCTGATCATCTTTGTGGGCATCGTGGCCGAACTGCCTTCGGCGATGGCCCAATTCTTCGAGCTGGGTCGGACCGGGCAACTCAACACGCTGGTCATCATCGGCATCATGTTGCTGGCGATTATCGTCATCTATGCCGTTGTCTATGTCGAGCGGGCTCAGCGCCGGGTGCTGATCCAGTACCCGAAACGCCAGGTCTCCGGCCAGAAGATGACCGGCGGCGAGAACCAGTTCCTGCCGCTGAAGCTGAACACCGCCGGCGTGATCCCGCCGATCTTCGCCTCCTCGCTGCTGCTGCTGCCGACGACGATCGCCAGTTTCTCGGCTGCGGACGGGCAGGCGGATGGCTGGCTCGGCACTGTGGCGGCGCTGCTGGGCCATGGCCAGCCGCTGTTCCTGATCCTGTTCTCGGCCCTGATCGTCTTCTTCGTGTTCTTCTACACCGCGGTGGTCTTCAACCCGGAGGATGTCGCAGATAATCTGAAAAAGCATGGCGGGTTCATCCCCGGCTATCGCCCGGGCAAGCCGACGGCGGAGTATCTCGACCGGGTGCTGACGCGGTTGAGTGTCATCGGCGCGATCTATCTGGTGATCGTCTGTCTGCTGCCGGAGCTTCTGATCGCGAATGTCGGGGTGCCGTTCTATTTCGGCGGGACCTCGCTGTTGATCGTGGTCTCGGTCACCATGGACACGATCACCCAGGTGCAGAGCCATATGCTGGCGCATCAATACGAAGGCTTGATCGAGAAATCGCGGCTGAGCGGTAAGGGCCGCAGCCGTGCGCGTGCAACGGCCCGGGGTTCGCGCCCACGGGGATAACTCAGAACAAACAAAAAAGTTCGGGGGAAACGGCGAATGAATATCATCCTTCTGGGCCCGCCGGGCGCGGGCAAGGGGACGCAGGCGCGCCTCTTGATGGAGAGCCGGGGCATGGTGCAGCTCTCGACCGGCGACATGCTGCGCGCGGCGGTGAAGGCGGGGACCGAGATTGGCAAGCAAGCCAAAGCGGTGATGGATGCGGGCAACCTCGTCTCGGACGAGATCGTCACAGGCATCGTCTCGGACCGGCTGGACCAGCCCGATGTGGCGGGCGGCGTGATCTTCGACGGCTATCCCCGCACCGCGGCACAGGCCGAATCCCTGGACGCGCTGCTGGACCAGAAGGGCATGACCCTGGACGCCGTCGTCGTGATGGAGGTCGATGACGAGCTTCTGGTCGACCGCGTCTCGGGCCGCTACACCTGCGCCAATTGCGGCGAGGGCTATCACGACACCGCCAAGAAACCCGCTGTCGAGGGTGTTTGCGACAAATGCGGGAACACCGAGTTCAAACGCCGGGCCGATGACAATGCCGAGGCGGTCCGCGTGCGCCTCACCGCCTATCACGGCGATACCGCGCCGCTGATTGCCTACTACGACGGGCAGGGTAAGCTGAAGCGGGTGGACGGCATGGCCCCGATCGCCGATGTGACCTCGGCCATCGACGCCGCCCTGGGCTGAGTTGCCGCGCGGGGCGCGCAGCGGAAAAATAAAGTCTTGACACTGGGTTGACGGCGAAAGCGGGCTGGGTATATTCGCGCTTCTTCCGGCTCTTGAGTCTGTCGAGCGCGCCTGCCGTCGCCACGCGATCCATTTGATCGGGCGACAGGGCGCGGCACGGTGGCGGGGACCGGTCAGAGGGATTTCAGGCGCCGGGGCGGACCGGCGAGGAACGGAGCAAAGCAGTGGCGCGCATCGCGGGTGTCAACATTCCTACGAACAAGCGGGTGCATATCGCGCTCACCTATATCCACGGCATCGGTCAGACCACCGCCAAGCAGGTTTGCGAGGCCGTCGGCGTGACCACCGAGCGCCGGGTGAACGAGCTCTCGGATGCCGATGTCCTGGCGATCCGCGAGTATATCGACGCCAACCTGCAGGTCGAAGGCGATCTGCGCCGCGAGCGCGCCGTGAACATCAAGCGCCTGATGGATCTGGGTTGCTATCGCGGATTGCGCCACCGCCGCGGCCTGCCGGTCCGCGGCCAGCGCACCCACACCAATGCCCGCACCCGCAAGGGCCCGGCCAAGCCGATCGCCGGCAAAAAGAAATAAGAGGCACCCATGGCTCAAGGTAAGCGCCCCACGAAGCGCAAGGTTTCCAAGAACATCACCTCGGGCGTCGCCCATGTGAACTCGTCCTTCAACAACACGATGATCACGATTGCGGATGCCCAGGGCAATGCGATCTCGTGGTCTTCGGCAGGGATGATGGGCTTCAAGGGCTCGCGGAAATCGACCCCCTATGCCGCGCAGGTGGCGGCCGAGGATGCCGGTAAAAAGGCCGCCGAGCATGGCATGCGCACCTTGGAAGTGATGGTGCAGGGTCCCGGCTCGGGCCGTGAGTCGGCGCTGCGCGCGCTTCAAGCCGTCGGCTTCACGATCACCGCGATCAAGGACGTGACCCCGATTGCCCATAACGGCTGCCGCCCGCCCAAGCGCCGGCGCGTCTGACAATTCGTTTTTCGGCAAGGGCCCCGTCCCCGTCGTGGGACAGGGGCTTTTGTCATTCCTCGAGCGTGTCGCCCCGACCGGATCCGGTGCGCCACTAGAATGGAGGGCCCGAAGTGATCCATAAGAACTGGCAAGAGCTTATCAAACCCCACGGGCTGGAGATTGCGCCCGGGGTGGACCCCACCCGCACCGCCACCGCCGTTGCCGAACCGCTGGAGCGTGGCTTTGGCCTGACGCTGGGCAACGCGCTGCGCCGCGTGCTGCTGTCCTCGCTCCAAGGGGCTGCCATCACTGCGGTACAGATCGATGGCGTGCTGCACGAGTTCTCGTCTGTCTCGGGCGTGCGCGAAGATGTGACCGATATCGTGCTGAACCTCAAGGGCATCGCGGTTGCGATGGATCAGGAGGGGACCAAGCGCCTGCAACTCTCGGCCACGGGCCCGGGTGTTGTGACCGCGGCGGATATCACCGAGATCGCAGGCGTGGACATCATCAACAAGGACCACGTGATCTGCCATCTGGACGAAGGCGCCAGCTTCCACGCGGAACTGACGGTCTCGACCGGCAAGGGCTATGTCGCCGCCGACAAGAACCGGCCCGAGGATTCGCCCATCGGCTTCATCCCCGTCGACGCGCTGTTCTCGCCGGTGCGCAAGGTCAGCTATAAAGTCGATCCGACCCGCGAGGGGCAGGTGCTCGACTATGACAAGCTGTCGATCACGGTCGAGACGGATGGAACGCTGAGCCCGGATGACGCATTGGCTTATGCCGCGCGGATCCTTCAGGATCAGCTCCAAACCTTCATCAACTTCGACGAGCCGAAAGAGGCTGGCCGCGCCGATGAAGGCGAGGATTTGGAGTTCAACCCGCTGTTGCTGAAGAAGGTGGACGAGCTGGAACTCAGCGTCCGCTCGGCCAACTGCCTGAAGAACGACAACATCGTCTATATCGGCGACCTGATCCAAAAAACCGAAGCCGAGATGCTGCGCACCCCGAACTTCGGCCGGAAATCACTGAACGAGATCAAGGAAGTGCTCACCACCATGGGCCTCCATCTCGGCATGGACATCCCGGACTGGCCGCCGGACAATATCGAGGATCTGGCGAAGAAATTCGAAGACCAGTTCTGAGCCTTTCCCGCCCCCGCTTTGTGTGTGAGGGGGCGGGCACGACCGGGCGACAGCCCCAAGGAGAGGCCGCAACAGGTCTCGGACAAAGTATAAAACCTGAAATGGAGAAACGGTATGAGACATGCCCGCGGCTATCGCCGCCTGAACCGCACGCATGAGCATCGCAAGGCGATGTTCGCAAACATGGCCTGCTCGCTGATCGAACACGAACAGATCAAGACGACCCTGCCCAAGGCCAAGGAACTGAAATCCATCGTCGACAAGCTGATCACGCTGGGCAAGCGCGGAGATATGCATGCCCGCCGTCTGGCCGTGTCCAAGATCCGTCAGGAACCGGCGGTCAAGAAGCTGTTCGACGTGCTGGGCGAGCGCTACAAGGATCGCCCCGGCGGCTATACCCGTGTGTTGAAGGCCGGGTTCCGTTATGGTGATATGGCGCCGATGGCGATCATCGAGCTGGTCGATCGCGATCCGGATGCCAAAGGCGCTGGCGACCGCGCCCGCCTCGTCGAAGAAGAGGCCATGGCGGACGCCGAGTAATCCGGCCAGAGCTGTCTGCACAGAACGACTTGCAGGCGCGAATTGCAGGGGGCGGTCCGGCGGGCCGCCCTTTTGCATATCCGCAAAACCGCCTACATTGGCATCACCCCGGCCCAGCCCGATGAGGAGAGAGATGCGCCTGTTCCCGATCTTTGCCCTTGGTTTGCTGGCGGCCTGCGCGCCGCCACCGCAATCGGCTGAGCCCCCGGGACGGGTCACATTGATCGCCAACGCGCTGGAGCGCCAGGTGCCCCGCACCCAATCCGAGATCACGCTCAGCTTCGCGCCCGTGGTCAAGCAGGCCGCCCCGGCGGTGGTCAACATCTATACCAAGAAGGTGGTGGAGCGGCGCTCTCCCTTCGCCAATGACCCGTTCTTTCGTGACTTTTTTGGCGATTTTTTCCCCGGTTCGGGACGGCGGGTCGAGAACTCGCTGGGGTCCGGCGTGATTGTCGATCCCTCCGGCGTCATCGTCTCGAACCACCATGTGGTCGGCGATGCCGATGAGATCACGGTGATCCTGAACGACCGGCGCGAGTTTCAGGCCGAGGTGATCCTCAGCGATGAGGAGAGCGATCTGGCCGTGCTGCGCACCCGCCGCGCCTCGGACCTGCCGGCACTGGAGCTGCGCGACAGCGACACGCTGGAGGTGGGCGATCTGGTGCTCGCCATCGGCAACCCGTTCGGCGTCGGCCAGACGGTCACCTCGGGCATCGTCTCCGCACTGGCGCGGACCGGTGGCGCGCGGGGCCGGGGCGGGGGCTATTTCATCCAGACCGATGCGCCGATCAATCCGGGCAATTCCGGTGGCGCTCTGGTCGACATGACCGGACGTCTGGTGGGGGTGAACACGGCGATCGTCAGCCGCTCGGGCGGGTCGAACGGGATCGGCTTTGCGGTGCCTGCCAATCTGGTGGCCCGCGTGATCGAAAGCGCCAATCAGGGCCTGACGATGCTCGACCGGCCCTGGCTGGGCCTTACCGGGCAAGACGTGACCGGAGAACTGGCCGAAGCGCTGGGCTTTGACCGGCCGCAGGGCGTGCTGATCGAACAGCTCCACCCGACCAGCCCCTTCGCGCTCGCCGGTCTCGAGCCCGGCGATGTGCTGACCGAGCTGGATGGCGACCCGGTCGATGCGCTGACCGAGCTGGTTTTCCGCGCCGCGACGATCGGCACCGGGCGCAGCGCCAGCGCGACCTATCTGCGGGGCGGGGCCGCGCGGCAGGCGACCCTCCGCTTCCAACCCGCGCCCGACAGCCCGGCCCGCGATGCGCTGACCGTCGAAGGTGGTGCGCTGCGCGGGCTGAGCGTGAGCAATGTCAACCCTGCGGTGATCGACGAGTTCGGTCTCGGCCTAGGCGCCGAGGGAGTGCTGGTGCTGCGCGCCCGGGACCGGGCTCGCCGCGCCGGATTGCGCCCGGGCGACCTGCTGCTTGCGGTGAATGGCACGCCGGTGGGGCGCACCCGCGACCTGCCCGGCTTGCTCGCGCCCGGGGGGCTGCTGCTCGAGGTCGAGCGCGGCGGCAAGCGCGGCACGATCCGGATCGGGGGGTGATGGCCGACCTGTTCGCCAGTCAAGACCCTGCTGCCGAAGGGCCGCGCCCGCTGGCGGACAGGATGCGGCCGCGCCGGCTGTCGGATGTGGTGGGCCAGGACCATGTGCTTGGGCCGGAAGGCCCGCTGGGCGCCATGCTGGCGGCGGGGCAGCTCTCCAGCCTGATCCTCTGGGGGCCGCCGGGGGTTGGTAAGACCACGATCGCCCGGCTGCTGGCGGATGAGACCGATATGGCCTTCGAGCAGATCTCGGCGATCTTCTCGGGCGTGGCCGATCTGAAAAAGGTTTTCGAGGCGGCCAAGCTGCGCCACGCCAATGGCCGGGGCACGCTGCTTTTTGTCGACGAGATCCACCGGTTCAACAAGGCGCAGCAGGACGGGTTTCTGCCGCATATGGAGGCGGGGGTGATCACCCTGGTGGGGGCGACCACCGAAAATCCGAGCTTCGAGTTGAACGCCGCGGTGCTCAGCCGGGCGCAGGTGCTGCGGTTGCGCCGGCTGGATGTCGAGGATCTGATGCGGATCCTGGATCGGGCCGAGGCTGAGACCGGTCCGCTGCCCCTGACCGCCCCGGCGCGGACGGCGCTGGTGGCCATGGCCGATGGCGATGGCCGGACCTTGCTGAACCTGGTCGAGCAGGCCGCCGGGTTCGGGCCGGGCGCCGTCGACACACCCGACCTGATCCGCCGGCTGACACGCCGGGCGCCGGTTTATGACAAGGCGGGGGACGGGCATTACAACCTGATCTCGGCCTTGCATAAATCGGTGCGGGGGTCGGACCCGGATGCCAGCCTCTATTGGCTGGCGCGGATGCTGGAGGCGGGGGAGGACCCGCGCTATCTCGCGCGCCGGATCACCCGGATGGCGGTGGAGGATATCGGCCTGGCCGACCCGGATGCGCAGCGCCATTGCCTGGACGCCTGGGCGACCTTCGAGCGGCTGGGGAGCCCCGAAGGAGAGCTGGCGCTGGCACAAGCGGTGATCTATCTGGCGCTGGCCCCGAAATCGAACGCGGCCTATACCGCCTATAAGGCGGCACGAAAGATTGCCAAGCGCACTGGCTCGATGCCGCCGCCGGATCACATCCTGAACGCGCCGACCGAGATGATGGCCGAGCAGGGCTTTGGCAAGGGTTATGCCTATGACCATGACGCGGAGGACGGGTTCTCGGGTCAGAGCTATTTCCCGGAGGGCATGGCGCGGGCCGATCTCTACCAGCCGGTCGAGCGCGGCTTCGAGCGGGAGATGGGCAAGCGGCTGGCCTGGTTTGCGAAACTGCGCAAGGAGCGGCAGGGATGATGTCAAAGCTGGCCATGGTCGCCGCGGGTGGGGCGCTGGGCGCCTCGGCGCGGTTTCTGGTTGGGCATTGGGCGCTGCGGCTGCTGGGGCCGGGCTTTCCCTGGGGCACGTTGCTGGTGAATGTACTCGGCTCTCTGGCCATGGGGGTGTTGGCGGTGGTCTTGATGGAGCGGGCCGGAGCCTGGGCACGCTGGGCCCCCTTTGCGATGACTGGGGTGCTTGGGGGGTTCACGACCTTTTCGGCGTTTTCTCTGGATGTGCTGAGCCTGATCGAACGGGGCAAGCCGGCGCTGGCGATGGCTTATATCGCGGGCTCGGTGCTGCTC
>JBCBIS010000184.1:0-8144 GCA_038524325.1 Pseudomonadota bacterium
CGGCGGCACCGCCGCGCGGGTGATCCTGCCGGCCGCGCGCGCTGTCTCCGTGCCCCGGGATCTCGGCGCCGAGGCGACCCTGCTGGCGCTGGCCGCCACGGCGCACCATGCCCTGCGCACCGCCCGCGCCCTGCCGGAGTTGATCGTCGGCCACGGGGTGCTCGGCCGCTTGCTGGCCCGGCTGGCAATCATCGAAGGCGGCGCGCCCACGGTTTGGGAGACCAATCGCGACCGCCGCGACGCCGCCGCCTATCCCGTGATCGCGCCCGAAGATGACCTCCGCCGCGACTATTCCGGCATCTGCGATGTCAGCGGCGATCCGACCATCCTCGACACGCTGATCGGTCGGCTGGCCAAGGGCGGAGAAATCCTGCTCGCGGGCTTCTATCCCCAGCGCCTGGACTTTGCCTTTCCGATGGCCTTCATGCGCGAGGCCAAGCTGGCCGTTGCCGCCGAATGGACGCCCGAGGACATGGCCGCGGTGACCCGCCTCGTGGCCGATGGACAGCTTTCCCTCGCGGGCCTCATCACCCATGAGGCGCGGCCGCAAGACGCCGCCTCCGCCTATCGCACTGCCTTCGAAGACGCGGGCTGCCTGAAGATGATCCTGGACTGGAGGAATGCGGCATGACCCCCGCCGATGGAGCGCCCGAACCGATCAAACTCGAAGCTGGTCAGGCCGTCTCGCTGCGCGAGGAAGCTGCGATCGACCCCGATCCGGTTCATACCGGCGAGGTCAAGAAAGAGACGCAGGTCATTGCGATCTATGGCAAAGGCGGGATTGGCAAGAGCTTCACCCTCTCCAACCTCTCCTACATGATGGCGCAGCAGGGCAAGCGCGTGCTGCTGATCGGCTGCGACCCGAAATCCGACACGACCAGCCTGCTGTTCGGCGGCAAGGCCTGTCCGACCATCATCGAAACCTCGACCAAGAAGAAGCTGGCGGGCGAGAAGCTGACCATCTCGGATGTCTGCTTCAAGCGCGACGGGGTCTATGCGATGGAGCTGGGCGGGCCCGAGGTTGGCCGCGGCTGCGGCGGTCGCGGCATCATCCACGGGTTCGAGACACTGGAATCCTTGGGCTTTCACGACTGGGATTTCGACTATGTGCTGCTCGATTTCCTCGGCGATGTGGTCTGCGGCGGCTTCGGTCTGCCGATCGCGCGGGACATGTGCCAGAAGGTGATCGTGGTCGGCTCGAACGACCTGCAGAGCCTCTATGTGGCCAACAATGTCTGCTCGGCGGTGGAGTATTTCCGCAAACTCGGCGGCAATGTCGGCGTCGCGGGCCTGGTGGTGAACAAGGACGATGGCACGGGCGAGGCGCAGGCCTTTGCCGATGCGGTCGGCATCCCGATCCTCGCCGCCATTCCCGCGGATGATGATCTCCGCCGCAAATCCGCGAATTACGAGATTGTCGGCAAACCGGACGGCCAATGGGGCAGCCTCTTCGCCGGACTCGCGGAACAGGTGGCCGCGGCGCCCCCGCAACAGCCTTCTCCCCTCTCCGGCGACGGGTTGCTGGAGCTGTTCGATGGCGAGAGCCAGGACACCGGCTTTGTGATGGAGCCTGCCTCCGAGGCCGATATGCGCGGCCTGGACTGGACCCCGAAACCCTCGCTCGAAGTGGTCTACGACAATGTTTGATCTCGACGCGCTCGCCCGGGCCGAGGAAGGCCTTCGCCGGCTGGCGGAGCGCCCGGAATGATGGACGATCTGCCCCGTGACATGGCCGAAACGCCGCCCCAGGTCGCGGGCGATGGCGTCGGCTGTCATGCCGGGGCCGACGAGATGCGCCGGGCCGCCGAGAGCGCCGGCAAATCCGAGGTTCTGGAGCGTTACGCACAGGATTATCCACAGGGCCCGCATGACAAGCCGCAGAGCATGTGCCCAGCCTTTGGCAGCCTGCGCGTCGGGCTGCGGATGAAAAGAACAGCAACGGTGCTTTCTGGTTCTGCCTGCTGTGTTTACGGGCTGACCTTCACTTCACACTTCTATGGTGCGCGGCGCACGGTTGGTTATGTTCCGTTCAATTCCGAGACTCTGGTGACGGGCAAACTGTTCGAGGATATCCGCGACGCTGTCCACGCCCTGGCCGACCCGGAAAAATACGATGCCGTGGTGGTGACCAATCTCTGCGTGCCGACCGCGAGCGGTGTTCCTCTGCAACTTTTGCCCAAGGAAATCAACGGCGTGCGCATTGTTGGCATCGATGTGCCAGGCTTTGGCGTGCCGACCCATGCGGAAGCGAAAGACGTCCTTGCGGGGGCCATGCTGAAATACGCGCGCGAGGAGGCCGAGGCCGGTCCGGTGGCAGCACCCAAGGGCGGCGCCTCGGATCTGCCGACCATCACCCTGCTGGGCGAGATGTTTCCCGCCGACCCGGTGATGATCGGGCAGATGCTGGCGCCGATGGGCCTGGCCGCTGGTCCCGTGGTGCCGACGCGGGAGTGGCGCGAGCTTTACGCAGCGCTCGACTGCGCGGCGGTGGCGGCGATCCATCCCTTCTATACCGACTCGATCCGGCAGTTCACGACCGCCGGGCGGCCGGTGCTGGGCTCCGCTCCCGTGGGGGCCGAGGGTACGCATGACTGGCTGGCCGCGATTGGCGAGACCTGCGGGATCGCCACTGACAAGGTGGCCGCCGCCCAGAACGCCTTTGCCGGGGCTGCGAGAAGCGCTCTCGCCAAGACGCCGATCAAGGGCCGGGTGACCGTCTCGGGTTATGAAGGCTCGGAACTGCTGGTCGCCCGCCTGCTCGTCGAAAGCGGCGCCGATGTCCGCTATGTCGGCACCGCATGCCCCAAGAACGATTGGTCCAAAGTGGATCGCGAGTGGCTGGATGCGCGCGGAATCTCAGTCACTTACCGCGCGTCTTTGGAGCAGGACATCGCGGCGGTGAAT
This sequence comes from Pseudomonadota bacterium, assembly GCA_038524325.1. Lineage (GTDB taxonomy): Bacteria > Pseudomonadota > Alphaproteobacteria > Rhodobacterales > Rhodobacteraceae > Thermohalobaculum. The sequence goes on from JBCBIS010000184.1 coordinate 2,905, forward strand.
GAATTCCAGCCGGATCTCGCCATCGGCACCACCCCGGTCGTGCAGCATGCGAAAGAGGCGGCGATCCCGGCGCTTTACTTCACCAACTTGATCTCCGCCCGGCCGCTGATGGGCCCGGCGGGCGCCGGCTCGCTGGCGCAGGTTGTGAACGGGGCCATGGGCTCGAAACCGCGCTTCGACCGGATGCGGGCCTTCTTCGAGGGCACCGGCCATGACGAGACTGCCGGGATCTGGGAGGACACGCCGCGCCCCCGCCCGGAATTCCGCAAGAAATACGCCCGCAACCTGGAACGGATGCAGGTCAAGTCGAAGGATTTCGACGAGGGTATCGGGGAGGGCGTCTCATGATGATCCTCGATCTCGACCGCGCCGGGGGCTATTGGGGCTCGGTCTATGCCTTCACGGCGATCAAAGGCTTGCAGGTGATCATCGACGGCCCTGTGGGCTGCGAGAACCTGCCAGTGACCTCGGTCCTGCACTACACCGACGGTCTGCCGCCGCATGAGCTGCCCATCGTGGTGACCGGCCTCGCCGAGGAAGAACTCGGCCGCGACGGCACCGAAGGCGCGATGAAACGCGCCTGGGGCACGTTGCGCAAGGACGAGCCCGCGGTGGTCGTCACCGGCTCGATTGCCGAGATGATCGGCGGCGGCGTGACTCCCGAGGGCACCAATATCAAACGCTTCCTGCCCCGCACGATCGACGAGGATCAGTGGCAGAGCGCCGACCGTGCCCTGCTGTGGCTGTTCAAGGAGTTTGGGATCAAGGCGGGCAAGCGGCCCAAACCCCGCCCCCGCCGCGAGGGCGACGCGCCCCGCGTGAACATCATCGGGCCGCAATACGGGCAGTTCAACATGCCCTCGGATCTGGCCGAGATCCGGCGCCTGGCTGAGGGGATCGGCTGCGAAATCAATATGGTCTTCCCGCTGGGCTCGCATCTGGCCGATGTCGGCCGCCTGGTGGATGCGGATGTGAACATCTGCATGTATCGCGAATTCGGGCGGCTGCTCTGTGAGGAGCTGGACAAGCCCTATCTGCAGGCGCCCATCGGCCTGCACTCGACCACCGCCTTCCTGCGCAAGCTGGGCGAGCTGACGGGCCTGGACCCCGAACCGTTCATCGCGCGGGAGAAGCACACCACGATCAAGCCGCTCTGGGATCTGTGGCGCTCGGTCACCCAGGATTTCTACGCCACGGCCAGTTTCGGAATCGTGGCGGGCGAGACCTATGCCCGGGGGATCCGGAATTTTCTCGAGGAGGATCTCGGCTTCCCCTGCCAGTTCTGCTTTGCCCGCCGCCCGGGTGAGAAGACCGACAATGAGGCCGTGAAACAGGCAATGGCAGAGAGCCCGGCGATGATCGTCTTCGGCTCCTACAATGAACGCATGTATCTGGCCGAGAGCGGGGGGCGCAGCATCTATATCCCCGTTTCCTTCCCTGGCACTGCGATCCGGCGGCATACGGGGACGCCTTATATGGGCTATGCCGGGGCGACCTGGATGATCCAGGAGGTGGCGAACGCGCTGTTCGATGCGCTGTTCCACATCCTGCCGCTCTCGACCGAGATGGACAAAGCCGCGGCGACCCCTGCGCGGATCCTCAAGGCCCTGCCCTGGCAGGCGGAGGCGCAGGAGGCTCTGGATGCCGCCGTTGCCCGCCACCCTGTGATCGCCCGGATCTCGGCCGCCAAACGCCTGCGCGATGCGGCCGAGGCCGCCGCCCGCCGTCTGGGCGCCGAGGAAGTGACGGCCGAGACCGTCGCCGATGTTCTCACCGAATTGCGGGAGGTCGCATGAGCACCGCCCGCCAAGCATGGCCCCAACGGCCTAAAAGAGAGGAGACCACATGACCAGTGTCACCGAGGGACTGACCCCGCGCCCGCTCTCCCGCGCGAAGGAGCGTGACTATCGGGTGATCTTCTATTGCAGCTTTCCGCTGTTCCTGGCCGTGGCGCTGGTGATGCGCCTGTTGCCCTGGGACGGCGCGGGCCGGCGCCCGGGCGTGCTGAGCGAAGCACGCTCGATGGCCAACACGATTATCCCCTTCGCCTTCATGCATTGAAGGGGGCCGAGTTCCGGCGGGGGGAACCCTGGCGGAGTGCTGCGGCGGATGACCCGCCAAGGCGATCCTCGCCGCACGGGATTGGTGCGGTAACGGGCCGAGAAGCCTATTAGCCGGAGGAAGTTCGATGGCTGATGACAAGGTGCACTGGTCGGGTCTGACGGATAACGAGGCCAAGGAGTTCCATGAAGTCTACATGAGTGGCTTCACGCTCTTTACCGCCGTTGCCGTTGTGGCCCACCTGCTGGTGTGGCTGTGGCGCCCCTGGATCCCAGGGGACGAAGGGTATGCGGTGCTCGACACCGTGACCAAACTGATCGGGTGACGCGATGTTCGATATGAGCAAATTCTACAAGATTTGGCTCGTCTGGGACCCGCGCCGGGTGCTGGTTGCACAAGGCGTGTTCCTGTTCGCGCTGGCCGCGATGATCCACTTGGTGCTGCTCTCGACAGAGCGGTTCAACTGGTTCGCCGGCTGATCTGACGATCCACAAACCGATGGCGGGCGTCCCGCGCCCGCCGTCAAACCCTAACGATATGGCCGATGGAGGCTCGGGACCACTCCCGTCCGGAGGATTGAACGATGGCAATGCTCAGTTTCGAAAAGAAATATCGTGTACGGGGGGGAACACTCATCGGCGGCGACCTGTTTGACTTCTGGGTCGGGCCGTTCTGGGTTGGCTTCTTCGGCGTCACGACGCTGTTCTTCAGCTTTATTGGCACGGTGCTGATATTCTGGGGCGCGGCTTTGGGGGGCACCTGGAACCCCTGGACTCTCTCGATCAACCCGCCCAGCATTGATAATGGGTTGGCGATGGCCCCTATGGCCGAGGGCGGGATCTGGCAGATCGTGACGATCTGCGCGATCGGGGCCTTTGGCTCTTGGATCATGCGACAGGTCGAGATCAGCCGAAAGCTCGGCATGGGCCTGCACGTGCCCTTTGCCTTCTCGGTGGCGGTTTTCGCCTATGTGTCGCTGGTGGTAATCCGGCCGCTCTGGATGGGCGCCTGGGGGCACGGTTTCCCCTATGGGATCTGGAGCCACCTCGATTGGGTGAACAATATCGGCTACTGGTACGCGGCGTTCCACTACAACCCGCTGCACATGATCGCGATCACGTTCTTCTTCACGAACTGTCTCGCGCTGGCCTTGCACGGGTCGCTGATCCTGTCGGCGGTTAACCCCTCCTCCGGCCCGGTCAAATCGCCGGAATACGAGGATACGTTCTTCCGCGACACAATCGGATATTCGATCGGCACGCTGGGGATCCACCGCCTGGGCCTGTTCCTGGCTCTGGGGGCCGGGTTCTTCTCGGCGCTCTGCATGCTGGTCACCGGCACGCTCTGGACCGAAAGCTGGCCGGAATGGTGGGAGTGGTGGCGCGAGCTGCCGATCTGGCCCGCCGACCCCGAAGGCTCGGATTTCTGAGGGAGGAGAGAGCACATGTTTGAATATCAGAACATCTTCACCCAAACCCAGGTCCGCGGACCGAAGGAAATGGGCGTGGCAATCGACGAGACCTTCGGCGACCGCTGGGGCATCCCGACATTCTCGAGCTGGGCCGGCTATTTCGGCAATGCGCAGTTCGGGCCGATCTATCTCGGCTTCTGGGGCATCCTGGCCCTTGTGACCGGCACGCTCTGGTTCACCATGGTGGGCTTTTGGTACTGGGATCAGGTCGACTGGTCGATCGGCCTGTTCTTCAAGCAGCTCTTCTGGCTGTCGCTGGATCCGCCGCTCGAGGAACACGGGCTGAAGCTGCTGATCCCCTGGAGTGAGGGCGGCTATTTCCTCCTGGCCAGCTTCTTCCTCCTAGTCTCGGTGCTGGCCTGGTGGGTGCGGACCTATTGCCGGGCGCTGGCGCTGGGCATGGGCACCCATGTCGCCTGGGCCTTTGCCTCGGCCATCTGGCTGTTCCTGGTGCTGGGCCTCTTCCGCCCGCTGGCCATGGGCAGCTGGTCCGAGGCGGTGCCCTATGGCATCTTCAGCCACCTGGACTGGACCCAGAACTTCTCGCTGAACTGGGGCAACCTGTTCTACAATCCGTTCCACGCGCTCTCGATCGTGTTCCTCTATGGCTCGGCGGTCCTGTTCGCGATGCATGCCGCCACGATCCTGGCAACGACCCGGGTCGGTGGTGAGCGGGAGATCGAACAGATCACCGACCGTGGAACGGCGGCCGAGCGGGGCGCCCTGTTCTGGCGCTGGTGCATGGGCTTTAACGCCTCGATCGAGTCGATCCACCGCTGGGCCTGGTGGTTCGCGGTGCTGACCACGCTGACCGGCGGGATCGGGATCCTGCTGACCGGACCGGTGGTCGACGACTGGTATGGCTGGGCCGAGAAGCACAACTACGCCCCCGCCAATTGGGACGGCGAAGTCGGCGGCTGATCCCGCGCTTCGCAGCGACACCGGGGCGGGGGAGGCACACTCCCCCGCCCCTTTTCATTTGGAGGCCCGCATGCAGACCGTCGCCCTCTCGCTCTACCGGTTCACCGGCTGGCGCAAAGCCTGGGCCTTCGCGCAGATGGGGATGGCGCGCCGGGCGCTGGCGGGGCTGCCGGGGCTCGAGTTCCACAAGATGTTCGGCACCGGGACCGGCGAGGGGTTCACGCCCGTCCCGAATCTCGCCGTCTATGCCCTGATGACCGTCTGGCCGGATGGGGCGACCGCTCGGGCCCGCCTCGCCGAAGCACCGGTCTTCGCCCGCTACCGCCGGCGGGCGGCGGAGACGGCGGATCTGCTCCTCTCCCCCGTCTCCAGCCGCGGCGCCTGGGATGGGCAGGCGCCCTTCCGGACCGACGGGGACGCCCGCCCCAGCCCCATCGCCGTGCTGACCCGCGCGACTCTCCACCCGAGCGCCATGCGCGGCTTCTGGCGCAATGTGCCGGGGATCGAGGGCACGATTCGGGGCGAAGATCAGCTGCTCATGAAAGTCGGCATGGGCGAGGTTCCCTGGCTGCAGCAGGTCACCTTCTCGATCTGGCAGGACGACCGGGCCATGCAGGATTTCGCCTATCGTAGCCAGCATCACCGCGAGGCAATCCGCCGGGTCCGCGAGGGTGGCTGGTTCAAGGAGGAACTCTATGCCCGCTTCGCCGTAACCAGCGTCGAGGGGCTGTGGGAGGGGCGGCCGCTGGCGGCCACCCTGGCCCGAGGCGCTCAGCCCTTGGCGAAT
>JBCBIS010000185.1:0-8138 GCA_038524325.1 Pseudomonadota bacterium
GGGGGCGTCATGACCAAGCTTCCTGCCTGGGCCGATTTCGGGCTGATCCCGCTGATGAATCTGGCACTCGCCTTTCTCGTCGCCGGGATTGTCGTGGCGATGATCGGAGAAGACCCGTTCCGCGCGCTCTCGGTTATGGTCGCCGGGGCCTTCGTCTATGATGGAGGGTTGGGCTATACCCTCTATTACACCACCAATTTCATCTTCACCGGGCTGGCCGTGGCCGTCGCCTTTCAGGCGCAGCTGTTCAATATCGGCGGGGAGGGGCAGGCCTATCTTGGTGGACTCGGCGCCATCCTCGTCTGTCTGGCACTCGATGCCGTGCTTCCGGGTCTGATGCTGATCCCGCTGGCCATTGCTGGGGCGGCCCTGTTCGGCGCGGCCTGGGCGGCGATCCCCGGTTATCTCCAGGCTTGGCGGGGCAGCCATGTGGTCATTACGACCATAATGTTCAACTTCATCGCCGCCGGGCTGATGGTCAGCCTGTTGGCCGGGCCGCTTCAGAGGGTGGGCCAGAGCTCACCCCAGACGCGCGAGATCGGTGAGGCGGCGCAACTGCCGTTTCTCCACGATGTCTGGCGCGGGCTGGGGTTTGAGGCGACCACCACGCCGCTGAACCTGGCCTTTCCGCTCGCGCTGCTGGCTTGCCTCGGTGTCTGGCTTTTGATCTGGCGCACCCGCTGGGGCTATGCGCTGCGCGCGCTTGGCGCCTCGGAGCCGGCTGCGGAATATGCCGGCATCCCGGTCCGTCGCATGATCCTGGTCGCCATGCTGATCTCGGGTGCGCTGGCCGGCTGCATGGCGGTCAACGAGATCCTGGGTGCGCAGCATAAGATGGTGCTGAATTTCACCGCAGGCTATGGCTTTACCGGCATCGCGGTGGCGCTGATGGGGCGCACCCATCCGGTGGGGATTATCCTGGCCAGTCTCCTTTTCGGCGCGCTCTATCAGGGGGGCTCGGAACTGGATTTCGAGTTCCGGACCATCACGCGCGAGATGGTCCTGATGATCCAGGGGCTGATCATCCTGTTCTCGGGCGCGCTGGCCCTGATGTTCGTGCCCTGGCTGTCGCGGAGGTTGGCGCGATGACCTTGATCGAGGTGCTGCAGGTGCTGGACGCGACTCTGCGCCTCTCGGCGCCGCTGATCCTCTGCGCCATGGCCGGGCTGATCTCGGAGCGGGCGGGGGTGATCGATATCGGGCTCGAGGGCAAGATGCTGGCGGCAGCCTTCACCGCCGCCGCCGTGGCGAGCCTGACCGGCGCGCCGCTTCTGGGGCTGGTGGCGGCCATGGGGATCGGTCTGGCCCTGGCGCTGGTCCATGGCTTTGCCTGCATCACCCATCGCGGCGAGCAGATCATCTCGGGCGTGGCGATCAACATCCTCGCCTCGGGCCTGACGGTGGTGGTCGGCATCGCCATCTTCGCCCAAGGCGGGCAAACGCCGATCCTGGGCAAGGAGGAACGGTTTGGCCCCCTCTCGCTGCCGTTGTCCGAGACGCTCTCCAGCGTGCCGGTGCTGGGGCCGGTCTATGTTGAGCTGATCTCGGGCCACACGCTGCCGGTCTATCTCGCGCTTCTCTCGGTGCCGCTGATCTGGTGGATGCTGAGCCGGACGACCTTTGGCCTGCGCCTGCGCGCGGTAGGGGAGATGCCGGCGGCGGTCGACTCGGCCGGGGTCTCGGTGATCTGGTTGCGCTATCGCGCCGTGCTGATCGCCGGGCTGCTGTGCGGGATCGCCGGAGCCTACCTCTCGACCGCCCATGGGGCCGGGTTCGTGCGTGAGATGTCGGCGGGCAAGGGGTTTATCGCGCTGGCCGCCATGATCTTCGGCAAATGGCGGCCCTGGCCGGTGTTGTTCGCCTGCCTCTTGTTCGGCTTTCTCGACGCAGGCGCCGCCCGGATGCAGGGGATGGAGCTGCCGCTGATCGGCGCGGCGCCGATCGCGCTGATCCAGACCCTGCCCTATATCGCCACCGTTCTGCTGCTCGCCGGGTTCTTCGGGCGGGCGATCCCGCCGCGCGCCCTCGGCACGCCTTATGTGAAGGAGCGGTGATGGAGGACCTGATCGCCCAGGCCATTGCCATCCGCGCGCGGTCCTATGCGCCTTATTCGAACTTCGCCGTCGGCGCCGCGCTGCGCGACGAGCAAGGCCGGGTGCATCTGGGGGTGAATGTCGAGAACGCGGCCTATCCCCAGGGCCAATGTGCCGAGGCGACGGCCATCGGGGCCATGATCACCGCGGGCGGCACGCGCATTACGGCCATTGCCATTGCGGGACCCGGGCCGGAGCCTTGCACGCCTTGCGGCGGCTGCCGTCAACGATTGCGCGAGTTTGCAGGCGACGATCTGCCCATCATTATCGCCGATCCGGACGGAGAGGTCGCGCGCTTCACCCTTGGCACCCTCCTGCCAGCCTCCTTCGGGCCCGAGCATCTCGATTGATGCACCCGATGCGGCGCGGCGCGGTCCATCCGATTCAGCAGAGTTGCAGAAACACCGCGCGAACCCGGACGCGCGCGCGACACGCTTTTGCGTTGGGCCGGTTTGTGACTAGTATGGCGTCCTCTGACCCGGGGGGCGGGTCAGACATCCACCGCCTTGCATGCAGGCGCGTGTGGAAGAGGACTGGGGTATGAGCGATCTCGACGCGTGGCTCGCGGATCACGGGCTCGAAATCCTTTCGCAGCGGATGTCTGAGCAGGACATCACGCTGGACATGTTGGTCGACCTGACCAACGAGGATCTGCGCGAGTTGGGCCTGACCATCGGCGAGCGCAAACGGCTGCAACGCGCCATCCGCGGCCTGGGCCTGCAAGGCACCCTGCCCCAGCGCCCGCCCGAGACGGCGGAGGCCGAGAAGCGCACCATCACCATCCTGTTCTGTGATCTGGTCGGATCGACCCGGATCAGCCAGTCGCTGGACCCGGAAGGGATGTTCGAACTCCTCGGCCTTTATCAGCGCAATGCGGCCGAGGTGATTTCACGTTTTGGCGGGCATGTGGCGCAGTTCCTTGGCGACGGCGTCTTCGTCTATTTCGGCTATCCGGTTGCGCATGAGGAGGATGGTCGCCGGGCCATCCTGGCCGCTTTCGAGCTGATCCGCACCACCAATGCGCTGGAGACCGGGCTGGGCCGCCCCCTGGATGTGCGCATCGGGATCGAGACCGGCCCCGTCGTGATCGGCGATCTGCGGATGTCGCGCGAGGGGGATATCGATGCGGTGGCGGGTGAGACCCCGAACCGGGCGGCCAAGCTGCAATCGCTGGCCAAAGTCAACGAGATCGTCATCGGTGACACGCTGCGCTCCCTCCTGGGCGAGTTCGTCACCTGCGAGGATATGGGCCTGCGCGAGGTCGGCAGCGGCCTACCGCCGCAGCATTCCTGGCGCGTCACCGGGTTCAGCGAGCGCAAGGGCAAGCTGGGCCTGAACAGCCATGGCGTCAGCGCCCCGCTGATCGGGCGCGAGGCCGAGACGGCGCGGGTCGAGCGGGCCTGGTCGCGGGCCACCGCGGGCGAGGGCGGGCTGGTCCTGATCTCGGGCGAGCCTGGCATCGGCAAATCCCGCCTGGTGCGCCATCTGATCGAACATGTCCCGAAGGAATGCCGCCGGGGGCTGACCTTTTTCTGCTCCTCCTATCAGCAGGGCACGGCGTTTCATCCGATCACGGATCAACTCCGCCGGGTGGCCGGGATCACCTATCGCGACGGATCCGAGGATCGGAAGGAAAAGGCGAAGGAACTGTTGAAGCTCGCCCAGGGCCGCGGCCTGCCCGACCGTCTGGTGCCGCTCTATGAGGCACTGATCGTGGGCGAGAATGCCGAGACCCGCGAGATGAGCCCGGCCGAGCGCAAGGCCCGCACCATCACCACCTTGCACTCGCTGGTCGTTGGCCGCGCCCGCGAGCGCCCGGTGCTCTTGGCTTGCGAGGATCTGCAATGGTGCGATCCCTCGACGCTCGAGACCATGGATTATCTGATCCGCAAAACCGCCGGGCTGCCGGTGCTTTATGTCTTCAGCTACCGACCCGATTTCGTCTGCCCCTGGGAGGAGATGGAACATGCCGAGACGATCCGGCTGGAACGCCTCTCGCGCCAGGAAACCGTGGGGCTGATCCGCGGCGTCGCCTCGGGCAAAGCGCTGCCCCAGGCGCTGGAGGCCGATCTGCTGGACAAGACCGACGGCATCCCGCTGTTCATCGAGGAGATCACCCGCAACCTGCTCGCCTCGGGCATGCTGCGCGAGACCGAGGACGGGTTCGAGCCGTCCGACCAGAACGTTGCGATCGACATACCCGCCACCCTGAACGAAGCGCTGATGACCCGGATCGACCGGATGAACGATGTGCGCGAAGTGACCCTCTGGGCTTCGGCTCTGGGCCGGCGCTTTACCGTTGCACAGCTTGAAGCGGTGGCGCCATTCTCGCGGCAGGAGCTGTTCAGCGCGCTCGGGCAGCTCACGACCTCGGATCTTCTGACCAAGCGCGGCGGGATGGGGCATGAGCTCTATGAATTCCGCCACGCCCTGGTCCGCGAGGCGGCCTATAACTCGATGCTCGAGTCGAAGAAGCGGCGGATCCATGCCGCGATTATCGACGGGTTGAACGGGCTCGACCCGGATCTGCGGGTGCGCCAGCCAGATCTCTTCTATCACCACCACCTGATGGCGGGCGACGAGATGGCAGCGGCAGAAGCGGCGACTGCGGCAGGCGACCAGATCGCCAGCCGCTATAAAGGGCCGGAGACGCGGCACCATTACCTCGCCGCCTATCGGATCATCGATGGCCTGCCCGAGGGTGAGGCAAACGACCGGCTGAAGATCCGCGCCATCATCAAACTGGCCACCAGCGCGTCGAAACCCGAGGAGTTCGAGGCGGATATGTCCCGGCTGGAACAGGCCATGACCCTCTGCGACCAGCATGGCAACCTGCCTCGCAAGGTCCAGTGCCTCTATTGGATCGCCCGGCTTAAATGGGACATGCGCGACGAGCGCGGCGCAATGGAAGCGGCCGCCGAGGGCCAGCGCCTGGCCGAGCCGACCGGGGATGTGAAGCTGCGCTCGAGCCCCGAGAACCTGCTGGCCTTCCTCTATTCCCTGCGCGGCCATGCCTCGAAAGGGATCGAGCTGACCGAGCGCAACAGCCAGGACCTTGAAAACCTGGGCGACCGGCGCGAGGCGACCGTGATGACCGGCATCTATGCCTTCGCGCTTGGCTCCGGCGGGTTCTTTGCCCGGGGCGAGGAGACTGCCGCCCGCTCGGTGGCCATGGCCGACGAGCTGAACCATGGTCCCTCGCGTTCGGTCGCGGCTTTTGCCATGGCCACAGTGCTGGGCTGGTCGGGCCGTATCGAAGAGGCGCGCGACTGGGTCGAGCGCGCCATCGAGGCCTCGGACGCATCGCAGAAACCCTTTCAGCGCCTGGTCACCCATGGCTGGGCCGGTGAAGCGTTGCTGCAGGCGGCCGAAGACCGGGGCGAGGACGCCTTTATCGGCGAGGCGAAGCGCCACCTCAACACTGCGCTGAAACTGGCGGGCCGGATGCGGTCGGACTTCCATATCTCGGCGTTTCAGGCGGCGCATGCAAAGATGTTTCTGATGGCGGGCGACCTTCCCGCCGCGCGCGAGGCTCTGGCCCGTGCGATGGATCAGGCGCTGAAGCTCGAGCAGGAATGGGGCCTGTCAATCGCCCAGCGGGTGGCGGCGGAGCTGGCGCTGGCCACGGGCGACGAGATCACCGCGCCGGTAATGGCCGATCTCGAAGACAGCGTTTCGTTTCAGCGCGGTGTCGGCCTGCGTCCCGAGCTGATGCGGGGCCTGCGGGTCCTCGCCCGCTGCCAGACCCGGCTGGGTGCAGCCGGCGCCGAGGCGACCCTGGCCGAGGCGGAAGCGATCCGGGCCGAGCTGGGCCTCGATCAACCGGTCTTTGCGGTTCACTAGATCCGCTCTACGCTGAGCCGTGCGGGGGCGGTCTGTCTCCACGTTGTCTGTCGCTGCGCCAAGGGAGGACCGGCATGGAAGATGCCAAGAAGACTGCTGATACCACCCTCCACCGCGGCATGGCGGTCCGGCGCCGTGTTCTGGGGGACGACCATGTCGACCGCGCCGCAGCCGCGACCACGCCCTTCGATGCGCCGTTCCAGACTCTGATCACGGAGGGTGCCTGGGGCACGGTCTGGGCCGAAGATACAATCACCCTGCGCGAGCGGTCGATGCTGACGCTGGCCCTGCTGGCCGCCACGGGCAGCTTCGACGAAATCCCCATGCATATCCGCGCGACTGCAAATACCGGCGCGACACCCGACGACGTGATGCAGGCCTTCTTGCATGTGGCAGTCTATGCCGGGGTGCCGAAGGCCAACAACGCCATCAAGCTCGCCAAACAGACTTATGCCGAGATGGAGGACAACGGATGACGTCCGCAGGAGATCTGTATCCGCGCGATTGGGCATTGCAGCCGCCGGCTCTGACACAAGGCTACAAGACCTCGGTCTCGCGCGCGCCGCGCTATGCGTTGATCAGCCTGCAAAATACGGTTTCGGAACTGACCGGACCGGTGTTCGGTCCCGAAGACGTCGCCGCGGGCGACAATGACCTGCTCACGAACTTTGCCCAGCCGGGTGAAAGCCCGATCGGCGAGCGGATCATTCTGCACGGCCGGGTTCTGGACGAGAATGCCCGCCCGGTGCCGAACACTCTGGTCGAGATCTGGCAGGCCAATGCGGGCGGACGCTATCGCCACAAAAAGGACACCTATCTAGCCCCGGTCGATCCGAATTTCGGCGGCTGCGGGCGGACATTGACCGATGAGAATGGGGCGTACCACTTCCGCACCTTGAAGCCCGGCGCCTATCCCTGGCGCAACCATCTGAGCAATTGGCGGCCCGGCCATATCCATTTTTCGGTCTTTGGCACGAGCTTCGCCCAGCGCCTGGTCACGCAATGCTATTTCGAGGGGGATCCGCTGATCCCGCTCTGCCCGATTGTCCAGACGGTCCCCGATCAGGCGGCCATCGAAGACTTGACCGCAAAGCTGGACTTGAAAGCCACCCTGCCGCTGGACAGCATCGCCTACAAGTTCGACATCGTGCTGCGCGGCCGGCGCTCGACCCCGTTCGAGACCCGGCCGGAGGGGAACTGAGCCATGCCGCAGATGCTGTCCTATCTCCGTGAGACCGCCTCGCAAACCGCCGGGCCCTTCGTTCATATCGGTCTGGCCCCGGGCGCGGCGGGTTTCGAGATCTACCGGCGGGAGCTTGGCCGGGACATTGCGGGTCCCAATGCGATGGGCGAACGCATACGCGTCGAAGGCACGGTGATCGACGGTATGGGAGCGCCCATAAAGGACGCTCTGCTCGAGGTCTGGCAGGCGAACGCGGCCGGCCATTATGCGCATCCCCAGGGCGGCGGCCCGGTCGAAGCAGGTTTTCGGGGATGGGGCCGGGTGATCACCGATTTCGAGACCGGTGAATGGGAATTCGACACAGTCAAGCCAGGCGCGACCCGGGGGCGCGATGGCGCTGCGCAAGCCCCGCATATTGTCCTTTGGATCGTCGCGCGCGGGATCAATATCGGCCTCACGACCCGGATCTATTTCGACGATGAAGCCGAGGCCAATGCGGCCGACCCGATCCTCAATCTGATCGAGTGGGAGAACCGACGCGCCACCCTGCTCGCCAAACAAAGCCTGCGCGACGGAGCGCCCGTCTATCGCTTTGACATCCGTCTGCAGGGCGAGAACGAGACGGTGTTCTTCGATATCTGATCCACAATTGCGGGCCTGTCGAACCGCGCTTGCCAATTCAGTCAGAACTGCAGCTTGAAATCGAGCGGGGCAATCAAGTCAGTCGCGTCTTTGGTGATACCGACGAAAAATGCCAGCTGCGCCTGTAACCTGCGACCTCGACGAAGAGGGTCGAGAAGACTGCGTTCTCTCTTTCCCCCGCGACAGCATTCTAGACATCGTCATGGAGCTCGAAGCCGACACCGAATTGATCAGAGGCTCGATACTCCGCCTGACCCGTGCCCTTTGAACGCAGCCATTATGAGTGGAAGAATGGCTTGTTCGAAGGAGAAGAGCGATGGGCGCGAAGCGCTACAAACCCGAAGAGATTATTTCGAAGCTGCGTGAGGCTGAGGTGC
>JBCBIS010000186.1:0-8038 GCA_038524325.1 Pseudomonadota bacterium
GAGACTGTCGCGGGAAGGCTGGCGACGGCGGAGGATCGGGATCTCCTGATGGTGGACATCTCCGCCGGTCAGCGGCTGACGGTGCAGTTTGCCGATCCCGGCGGCGCGAAGTCGGTGGCGTTCCTTCAGGGCTTCGGTGCTCGACTGGGCGAGACCGGCGGGGCAGGGCAGACCTTCACCGCCGATGCACTGGAAGCCGGCCGGCTGGCAGCCCGCATCTCCGGCGCCGAGGCGGGGGAGTATGCCGTCACGCTCACGCTGTCCGACGGGGTGGCGCTGGGCGATGCTGCCCTCGCCGTGGCGCAGACCGTCACGGGCTTTGATGGCGGAGATACCCTGCGAGGCGGCGCGGGCGACGACCTGCTGGCCGGCGGCGCGGGGGCCGACGCGCATTTCGGCGGGGCCGGCGAGGACACGGTCGATTTCCGCGACAGCCCGGCGGCGGTGTCCGTTCGGCTGAACCAGGGCATCGGCCTGCTTTCCGACGCCGCGGGCGACACATTCGTCGGGATCGAACATGTGCTGGGCAGCGATCTGGATGATTTCATCCTCGGCGAGGATGGTGCCAATCAGCTGATCGGACGCGGCGGCGCGGATGAGCTGCGCGGCCTTGGCGGCGACGATACGCTGTTGGGCCGGGTGGGCGATGATGTGCTTCTCGGTCAGGCGGGCGCGGACGCGCTCTATGGCGGGTTTGGCGATGACATCCTGGACGGGGCGCAGGGCGGCGGCACGCTCGAAGGCGGCCCCGGCGATGACCATGTCGAGGGTGGCAGCGGGGCCGACACGCTGTTCGGCGGGCAGGGGGCGGATAGCCTCGCCGGAGAGGGCGGGAACGATCTCCTCTCCGGCGGCACGGGGGCGGACACGCTGTTTGGTGGCAACGGCAACGATCGGCTCGACGGCAATGGCGGCGCGGACCGGCTCGAGGATCTGTCGGGCGCCGACACCCTGACGGGCGGCGCCGGGGCCGATACGCTGATCGCCTCGGGCGGCAACGACACCCTGACCGGCGGAGCCGGAGCGGACACGTTCGTCTTTGCCGATGGCGCAATGGGCGGTTCGGTCATCACCGATTTCGACCCGGGCCAGGATGTGATCCTGCTCGACAGCGCCTTGCTGCCCATGCCCGCCGCGGGCTCCGTGCTGACTTTGGCCGATCCCGGCGAGATCCCGCTGGTGATCGTGGTCGAGGACGCTCCGGCCTAGCGCGGCCCGCGCGGCAGGGTTAAGAACAGGCCCATGGCCGACGCAACCGACAGCCCCGAATCGCAGCCCTATCAGGTCCTCGCCCGGAAATACCGGCCCGGGCATTTTCGTGATCTGATCGGGCAGGAAGCGATGGTGCAGACCCTCTCGAACGCCTTCGCCCATGACCGGATCGCCCATGCCTTCATCATGACCGGCGTGCGCGGGGTGGGCAAGACGACCACCGCCCGGATCATCGCCAAGGGGCTGAACTGCCAGCGTGGCGACGGCCCGACCATCGATCCTTGCGGCGTCTGCGATGCCTGTGTCTCGATCGCCGAGGGGCGCAATGTCGATGTGTTGGAGATGGATGCGGCCTCAAACACCTCGGTCAACGATGTGCGCGAGATTATCGACTCGGTGCGCTATCGCGCCGCCTCGGCCCGCTACAAGGTCTATATCATCGACGAGGTGCATATGCTCAGCACCTCCGCCTTCAACGCCCTGTTGAAGACGCTGGAGGAACCGCCGGCGCATGTGAAATTTATCTTCGCCACGACCGAGATCCGCAAGGTGCCGGTCACCGTGCTCTCGCGCTGCCAGCGCTTCGATTTGCGCCGGATCGAGCCCGAGGTGATGATGGACCATCTCACCGGCATCGCCGAGAAGGAGGGCGGCCGCCTGACCCGCGAGGCATTTGCCCTCATCACTCGCGCCGCCGAAGGCTCGGTCCGTGACGCGCTTTCGCTGTTGGATCAGGCGCTGGCCCATGGCCGCGGGACCGAGCAAGGGGCGGCAGATGTGCGTGCCATGTTGGGCCTCGCCGACCGGGGCCGGGTGATTGATCTGTTCGAGGCCATCATGAAGGGCGAGGCGGCGGCGGCCCTGTCGGAGCTCAGCGCGCAATATGCCGAAGGCGCCGACCCCGCCGCGGTGCTGCGCGATCTGGCCGAGCTGACCCATTGGATTTCGGTCGTCAAGATCTCCCCCGAAGCGGCTGAGGACCCGACGATCAACGCCGACGAACGCGCGCGGGGGCAAGACCTCGCCAGCCGGCTCTCGATGCGGGTGTTGACCCGGGCCTGCAGATGCTGCTCAAGGCGATGGAGGAACTGGCGCTGGCGCCCAACGCGATGATGGCCGCCGAGATGGCAATCATCCGCCTGACCCATGTGGCCGACCTGCCGACCCCCGGCGATCTGGTGCGCCGTCTGACGGCGGAGGGGCAGGCGGGACCGGGGCCGCAGCCAGCGCCGTCCGGCACGCCCTCGGGTCCCTCCGCCGCTCATCTCGCGCCTGTGCCATCGGGCGCGGCGCTGGCGGCCACAGAGCCGCGGTCCCAAGCGCTGCCATCCCCGGCGCCCGAGGCTCTGGCAACAGGCCCGGCGATCGCGACGCTGGAGGATGTTACGGCCCTGCTCGGCCGGGATCTGCGGCTGGTGAAGGAAGTCGAGGACCATGTCTCTCTGGTCACCCTGCGCCCTGGCCTCCTGGAATTTGCACCCACGGGCCGCGCCCCGGCCGATCTGGCGGGGCGGCTGGGAGCGAAGCTGACCTCTGCCACCGGCCAGCGCTGGTCGGTCGCGGTGGTCGAGGGGGCGGGCGCCCCGACTTTGCGCAGCCTGGCCGATGCCGCCAAGGCCGATCTGATGGCCCAGGTGCGCGACCACCCAATGGTTCTGGCCGCCGTCGAGATCTTTGGCGAGCCGGAAGGGATCACACTCAAACCCCTCGACAGCCTCCCCAATGCGCCCGAGGAGGTGCTGGCCCCCGTCCAGGAGCGCGACGATATCGAGGGAGATCTGGTCGACGGCGAAGACGACCCCTGGGGCGATGACCCGTTCGGCGAGGCATGACCGAGACGCGATGCGCGAATGGACCCTGATCAAGAACCTGTCCGCTCTGGCCGCCCTGCTGCTGTTCGGGTTCTTCCTCTTGGACTGGGGATTCGGCATCCGAGGCCTGGGCGATTTGACCGGCGCTCCGGTGTCGGACGGGCGTCGATCGGCAGGCGAGACATCCGAGCAAACTCCGGCCGCCCCCCAACCGCTGATCGACGGCACGCGGCTGGTCCTGCAGGATCATCCCCTGACCGAGGGTCGGACGCATCGGCTCTGTGACGGGCGGATGTCGTTTCGTTTCCTTTCGGAATATCTGGGAGAGGGACGGGCGCAAGCGATCCGCGTGGCCAGCCCGGAAACCCGGCGGCTCCAACCCGGCGGAGAGGTGACAAGCGGCGGTTGCAAGGTTACCTATTTGGGAGCCACCGCCGCCGAAGTCGTTTTCGAGATAGAATGGGTTGAACATGATTAGAGTGCTGCTCTCCCTGCTGTTCGTGCTGACCGCCCAGAGCGTGGCGGCGCAATGCAAGGAATTCAAACGCTTGCCGGATGAACAGGTCCGTGGCCTGATCTCGAGCGTGAAAGCCGAGGGCGCGGATCCCTTCGACCAAATCCTCGCCGTTGAGACATTGGCCTGTGCCAAACGCAAACCGGTGCGGGACCTGGCCTTTCGCGCCATGCTGCGCTCACCCAATGACATCATCCGGACCGAGGCGGTGTTCCGTGCCCTCGCCGACCGCAAATCGATCAGCCTGCGGCTGACCAAGACCGAGGGCCTGCCCGAGGACGCTTTGAACTTCGTCAACAGCTCGCCCATCCTGGTCTTCGATGTCAAACATGTGGACGTGGATGCGCGTTGCGTCTCGCTCTATGATCGTGGGTGCAATCCCGTTAACAGCGTGATCGTGACGCGCAACGAGATCACTTTGCGCTACTCGAACAAGCACTTTGCCGTGCTGAAACACACAGCGGATGGCCGGATCGTCGGGGAATACGCCCCCGGAAAATGGAGCATCCCCGCAGAGATAGAGGTGTACTGATGGTCATGGGCCTTGGCGGATTGGGCGATATGGGCAAGCTGATGAAGCAAGCCCAGGAGATGCAGCAAAAAATGGTCGAGGCGCAGGAGCGGATCGCCACCATCACGGCCGAGGGCACCTCTGGCGCCGGCATGGTCACCGCAACCGCCCGGGCCGATGGCATGCTCGAACGGCTGTCGGTCGATCCCTCGCTGCTCGACGGAACCGAGGAGAAAGAGGTCCTCGAAGACCTTGTCGTCGCAGCGGTCAACGACGCTCAGGCCAAGGCGAAAGAGGCGGGCCAGGCCGAAATGGCCAAGATCACCGAGGGCTTGCCCCTGCCACCGGGCATGAAGATGCCATTTGGATGAAAACGGTCTGTGCCCTCCTTCTCCTGGGCGATGCCTGCGCTGCACAAGCCGCGACGCCCTGCCGCTCGAAGGGTCTGATCCCTGAAGCCAGCGATAACTGGGCCGGGGCGAGCACCGCTTTCGACGCGGGAGGCACGGCGCAACGCTGCGCGGATCAGCATGTCGAGCTGCCGGCCTGTTTGTTGCACGGGAACGCAGCGCCGAGGAAACGCGCCATCGCTTTTCCGTCATCCTTGCCCGGGGTGATCCCGAACAAGGGACGCGACGAAGACGCCTCCGGGTTTCTTTCCGCACGAGGAGACGGCGCCATCACCCCTCTAAACCTCCCGTTCGCCACTCTTTTGGGCCGAAAAACTGTCGATGACGGTGTTTGGTCACGGAACGATGGTTGGCGTGTGTGATGACGGGGGCAGCAGGCTTCGGAACGGCGGCGTATGGCGGGGCGGGCTGGTCGCCGCGGCGTCAGAGCCATGCCGAGGACATGGGGACGTTCTGGCAGGGGGGGCTGGACAGCGAATGGAAGCCGCTGACCCATGTTTTGCTCGCCTATCCCGGGGCCGAGATCGCGGTGAACGATGTGGACGCTGCGCAGTATCTCGAGGCGCCAGAGATCGAAGGTGCGCGGGCCGAACATGACCTGATGGCCGAGGCCTATCGGGCCGCAGGAGTCGCGGTGAGCTATGTGCCCGAGGTCTCGGCACCGACGCCCAACCGGATATTCTGCGCCGATCTGTTCGCGATGACGTCGCAAGGCGCCATCCTGGCCCGCCCCGCCTCGACTGTGCGTGCGGGTGAGGAGGTGGCGGTGGCCGAGGCGCTGGTCCGTGCCCGGGTGCCGATTCTGGCGACCCTGACCGGCCGGGCGACCTTTGAAGGGGCCGATCTGATGTGGCTGGATGCTCAGACCGCGCTGATCGGACGGGGGTTGCGCACCAATCAGGCGGCAATCGAGCAGATTGGCGCCGTGCTCGATCGGATCGGTTGCGCGCTCCTCACAGTCGATATGCCATTTGGGACCATGCATTTGATGGGCATGCTGCGGATCGTCGACCGGGATCTCGCCATAGCCTGGCCGCGGCGCACACCCCATGCCGCGGTCGAGGCGCTGCGCGAGCGGGGTTTCGCAGTGGCGTTCCTTCCCGATGCGGACGAGGCCGCGGCCAACCGGGGGCTGAACATCGTGACACTTGGGCCGCGTCGGGTTCTGATGCCGGGCGACAACCCGGCGATGCTTGCGTTCTATGAGAGCCTCGGGATCGCCGTGATCGAGACCCCGATGCGCGAACTCTGCAAGGCTGCGGGGGCCGTGGGCTGTCTGACCGGTGTGGTGGCGCGGGTCTCATGAGCGGCGGGACGTCCGAGATCGAACAGCTGATCGAGCTGATGGCGAAGCTGCCGGGGCTGGGCCCGCGCTCGGCCCGGCGCGCGGCACTTGCCTTGGTCAAGCGAAAGGAGCGGATGCTGGTGCCGCTGGCCGCAGCCATGGCGGCGGTGGCGGAGCGGGTTTCTTCCTGTCCGATCTGCGGCAATCTGACGACCGGTGAGATCTGCGATATCTGCGCGGATCCGAAGCGGGATGCGACGCGGCTCTGCGTGGTCGAGGATGTGGCGGATCTCTGGGCGATGGAGCGGGCGGGGGTGTTCCGCGGGCGCTACCACGTGCTGGGCGGCACCCTCTCGGCGCTGGACGGGGTGAGCCCCGAGGATTTGCGGATCCCCGAATTGGCGCAGCGGGTCAGGACCGATGGTGTCGCCGAGGTGATCCTGGCCCTGAACGCGACGATGGATGGGCAGACGACCGCGCATGTGATCGCGGACTACCTTGGGGAGACCGAGGCGGTGTTGACCTCGCTGGCGCAGGGGGTGCCGGTTGGGGGCGAGCTTGACTATCTCGACGATGGCACGATTTCTGCGGCATTGGCGGCGCGCAAAGCGCTCTGAGCCTCTGCCGAGCGCGACGGAGCCACCGCCCGCCCCCACCCACCCCCCGGCGCGCGGCACCTCCGCCGCGCTCGGCAGAGACTGGAAAGGCAGCGGGCATGGCAGTTGCGACACCGATCTGGGACTTGCCCCTGCGGCTTTTCAAATGGGGGTTTGCGATTTCGGTGCTGGGCGCCATTCTCACAGCGCGGGACGGCGACATGGAGCGCCACGCGCAGTTCGGGTTTGCCGCTATGGCGCTGGTGCTGTTCCGGGTGATCTGGGGGGTGATCGGCTCGGAGACTGCCCGCTTCGTGCAGTTCGTGAAGGGTCCCGCAGCGATCCGGGCTTATCTGGGTGAGGGGGCTTGGTCAGGGATCGGGCATAACCCGCTGGGCGCTCTGTCCATCCTTGCGTTGCTGGCGCTGGTCGCCTTCAAGTTCACGACGGGGATTTTCGCCAATGACGACATTTTTTATGACGGTCCATGGGCCGGTTGGGCGGGGAAGGCGACCTCGGACTGGCTCACCGGGCTGCATCATGACGCCACCTGGCCGCTCTATGCGCTGATCGCCCTGCATCTGGCCGCGGTGTTCTGGCACACGGGCAAGGGAGATAACCTGATCGGCCCGATGATCGGCGGGATGAAGCCGCTGGAGGGCGCCGCCGCCGAGGCCGGGGCGCGGTTGGCCTGGGCGCCCGCGATCTGGGCCGTGCCAGCGCTGGCGGCGGGCGTGTTGGTTGCCGGCGCCGCCATGCGCTACTGGCTGCTGTGACTATTTCTGCCGGAAACCGTCGTGGCAGGCTTTGCACTGGGCGAAGACCGGCTTCATATCGGCGAAGCTGAGATCGGCGCCCTTGGCGGCGGCGGCCTTCGTGGCCTCGCCCAGCTTGGTGGAGATGGCGGTGAAGTCGTCCCACTTGCCCCAGATATCGGCGGTGGAGGTGGTTTTCTCGACGCCCTGACCATCGGTGTTCGGCTGGAAGGCCGCGTTCACCAGGGCCGGGTCCGAGGCGGCGGCGAGGATGGCGGTGAGCGCCGGCAGATCCTCCTTGCGCCCGGCCTCGCCCTTCAGGACCGCGGCGATGGCCTGGGTCGAGCCGCCGACGGCCTTCATCACATTCTTGCGATACTTGATCAGATCGTCGGCATCGGCGGCGAACGCGCTCGGCGCCGCGAAGGTCAGGATGGCGGCGAGGGTGAGAGTGAGGGGTTTCATGGCGGCTCTCCCATTCTATGGATGGCGGAGCCCTTGGAATGCCTCAAAACGGGCGGCGAGGGGGATCACAGTTCAGCAAAAGTCGCCGATCAAAACTCCCCTGGATCCGGTGATCGAGACGGAGCGCGACACGATGCTCACCGCTCAGGCAGGGTCGCCAGCCAAGCCTGATACGCCGCGTCCTCCTTCAGGTCGAAGAAACCTGGATCGTCGGGATCAAGCGGCGGAACATCCCAATGCGCCGGACGCTCCGGTCCATCGGGCAGGATCGTCGCCCGGTCCCCGAAAGCCGAGTTGACAGCCGCCTTCGACAGATTCTGTGCTCCGGTAAAGTCGACGGATCTGAGGGACGTGCGCGCAATGGACCAGTCCCTCAGATCCGTCGATCTTAAATCCGCCCCCCAGAGGTTCGCCCCCTCCATCCGCGCCTCGCTGAGGTCCGCCCCCTCCATCCGCGCCCTGCTGAGGTCCGCCCAGAA
>JBCBIS010000187.1:0-8057 GCA_038524325.1 Pseudomonadota bacterium
GCGATACCCTGGATCTGAGCGCGCTCGGCTCGGGCGTCACCGTCACCTATGACGGCGACGAGCGGGGGACCTTCACCGACGGCACGGACACGGGCACGTTCTTTGGGATCGAGCGGGTCATCCTGACCGAGCAAGACGATGACTTCGATGCAGGCGCAACGACGTCCGGCATTACGGTCGACGGCCTCGGCGGTAATGACGATTTGGTCGGCGGGTCTGGCGCCGACCTACTATATGGCGGCACGGGCAGTGACTCTGTCGATGCCGGCGCCTCTGCCGATACCCTCTATGGCGGCACCGGCAATGACAGCCTGGTCGGATCCGCAGGCGATGACGAGATCTATGGCGGCGCGGACCAGGACACCGTTCTGGGCGGCGATGACGATGACACAATCTTCGGTGGCGATGACAATGACAGCCTCGTCGGCAACGCGGGCGACGATCAGATCTATGGCGGCGCCGGGGACGATTATCTGTCCTCCGGCAACGACAATTTTGGAGACCCGGGCTCGGGCGATGGCGGGGCGGATCTCGGCACGCTTTATGGTGGCAGCGGAGATGACTCTCTCGTTGGATCTGCCGCCGCCGATACGATTTATGGCGGCGATCATGACGATACGATCCGGGGCCGGGCCGGGGCCGACACGATCTATGGCGGGGAGGGCAACGACTCCATCGAAGGCAGCAATGATGGCGCACAGATCTATGGCGGAGCCGGCAACGACACGCTCACCGGCCTCAGCTTTGCAGATACGCTCGACGGCGGGGCGGGGAACGATACGCTTACCGGCGGCGAGGACGATGACGTCTTCGTGGTCTCGGGCGGCGATGACACGATCACAGATTTCGACTCGGACGACGACGATCTCGACGGATCGACGAATGACCAGCTCGATACCTCGGGGCTGAGCGATGTCGGCAATGCGCTGACCAATCAGGACGGAACCGTCACCGCCAATGAAGTCATCGTGACCGGCGGTGGCGGCAGCCCGCAGGTCCTGACCTTTCCCAGTGGCGAAAGCGTGCAGGTGCCGGATGGAACCGTGAACACCACAACCTCGGGGACCCAGTTCCAGTCTCTGGTCGCGATGGGCGTGCCGCCTTGCTTTGCCCCTGGGACCCTGATCCTGACCGAGCGGGGCGAGGTTCCGGTCGAGCATCTTCGCCTGGGCGATATGGTCCTCACCGCAGATCGCGGCCCCCAGCCTCTGCGCTGGATCGGGAAGCGCACGGTCGTCTTCGGCCCTGAAAACGCGCGCGGCGACAAGGATAAGCCGGTCGAGATCAAGGCTGGCGCTCTCGGCCACGGCAGAGACGGCCCGCTGCCACGCCGTACCCTTGTCGTCTCGCCGCTCCACCGCATGGTGCTGGCCGGCTCGGATATCGCAGCGACCTTCGACGAGCCCGAGGTCCTGGCCCTGGCAAAAGCCCTGACGGGCCATCCACATATTCGACACATGAAGGGCAAGGCGCAGATCGACTATTTCTCCCTGCTATTCGAGCGTCACGAAATCATCTTTGCCGAGGGCGTGGCCACCGAAAGCTTCCGCCCAGGCCACGTCGCGATGCAAGGCTTCAAGCCGCATGTCCGCGAGCAGATCTACCAGATCTATCCGCTGCTGCGCGACGATCCAGTCGAGGGCCTCGGCCCGCCTGCCCGCCAGATCATCGGACGCCAGGATACAGAGGATTTCGTCCGCGATTACCGCCTCTCGAGCATTGGGATGAGCGCCTCCCAAATGCCAACTGAGCTTGAAAACGTCCTGTTTGTATCAACCACCCGCAGCGCCAAAAACCAGCCAATTCTGCGCTGCTGAGCCCGCGCCTCGATTTAATCGCGCCCACCAACGGAGGATCAATGCCGCCGTGCCTAGAGGACCCACTCCAAAAGCGCAGACTGAATGCAATATCGACTTGGAAGTCACTCTCTGCCTGGCTGGCGGATTTTCCGCTTCGCCTGATCGATCTTCATTCCCCCGTACTCTCTCCGCCACCGGCAGTACGTCACCTGCGCCATCCCAAGCCGCCGCACGACTTCACCGACACTCACCCCTTGGGCCAGAAGCACTTCAGCTTTTCGCAGCTTCGAGACAATCTCTTCGTGGGACGAGACCCAGATGGCGCAGTTCCAAGGGGCAGAGACACGGTTTCTCCCAGGATAGGGACGAAAGCTTGATCTCCGACCCCGATACGAGGGCTGTTTGATATGCTCTGAGTAGTCCCTGGTTTGAAAACGTGCCTCGCTTCTTTCTGTCTTCGCCTTCGCCCGGGATCCTGAGTTTTGCAAAGGGATTTCTCCTTTCGATATCTCCTTCAAGATAGGCATGTTCGAAAACGGCTTTGATCGTGTTCAGTCTACGCCTGATCGTCCCGGTCTTTGCCCCTCCGGTAGCAAGATCCTGAATGAAGGCGCGTGCGTCCTGTCGTTGGTAGGAAAGGATGTCACGGCACCCGGCTACCCTAGTGAGCGTTTCACATGCGATCCGCGCCATAGCTGCGAACTGATCCCCTTTGCCAGCCCCCCTGTCCTGTAGATAGAGCCCTAAAGCATCGTCGATGGTGGTCACTTTGGGTTTGAGAGCCGCGAGCAGGTGAGCGACAGCTACAGGTCTCACCTTCGGGCTACCCCAGATGTGATCCAACTTCTCGGACAGGGCTTTTGCGAGCTCAAATGCTTCTTGTTCATCAGATCCGAGAGAAATCCGAACAGCAGAGCTCCCAAAATCCTGCACCACCCGCTCCGGTACTCTCCGATTGAACACGAAGGAACCGTTGCGAATGATGGTGTGTGGCGGTTTGTGTGCCATAGCTGTTTTCTCCGAAAGAATTTTCGCTTTCAGATCAACTGCTTGCAGTGTTTAAGTGGCGCACCGGGGAGGATTCGAACCCCCGACCCCTAGATTCGTAGTCTAGTGCTCTATCCAGCTGAGCTACCGGTGCTTGGCCTGCGCGTGAAGGCCGAGTCCGCGGGTGTCTAGACCTCGGAGGGCTGGAATGCAAGGGGGATTTCGTGTCCGATCGCCAGTCAGATCCGTGGCAGATGGATGGCGAAGGTGGTGCCGGCGGTGGTGCTGGTGACAAGCTCGAGTTTCCCGCCATGGGCGGCGACCAGTTCATGAGCGATGGCGAGGCCGAGGCCCGAGCCGCCCTTGGTCACACCCCCTTTGAAGGGCTGGAACAGATGCTCGATGGCGCGTTTGGGCAGGCCTGGGCCGGTGTCTCGGATCAGGATCGTATCGCTCTCGTCGGCGGCTTCGGCAGAGAGGCAGACCTGGCCCGGGCGATTGGTGGCCTCGATCGCCTGATGGGCGTTGCGGACGAGGTTTGTGAGCACGCGGTGCAGTTGCTCGGGATCGGCCGAGACAGTATGGCCCTCGGCGATGTCGATCTCGGCCTCCACCACCCCACCATTCCTGAGGCCCAGCGCCTCGGTGACCTCGGCGCATAACCGGGCCAGATCGACGGCGCGGATTTCGGGGGCGGGCTCCTCGGCCTTGCCGAAATTCAGGGTCCGCTGGCAGAGACTGATTGCGCGGTCCAGCGAGCCGATCATCTTGGGCATCACCCGGGCAACCACGGGGTCCGAGGACCGCTCGATCCGGTCCACCATCAATTGTAGTGAGGAGAGCAGATTTCGCAGGTCGTGGCTGATCTTCGCCACCGCTTCGCCCAGGCTGGCCAGGCGCGCGCGCTCCTTGAGGGCGCGGTGGACGTCTTGTTGCATCTCGGAGAGCGCCTGCTCGGCGTCGTGCAGCTCGCCCGAACCGGGGCGGGGGGACAGGATGCGCTTCGGATCCTCCGGGTTTTCGCGGAACTCGGTGACATTGTCGATCAGATCCATCAGCGGGCTGACCACCAGCCAGCGGATCAGGAGGAAGATCCCCGCCGCCGTGATCAGCGAGATCACAAGGCTCAGCCGCAGGATGCGCCAGCCATAATCGATCATGGCGGCCTTCATCGGGGCGGGGTCGAGAGTGATCTCGATTATCTCTCCACCGCCCTTTGGGGGCACCCCGATCACCTGGATCACCTCGTCCGAGACCGGGGCCGCCATGCGCATCATCGCATCGGCGATCATCGCGGGCGCCTCCATCTGGCGCAGGTCGAACCGGCCGGAGACCATCGGAATCTCGTCGCGCATCAGGATCAGCTGGCGCACGCCGTCGCGTTGCAGGACGATGTTGACCACCTCGGCATTGTCGAGGAGTTCGGTCTCCAGCTCGGCCGAGATTTCGGTATCCTCGGCGGCAAGCAGGGTCAGCGAGGCGATCTGGGCCCGGGCGATCCGCTCCTTCAGATACTCGACCCGATAGCGCGCGACCGAGGGCACGAAGATCGCCACCTCGACCAGCATCACCACAATGACGGTGAGGATGAGCAGCCGCCCGGAGAGCCCTCTGAAGAATGTCATACGCCCGACCTTTGTTTCCGGGCTATTTAGGAGGGATTAGCCCAGCCGGGCAAGCAGGCGCACCACAGTTTTGATCATCGGGCTCTTGAACAGGCGGTCGGCGTAGTAGGCGCCGGCGACGCGCTTGTTGACCTCCGAGAGGGTGGGGTAGGGGGCGACCATCCCCGCCATATGCTTGATCTTCAGCCCCGAGGAGATTGCCAGCGCCCAGGGCTGGATCAACTCGCCCGCATTCATGCCAACGATCGAGACGCCATGGACCGGGCCCTTCTTGCAGATAATCGCCTTGATCAGCCCCTCGGTGCGGCCCTCGGCGATCGCACGGTCGTTACCGGAGAATTCGAAACGATGCACCTCGTAGGAGCCTTCGCCTTTCAGTTCCTTCACCTCAGCTTCGGTCCGCCCGATGGCGGCGATCTCGGGATCGGTGAAGGTCACGCGCGGGACGATCTCGTCCTTCACGGCGACGGGC
This sequence comes from Pseudomonadota bacterium, assembly GCA_038524325.1. Lineage (GTDB taxonomy): Bacteria > Pseudomonadota > Alphaproteobacteria > Rhodobacterales > Rhodobacteraceae > Thermohalobaculum. The sequence continues at coordinate 4,884 of JBCBIS010000187.1, forward strand.
ATGCGGAACAGAGCGTTCCGGACCACGAGGCCCGCGTGATAGTTCGCCAGATGGGTGAACTGCCCGCGTCCGGCCACGTCTCCGATGGCATAGACTTTGCGGTTCGAGGTCGAGCGCAGCGCCTTGTCCACGGTAATCCCGGCTTTGTCATGCGCGATGTTCCCCGCATCCAGGTCCAGCCGGTCGAGATTGGGGGTGCGCCCGGTGGCGACCAGAAGATGGGTGCCCTCGACCTTGCCCTCGCCCTTCAGATGCACGGTGATGGCGCCGTCATGGCCCTCGACCCGTTCGGCAAGCGTGTCCTCGCGGATATCGATGCCCTCGTCGCGCAGGACTTTCAGGGCGATGGCGGCGGTTTCCGGGTCTTCGCGGCCCAGCGCCTTCGCGGCTTCGAGCACGATGACCTTCGCGCCGAGGCGGGCATGGGCCTGGGCCATCTCCAGCCCGATGGGGCCGCCGCCGATCACGATCAGCGTGCCGGGCAGGGCGCGGTTCTCCCACAGGGTCTCGTTGGTCAGATAGGGCACGCTGTCCAACCCCGGGATCGGCGGGACGGCCGGCGCCGACCCGGTGGCCACCACAAAGCGGCGCGGGCGGATACGGGTGCCGCCGGCTTCGACTTCCTCTGGCGAGGTGAAACGGCCGAAATGTTGCAGCACGGTGCAGCCCAGCCCCTCGAACCGCTCGACCGAGTCGTGTGGCTCGATGGTGGCGATGGCGCCCTGGACATGGGCCATTGCGGCGGCATAGTCGACCTGCGGCGCGTGCTCGGCCACGCCAAAGGCCGCCGAGTGGCGATGCGTATGCGCCTTCTTCGCCGCCGCGATCAGCGCCTTCGAGGGCACGCAGCCATAGTTGAGGCAGTCTCCGCCCATCTTGTGGCCCTCGATCAGGACCACGCTGGCGCCCATCTGAACCGCCCCGGCGGCCACCGAGAGGCCACCCGATCCCGCCCCGATGATGCAGAGATCGGGGGTCAGCACACTGCTCATGACAGGCTCCTTATGCGTCGGAGGAGCGGCGCAGGCGTTTGACGATCAGCGGTAGGGCCGACAACGCGGCCAGCCCCAAGAGCGGCCCGAGGACGTGCCACTCGAAAATCACGCCCAGATCAGGCGCCTCGCCGCGCTCCAGTTGCTCGCCCAGGCCGGCGCCGATCGAGATGAACACGATCGTGCCCGGGATGATCCCTGCAAAGGTCGTCCAGACGAAATTCACCAGCCGCGCGCCCAGAAAGGCAGGAGCGAGATTGGCGATGAAGAACGGAACGGCGGGGACAAGGCGCAGGATCAACAGGAACGAGATCTCGCCCTCGCGGAACTGCGCCTCCATCCGGTCGACCCAACTGCCCGCTTTCTCGCGCAGCAACTGCCCCAGAGACGAGCGTGCCGCCAGAAAGATCAGCGTCGCGCCGAGGGTTGCTGAGAAGACCACCATTGCCGCACCCGCCACGGTGCCGAACAGGAACCCACCGATAAGCGTCAGCCAGATGGCACCTGGCACCGAGAAGGCCACCACAGCGACGTAAATCGCCATGAAGCCCAGCACGGCCAGCGCGAAATGCGCGTCGCGCCAGGCGATCAGCGTCTCGTAATTCCGCTCCAGGGCCTCGAAACTGAGGAAATCTCCCAAAAACACGGCAGCGCTGATCGCGCCCATGGCGATCACGGCAATCGGCAGATAGCGCTTCCAGGCGGGGCTGTCTGAAGCGGCGTTCAGCTTCACGGTTTCGTCGCTGGGCATGATGTCTCCAAAACGATTCGGCTCGTAGACGTGACTGTTGTCTCGCATTGCAGCATATCGGGAGGGGGGCGGCCCGAAACAGCCCCCGTCACGCAAGGGTGAAACAGGGTGCGTGAACTGAAACATCTGGGCCCGTGGGCCGAGACGCGGCAATTGACACCTCACCGCCGCTTCGCTATCAGGCGCGTCTTGGATTTTTCGCCGCGATTTCGAGATGCGACCGCGCATGTGTCGCCGGCCGGCGAACGAGAGAGGCGACTGAGATGAAACGCACATATCAACCCAGCAACCTGGTCCGCAAGCGGCGCCACGGTTTCCGCGCGCGGATGGCCACCAAGAATGGCCGCAAGATCCTGAACCGGCGCCGGGCCCAGGGGCGCAAGCGCCTGTCGGCTTAAGCTAGGGGAGGCCGGGTCGGTGGATCTCCCTGACCCAGTTGAGAACTCAACTTCGAGCCAGGTCGGGCCCCCAGACCGGCGGCCGCCCCCGCCGACCATCCCGGCGCGGCGCGACTTCCTCGCCGCCGCGCAACGCGGGCGAAAGCATGTGGCGCCCGGCCTGATCCTTCAGGCCCGCGACCGGGTGGACGACCGTCCTCTGCGCATCGGCTATACCTGCTCGAAGAAAGTCGGCAACGCGGTTCTGCGCAATCGCGCCAAACGCCGGTTGCGCGAGGCGGCGCGCGCTCTGCTGGCCGACCATGGGCGGCGCGGCTGGGATTACGTGCTGATCGGCCGGCAGGGCGCCACCATTGCCCGCCCCTTCCCCGATCTGCTTTCGGATCTCGAGGCGGCGCTCGACCGGGTCCATTCCGTGGGCAAGCCGGGGCGCAAGGACCGGGGCGCGTGACCCCGCTTGCCCGCATCATTGCTTTGCCCGTGCGGGCCTATCGTCTGATCGGGAGCCCCTGGGTCGGACGCCACTGCCGGTTTCAGCCAACATGCTCGGCCTATGCGTTGGAGGCGTTGGAGAAGCACGGCGCGGCCCGCGGCAGCTGGCTGATGCTGCGCCGCATCGCGCGCTGCCACCCCTGGGGCGCCTCGGGCCATGATCCGGTGCCGGAGACGCGGGATGCTTGACCAGTCCGATGACCAGATGCTCGAGCGCCTGTTCGCGGCCGCGCCCGACAGCCTCGAGTTCCGCAAATTGCGCAAACGGATCATCCGAACCACCCGCGAAGCGCTGGAGACCTATGGCATGGTGCGCGAGGGCGCGCGCTGGCTGGTTTGTCTTTCCGGTGGCAAGGACAGCTATACCCTGCTGGCGGCGCTGATCGAGCTGCGCTGGCGCGGCCTGCTGCCTGTGGATCTGCTGGCCTGCAATCTCGATCAGGGGCAGCCGAACTTCCCCGCCACCGTGCTGCCGGAGTTTCTGAGCACGCTCGGCATCCCGCACAGGGTTGAGTATCAGGACACCTAATAGGTGTCCTGA
>JBCBIS010000188.1:0-7979 GCA_038524325.1 Pseudomonadota bacterium
GGTCAATCTGTCGTGCGGGTGTCATATTTGCGACCCCATGGCAAATCACGTCTGGCGGGCCCGGTTCGGTCTGTCTCGGCCCCGGCATCAGGTCTGATCCGTGTCGAACGGCTGGGTCGTGACGCTGCCATCGCTGCTGGCGACGATCTTTTGCACCTTCAGTTCCGCATCGGCGAGGCGGGCCTCGCAATGCTTCTTCAGCGCATCGCCGCGTTCGTAAAGCGCGATTGAAGCGTCGAGCGGGACTTGCCCGCCTTCCAACTGGCCCACCACCTGTTCGAGTTCGGCCAGCGCTTCTTCAAAGCTCATCTCGGCGATTGGTTTTTCGGTCATAGGCTCTCCACATGGCCGGCCAAGGCGTCAAGATGGGCGGCACAGCTGGCCGTCAACCCATCGAGGTCATAGCCGCCCTCCAGCGTCGAGACCACCCGGCCCTGGCAGCATTCTGTCGCGACTGCGCAGATTTCGCGCGTCACCCAGGCAAAGTCGTCCGGCACCCACATCAAATTGGCCAGCGGGTCGTCGATATGAGCGTCGAACCCGGCCGAGATCATCACCAAATCCGGCGCAAACGCGCGCAGGGCGGGCAGGATGATCCCTTCATAGGCCTGGCGCATCTCGCGCCACCCGCTCGGGGTGCCCAGGCGGGGTCACGTGCTGGTGGCTGGCGCCGTGAGTGTAAATCAAAACTGACATTGCTTCATCTTTAGACATTTCGGACGCAGAGGTAAACTGCGTGCCGACAGGGCGGGACAGGATCTGATCGGGATCAGTCTGGGGTCAGCATATAGCCCGCGCCGCGCACCGTTTGTAGGTAGCGGGGATTTTTTGGATCGGTCTCGAGCTTGCGCCGCAGCCGGGTGATCTGCACATCGACCGCCCGCTCCTGCACGTCGCCCTCGGTCCCGCCCAGCTCGGCGCAAAGCCGCTCGCGGCTGACCGGCTGGTTGGGCTGGTTGGCGAAGACCCGCATCAGCGCTTGCTCGGTCGAGGTCAGCCGCACCGGAGTGTTCCCGCAGACCAGTTCGCCCCTGAGGATGTCATAGGAGTTCTCACCCAGCATCAGCGATTTCGGCGCGGCCTCGGGCTCCTCGCGCGGCAGCGAGCGGCGCAGGATCGCCGCACAGCGCAGAAGCAATTCGCGCGGTTCGAAGGGTTTCGCGAGGTAATCGTCCGCCCCGGCTTCGAGGCCCTCGATCCGATCATTGGTCTCGCCCCGTGCGGTCAGGAGCAGCACCGGCGTCTCCACCTCGGACCGGATCCGGCGGGTAAAGCTCAGCCCGTCCTCGCCGGGCATCATGACATCCACAACCAGCAGGTCGAAGCTGAGATTGACCAGCAAGCGTGTCGCATGCGCCGCATCACGCGCCACGGTCACCAGATATCCGTTCCGCGAGAGGAACCTTTTCAGCAGGTCCCTGATCCGCGAATCGTCGTCCACGATCAGAACGTGGCTCGGCGTCTCCTCCCCGGCGGCGGGTGAATTGGCGGTCGAGGCTGGGATCGTCATTTCGGCTGCTTCCCGATTAGAGCAAGGACCGCCTGCCTGCCATCTTCGTTGATCATCTGCTCGAGAACTTGGCGAAAGCCGGCGACCGCCTCGGGCCCCGCTTCGGCATAGGCCCGGTGCAGCCGCGCGCGCTGCGGTGCCGACAGGGCGCGCTCGAGTTCTTCACCCGCGGGCGACAGGCTGAGCAGGCGTTGCCGCCGATCCGCCGTTCCGGGGGTCGAGACGACGAGCCCATCCTCTATCAACTGGCGCAACACCCGGTTCAGCGATTGTTTGGTCACCTGCAGGATCTCGAGCAGCCCGGCGATCGAAATCCCCTCATGCCGCTTGATGAAATGCAGCGCCCGGTGATGCGCGCGGCCATAGCCGCGCTGGGCCAAGATCTGATCGGGGTCCGAGGTGAAGTCGCGATAGGCGAAGAACATCAATTCGATGCCCTGGCGCAATTGCTCGTCGGTCAGGAACAGAAGCTGCTCTGACCGGTCGAGTTTCAGCCCGGGCGGTGCGGGGCGGGTTTGACTCATCTGATCCTCACGCAAAAGCGTCTCGCTCACGATTTATGTCAGCCTTATTGACTGATTGCTAGGGCAATGTTACCCCGCCTGCACTGGCCAAGACTGGAAATGTCGCCACAGGCCAGCTGAACGTAACATCTTGAAACGCAATAGCGTGTGAATGTGAGGACGAAACGATGTCTCCTGGAAGCTCCTATGACGATCGCGAGGGCTTTATCTGGCTCGACGGCAATCTCGTGGAATGGCGCCAGGCGAATGTACACATTCTGACCCATGGGCTCCACTATGGCTCCTCGGTCTTCGAGGGCGAGCGCGCCTATGGCGGCCGGATCTTCGAATCGGAAGCCCATTCCAAGCGCCTGCTGGCCTCGGGCATGGCGATGGATATCCCGATCCCCTACACGGTCGAGGAAATTGAAGCGGCGAAAGAAGCTGTGCTGCGCGCCAACGCCTTGTCGGATGCCTATGTCCGGGTCATCGCCTGGCGCGGCGCCGGGCTGGATATGGGGGTCGCGGCGGCACGCAACCCGATCCGCATGGCGGTGGCCGCCTGGGAATGGGGCGCTTATTACGGCGACGCAAAGACCAAGGGCGCGAAGCTGGATATCTCGCGCTGGAAACGTCCTTCGCCCGAGACCATTCCCTGCCATGCCAAGGCCAGCGGGCTCTACATGATCTGCACCATGTCCAAACATGCCGCCGAGGCGAAGGGTTGCTCGGATGCGCTGATGATGGATTACCGCGGCTATGTGGCCGAGGCGACCGGGGCGAATGTGTTCTTCGTCAAGGATGGCGCGGTGCATACGCCGACGGCGGATTGCTTCCTGGCCGGGATCACCCGCAAGACGGTGATGGGGATGCTCGAGCGCAAAGGGGTCGAAGTGATCGAACGCCATATCCAGCCGAGTGAGCTGGAGAGCTTTGAGCAATGCTGGCTGACCGGCACCGCGGCGGAAGTGACCCCGGTTGGCGAGATCGGCGACACCTACACCTTCGAGGTCGGCGCGCTGACCCAGGAGATTGCCGCGGATTACGAACGCGTGGTGCGCGGCAACCGTTGAGCTAGCCGCTACTGGTGCTCAAAGGCGCTGCCCTGCGGGCTCGGACCAACAGCCGCCATCGGCGTGCAGGCACGCCGCGGGAGATGCCTGCATCTCCCGGCCCGTTCTGCAAACGGGCATGGCGGCTGTTGGTCCGAGCCCGCGCCGCTGGGACATCGGCGCGGGATCAGCTTAGCTCGACCAGCGTGATTTCGGGCGGCATACCCAGGCGGACCGGCAGGATGGAACAGCCGAGACCGCCGGAGACCACCAGCACCCGCCGATCCTCCTCGACCGGTCCCCAGGCAAACCGAGTGCCATACATCGACGGCACCAACGGGGACCAGCCAAACAGCCGGACCTGACCGCCATGGGTATGGCCCGCGAGGCTGACCGCGAACCGGTCGCGCCAGTCGGGCCAGAAATCGGGCTCGTGCAGAAGCAGGATGGCGGGCGCGTCATCGGAGATTTCGGCCACCATCCGCGCGTGATCGTCCACGCCCCGCCTCGGATGCCTGTCTCTGCTGGGCAGAAACGCGATCGGGTCGCCGATCCCTGCAAGCCAGAACCGTTGGGCGCCGTGGCCAATCGCCACTGCGCTGTTCTCCAGCAAGCGGATGCCGGCCTTGTGCAGCGCGCCGTGCCACAGTGTCGGCCCCGCGCCCCGCGCCTGCGCCTGTGGGTCCTCCCACCAATCGTGATTGCCAAGGATCGCGAAGACGCCGAGCGGGGCGGAGAGTTTCGCCATCGCCTCGGCAATCCGCTCCGGCGCCACGGGTCCGAAGGTAAAGCGATGCCCCGCCGGGTAGTCCCCAAGCAGCACGATCAGATCGGGCGACAGGGCATTCGCCCGCGTGACGATCCGCTCGAACCGGCTCAGCGGCATATGCGGCGGGGCGATATGCGGGTCGGCCAGCGCCACGATCCGCAGGCGACGCCCCCGCGGCCAAAGCGGGGGCTGTATTGCCCAGCGTTGCACCCGCAAGCGCCAGCCAGGCTCCACCGCCCCGGCGTAACCCGCCAATGCGACCGGTGCCGCGAGCAGGAGCCGCAGGAGATCCCGGCGGCTCAACACGGGCGGTGCTGACCGGTGCCGAAGCAGCGTCGCGCCCCGGCATAATTCCTACAGATGCAGGGTCCTGCTGCCTTCCCGGCACTGATCCAAACTGTTACGACTCCGGTCAAGACAGCCGACTTGCCGGGGGGATGAGGATGGATTTGGCGCTTGAACTGCTCGAACATTGGATCCTGGTGCTGATGTTCGCCGTTCTGATCCTGTCGATGGCGGGAATTCCGAATACCGGCCTTGGCGTTCATAACATGTTTCATGACGACAAGGCCCTGATCGATGTCTGGGTCAAGGGCGACAAAAGCCGGGGCATCGCGCCGAACCCCTTGCTTCCCTATCTCAACAGCCCGGCGATCTTCGTGCAATGCTATGTCACCGTCTTCGCGGTCCTGGGCTGGGGCTTTATCTATACGCTGCAATTCGTCGACCCGGAGGTCGTGAAGGGCTGGGAGGCGCTCGCCACCCCCCCCGATGTGATGCAGCATATGCTGGGAGAGATTGTCTGGCATGTCCTGGCGACCGCCGCCATCAGCCTGTTCTTCGGCGTGGTGCCGGTCAGCGAGGCGGTGCGTCCCCTGCAGCCGGGCGAGCCGGGCCGCTGCGTGATCGGGGTGGCGCTGGGCTTGGCGATTGGCTGGGCCATCGTCGTGCTCGCGATCCGGGTCGAGCCCATTTTGCAAAATCGGTTCGGGGCGCCCGCCCATCTGAGCCCGACGATGGCCATGGCGGTTCCGGCCTTTTTCGTGCTGATGGGGCTGTTGTTCTATCGAAAGCTGATCTCGGGCATCACCGTTGTCACGCTGTTCTCGATGATCCTGCTGTTCTATGCGCTGATGAACCTCGCGCCGGAAGGGTATCATCCGCTGATCCTTTTGGGCCTTGTCGGAGCGATCGTCTTTTTCAGCAATCTTTATGCGAAGCTGCTGGGAATGAAGGAAGCGCCACTCAAGTTCCGTATTCCCGGCCTGGTCGACGCCACCGGCGAGAGCCTTTATGACGATCCGGTGCTGCTGTCCGACAAATATCCCAGCAGCGACGAACCGGTGATGGAGGTGATGTTCCGTCGCGCGAAATCGGCCGCAAAGAAATCGCTCGAGCCGGCCAACACATCGCAAGAGCCGCTGCCGGAGCCGGAGAACGGCAAGATCGACCCTGTGGCCGCGCTGGAGAACTGGGCGCAGTTGGAGCGCAATCGCCCGGAGAACAATGGCGGACAGAAACCGAAACTGGTGCTGGTCGCCACATCGGGCGGTGCCTATCGCGCCTCGTTCTGGACGGCCCTGGTGCTGGATAGTCTTGCCGCTTTCGACAAGCCGAAAGGCGCGCTGAGCGGTTTCAGCCAAAGCATCCGGCTGATCACCGGCGCGTCGGGCGGCATGGTCGGTGGCGCCTATTTCACCGCGATGATGAACCCGGATGGCACGCCGCCCGCCTCGCTTTTGCCGAAGATGAGCGACGACATCCTCGACGCGCAATGGTCGAGCAAGACCCAGCCTAAGGAATATGCCTATAAGCGCCGCTTTCCGCTGCCGCGCGACTCGCTGTCGGCGGTTGCCCAGCAATTGGTGCAGCACGATATCCCGCGGCTGTTCATGACCGGGGTGCAGGCCGAGGACCGGGGCCGGGTGCTGGAGGATCAGTGGCTGACCCTGAACACCTCGTTCGAGGACCTGCGAGCCGATGAGGCGGCGGGCCGGAAACCCTCGATCGTGTTCTCGCCGATGCTGGTCGAGACCGGTCAGCCGCTGCTGATCACCAACCTGGATATGGGCCGGGTCAATGGCGATCTGTTGGACGAGTCGGTCGAGTTCTTCGACTGGTTCCCGCATAGCCGTCCCACATTCAAGCTGAAGACGGCGGTTCGGCTGAACGCGGCATTCCCCTATATCGCCCCGGCGGCTGCGCTGCCGACCAAACCCTATCGTCGGCCCGTCGATGCTGGGTATTACGACAATTACGGCGTGGACCTCGCCACCTCCTATCTCAGCCAGCCCCGGATCCAGAAATGGATCGTCGAGAACACCTCCGGCGTCATGGTGATCCAGATCCGCGCCTTCCCCTTCACCCTGCCGGGCGCCAAGGACCCGAAGGCGATCTCGCGCGGCTTGCAATGGCTGACCACCCCGATCGAGGGCGCCGGCTCGGCCCGTGGAGCAACGATGAAGTTCCGCAACAACCAAAGCCTGCGCCGCACCGAGAATCTCTACAAAATGGAAACGGGCGATCCGCATTTCCTGCGCAGCGCGATCTTTGAGGTGGACTCGAAGACTTCGCTGAGCTGGTACATGCCCGAAAAGGAGCTGATGGAACTGGTTGGCGGCGCGATGGCCAAGGTGAACCGGTTCGCGCTGGAGGGGATCGTGGCCTTCTGGCAGAACCTGCCGCCTCCGGTCGATATTGGCGAGGTCGACAAGCGGATGAAGGCAAAAGCTTCCAAAGATCCCGTGTCTTGAGACCGTCATAAATCTGCTGTACGTTTTCTTTGTGACCGATCCGGTGCCTTCGGGCCGCGCCAATCCTGGGCCGGACCTTCACTTGGAGGAAACAGTTCTGAGTGCTCAGACCCCTCTGGGTCCGTCGACCCAACCCCCGCGCGCCGTCATGACGGCCCCCGCGGGAGAACGCGACGCCGAAGCCACCTCTCCGCTCCTGGCTGACGTCCTTGCACTTCTCGACAAAGAAGGCGCCGAAGACATCCTGCCGATCGATCTGGCCGGGAAATCGGCCGAGGCGGACCATATGGTCATCGCCTCGGGCCGCTCGACCCGCCATGTCGCGGCGATCAGCGAGAAGCTGATCGACGCGCTGAAGCCCCGGCTTGGCCAGCGGGCCCGGTCCGAAGGCCGGGACAGTGCGGATTGGGTGCTGATCGACGCCGAGGATGTGATCATCCACCTGTTCCGGCCCGAGGTCCGCGAGTTCTACCAGCTCGAAAAGATGTGGCTCACGGTCCCGGATGCGAGCGCGCGCCACGCCTGACCGGCGGGCATGAAAGGCTGCGGCAATGCGCCTGACCGTTGCCGCTGTCGGGCGCATGGGCCCGGGCCCGGAGCGCGAATTGGTCGAGACCTATCGCAGCCGGGCCGAGGCTGCGGGCGCCGCCATCGCGCTCGCCCCCATCACCATTCACGAGATTGATGAGCGCAAGGCGCGCAGCCGGGCCGATCAGGCCCAGGCGCTGCGCGCGAAATGCGACGGGCGGGGGGTGACCATCGTCCTCGACGAACGCGGCAAAACGCTGTCGAGCCGGGATTTCGCCGCACGGCTGGCCGATTGGCGTGACCAGGGCCGCGCGGAGGCGGCCTTCCTGATTGGCGGCGCCGATGGGCATGATCCCAGCCTGCCGCGCGAGGCCGATCTGGTGCTCAGCTTCGGCCCCATGGTCTGGCCGCATCAGCTTGCCCGGGTCATGCTGGCAGAGCAGATATGGCGTGCCGTTTCAATTCTGACTGGCAGCCCGTATCACCGCGACTGATCGGTTGCATGGCTGCACGAAGGCCACTAGACCAAACTCGTTTCAACCTGACTCAGGTTGAAAAAGAATTTTGGTCCAGACACAGAGCTTTGAGCAAAATCCTGGGATCTGACTGGTTCAGTCAGATCCGTTTTTGCTCTAAGTCTCTGGAAATCTTGCCGGAGAGTTCCCCATGCCCCATCGTCCCGTTGTCCTGACCATCCTCGATGGTTGGGGGTTGAGCGACCGGCGTGAGGGCAATGCGCCCCTGCTGGCGCAGACACCGGCGATCGACGATTTGATGGCCAATTGCCCCCATGCAACCCTGTCGGCCAGCGGCGAGGATGTGGGCCTGCCACCGGGGCAAATCGGCAATTCCGAGGTCGGGCAC
>JBCBIS010000189.1:0-7677 GCA_038524325.1 Pseudomonadota bacterium
CATGGATCGTCTCCGGCACTTTGGCATCGATCTCGAAATTGACCTCGAGCCCATCGGCATGGCGGTTGAAACGGGCCTCGCTGATGACTTCCTCGACCACGTCGCGCAGCCGATAGGTCACGGTCTCGCGCACCTGATCGGCATATTCGAGCTTCGAGTAATCGAGGACACGGTTGATCAGGTCGAGCAGATGCACGCCCGAGGATTTGATCATCTCGATGTTCTTCCGCGTCCGCTCATCATGCTCGCGCATCAAGAGAACACCGGCCATCCCGATCACGCCATTGAGCGGGGTCCTCAGCTCGTGGCTGATGGTGGCCAGGAAGGTTGATTTGGCCTTGTCCGCGGCGATGGCCCGCTCGGTCATCGCGGTCAGCTTGGCCGTGCGCTGGGCGACCCGGCGCTCCAGGTTTGTCTTGTGGCCCTCGACGATCTGGATCGCGTTCATTCGGTCGGCGTTCAGACAATGGACCAGTTGATAGGAGATGTTCAGGATCACATAGGCGATCGATGTCATGGCGTATTCGGGATCATGCACCGAACCGACATCACGCAGGATCAGCCACAGCGCCGCTGGGATTGCCAGAAGGGAGATTGTCGAGGCACCGATCGAGTTCGGCGACATCGCCAGCCAGATCGCAATCGGGATGGCCAGCATGACGACCATGGTGCTCCGAAACTCGAACTCGGTCGGGTAGGAGGTCAGGACGCCGACCGTCGCGACCAGGGCCGCGGCCAGGAGCGATGCCAGCAGCATCGTCTTCCAGCCGGAGGTCATCTGTCTGATCTGGGGCAGCGACATCAGGAAGGCGCTCGACAACAGCAGGCCCAGCGGCTCGATCTGTACGGTGTGGAGAAGCAGGTCGACCAGCCCGTTCTGCGGCGTGTAGAGGCCCAGTTGCACAGCACAGATCCAGCCCAGCAGCATGCTCAAGGTGGAAACGCAGGTGGCCCCGAAAAAGAAATTCTCCCATTGCCCGGTCTGCGTCTCGGGCCGACGCCATTTATGCAGGAACCGCATGGCCCGCGCCCCCAGGGCCAGCGCGCTTGCGTGGATCAGGGCGTCTGCGACCGCCAACGGCCAGGGAACAGAGGCGAGGACATGGGCGCAAAGATAGGCGGCCCAGATCAGGACCCACCCCACCAGCCGGTGTTTGGCGACAAGAAACAGGGCTGCACCCGCCTCGAGCGAGAGCCCGCTCACCACACCCTCGGCGAAGCCCAGTTCCCGCTGGAGCACAAGCGTGGCAAAGACGGCGACCGTGAGGCCGGCCATCTCCCACCTTCCTCTGGTGCGCGCCGTCGCTTCGCGCATGCTCTGGGCCCTGTCCTCACTACGCATTCGCAGACGCGAGAAGTCCCAGAAAGTCGATAAGAAAGTGTAATGCCGCCGTGGCCCGCGATATCCGTTAATCTGCTGTTAATGGTTAACGACTACGCCGATTGGTATGACAGCTGTTGTTTCGCTTGCAGAGCGTCGCCTCGGGCCGGAGGGTCCCCAGTCTCGGGAAGCCGCTATTGCCTGCCCGCTCGGGCTGACAATTCCCGTCTCCGACCGCAATGGTTTGCGGCTGATCGACCCGGCGACCGAGCGCAATTTCGCCACCGGCGAACCCTGGGGTGCGGCGGCTCGGTTGATGCAGACGATCATCCGTCCAAAGGACCGGGTGATCGCGATCGATGCCGGGCCTGGGATCCTCCCCGCCCTCGCCGCCCGTCTGGGCGCGAAACGGGTGATCGCCTTCGATCCAGATTATGCAAACACCCGGATGACGCAGCACATCTTTCAGGCCAACGACCTGAAGGGGGAAGTGTTGCACGGCCGGGTCGGACGGCCCGAGCATTCGAGGGAGATGGCCCGCAGCCGCGCCTTGATGCCGGGCCTGCCCGCGCCGAACCACGATCTCTCCCTGATCCTCGAGGAGGAGAGGATTTCGCTGATGATCCTGCCGGCGGAGTATGGCGAGATCTCCCTGATGCGGCATCTGCCCCCGAAAGTGACCCGCATCGTGCTGTGCACATCGGCCAATGCCGCCCCGGCGGTCGATCTGATGATGCTGACGCTGATCGGTTCGGGCTTCTCCTTCGACGCGGCTTTGTCGGGAACCGGCGCACTGCTATTTCGCCGGATCCGCTGAGAGGGTCTGCGCTGGTCGCAACCAACCGCTGAAATCGCAGCCCAAACGGTCTCAAGCCGCGGCGCCGCGCGCGGGATAGCTCTCGGATTGCATCTCGGCCAGCCGCGATGCGGTTCGCTCGAACTCGAAAGCCCCCTTGCCCTCGGTATAAAGATCCTCTGCCGGCGCCGCAGCGGAGAGATAAAGCTTCACCCCGGCTTCATAAAACGCGTCGATCAGTGTGACGAAGCGTTTCGCCTCGTTGTTCATCTCCCACCCCATCTTCGGGACATTGTCGAGAAAGAAGGTCTCGAACTGCCCCGCGATGGTCAGATAATCCGACGGGCCGAGCGGAGCCTCGCAGAGCGCCGAGAAACTGCTCCGCCCGACGCCGTCCACCGCTTGGTCGATGGCGATGCGGCGACCGCGGACCGAGAGGGTCAGCGGTGCGCCCGCCTCGCCTGCGGTCTCGCGAGTCCAGGCGGCCGCCATCCCAATCTCGGCCCCCTTGCCGAGCGGCCAGAAATAGCGCTGCTCGCCGGTCTCGCGGCCCTGGCGATAATCGGTCGGACTGTCGAGTTCCACCAGATCGACCCGCTCCTTCAGCAATTGGATGAACGGCACGAACAGCGCCCGGTTCAGCCCGTCCTTGTAGAGGTCGTCCGGCGGGCGGTTCGAGGTGGCGACCACGACCACCCCGCGCTCGAACAAGGCCTCGAACAGCCGGCCCAGGATCATCGCGTCGGTGATATCGGTCACCTGAAATTCGTCGAAACAGAGCAGCGTCGCCCCCTCGGCGATCTCCTCGGCCACCGGGGCCACGGGGTCCTTCACATTCGACTCGCGGGCAATATGAACGCCGATATGCACCTCGGCCATGAAGGCATGGAAATGGACCCGGCGCTTCTGCGCCACCGGAGCGCCATCGAAAAACAGATCCATCAACATGGATTTGCCGCGTCCGACCCCGCCATACATATAAATCCCGGCCAGCCGCTTGTCCTGTTTCGCCGCCTTTCGGCCAAAGCCGAGCCAGCCCATTGCAACCTTCTTGCCGGCCCGCGGGTCATAGTCCTTCAGGCGCATATGCAGGAGTTGCAGCTTCTCCACCGCCGCGCGTTGTGCGCTGTCGGCCCGGATGGTGCCCGAGGCGATCTGCTGGCGATAGAGCGCCATCGGCCCGTCAAGCATCGTCGCCTCGCTGGCATTGTCTTCCCCGGCGCCAATCTACCGGCGTGATCGGCCCGATCACAAGACTCGCTTTGACGCGGCCCGGTCGATGGGTCAGCGTCGGATCGAAAGGGAGTCGTCATGCAGCTTTCCAACCAAACGGTCATCATCGCGGCCGGCGCTGTGGTCCTGTCGATCAGCTTCGGCATCCGCTCGGTCTTTGGCGTGGTGATGGATCCGGTCTCCGAGACCTATGACTGGCCGCGCGAGGTGTTTTCCCTTTCCCTGGCGATCCAGAACCTGGTCTGGGGGCTGGGACAGCCGGTCTTCGGCTGGATCGCCGACCGGATGGGCGACCGAAAGGCGCTGTGGCTGGGGTTTGCCGTCTATCTCGCAGGGATGCTGTTGAGCGTGGTCGGCGCGACCCCGCTGGCCCAGCATATGGGCGCGGGCGTGCTGGTGGGGATGGGCGTGGCCGGCACCGCATTCGGCCTGATCCTCAGCGTCGTGGGCCGCGCGACGCCCGAGGAGAAGCGCAGCCAGGCCCTGGCCATGACCGCGGCTTTCGGGTCGCTGGGGCAAATGATCTTGCCGGCGCTGTCGGGGGTCTTGGTCGAGTCGCTCGGCTGGCAGATGGCGCTGCTGGCGATCACCGGGCTGCTGCTGCCCATGGCTGCCTGCATTCCGTTCCTGAAGGCCGAGATTCCGGCCAGCAACGCCTCGGTCCATGACGATCTGGCCACCGGGGCGCTGTTGCAGCGGGCCTTTGGCCACAGCTCCTACATCCTGCTGACGATGGGCTTTTTCGTCTGTGGCTTCCATGTCGCCTTCATCGCCGCGCATTTCCCGGCCTTCGTGGCCGAGGTTTGCGCGACGCCCGAGGGGCCCGCGACCGAGCTGGGCGCGCTGACCCTCTCGATCGTGGGCGCGGCGAATTTCGTCGGCACGCTGATCGTCGGGCAGCTGGGCGCACGGCTGCCAAAGCCCTGGATCCTCTCGGCGATCTATGCGCTCAGGGCGGTGGTGATCTTCACCTTCATCTCGCTGCCGATCACGCCGGTCACGGTGATCATCTTCTCGGTCTTCATGGGGCTGTTATGGCTGACCACCGTGCCGCTGACCTCGGGGCTGGTGGCAACCATGTTCGGGCCCCGGCATATGGGGACGCTCTATGGCTTCGTGTTTCTCAGCCACCAGATCGGCAGCTTCATCGGGATCTATATGGGTGGCCGGGTCTATGACCTCTATGGCAATTACGATCTGATCTGGTGGACGGCGATCGCGCTGGGCATCGTCTCGGCCATCGTGCATCTGCCGGTGAAGGACCGGGCATGGGAGCCGCGGCCCGCGTGACTCACCGGGCCATGCAGGCCGTGCAGACCATGGCGTCCGGCACCGCGCGCAACCGTTCTGGCGAGATCTCCGCCCCGCAATTGCGGCACGCACCATACGCGCCCGAGTCGATCCGATGCAGCGCAGCGTCGATCCGGCGGAGCTCGGCAAGGCCAGAGTTGCCCAGCCCTTCGATAACTTCGTCATTCTCAACCTCGAGCGCCTGATCCTCGAAATCCTTGCTCTTGGGCTGGTCGAGCGAGTGTTCGAACTGCACCAGCTTCTTCTCCAAATAGGCGCGCCGTTGGGTCAGCAGTGTCTTGAATTCGGTTTGGTCGATCATGCCATCCTCCCTGGCTCTGGCCGGGCGGAGCCTGCCCGGATCGGTGCCAAGATCCCGCAGATGCCTGGTCGGCGCCTTGATTTTGGTCAAAATCGCTCAGTCGCCCGCCATATGGCGCTGTCCGCGGGCGCGGGCGAGGGCAAGCTGGCGTTGGCGTTCGGCGAACCGGGCCCGGTCCTCGGCGCTGAACTCGCCGATGCAGGCGGCGCAACTGACACCCTCGTGGAAGTCGGGATGCGCGCGGTCCTCCTTGCTGACGGCGCGGCCGCAGGCGTGGCAGAGGCTGTGATCGCTCTCGGCCAGCCCATGGCCCACGGCGACCCGCCCGTCGAAGACAAAGCAATCGCCCTGCCAGCGGCTTTCGGTCTCGGGCATCTCTTCGAGATATTTCAGGATCCCGCCCTTGAGGTGCAGCACCTCCGGCACGCCCTGACGCAGCAGAAAGCTCGACGCCTTCTCGCAGCGTATGCCGCCGGTGCAATACATCGCCACCCGCTTCCCGGCGAAGGCGTAACGGTTTTCGTCCCACCAGCGGGGAAAGTCGCGGAAGCTGGGGGTTTTGGGATCGATGGCGCCCGAGAACCGACCGATCGCCACCTCGTAATCGTTGCGGGTGTCGATCACCACGGTGTCGGGGTCGTCGACCACCGCATTCCACTCCGCCGGGGCGACATAGGTGCCGACCTGCGCCGCCGGGTCGACCCCTGCCACGCCCATGGTGACGATCTCGGTCTTGATCCTGACCTTGAGCCGGCGAAACGGCATGTCCTCCGCCGCACCCTCCTTCCATTCAAGATCAGCACAGCCGGGCAGGGCGCGGATCGCGGCCAGGACCCGGTCGATCCCGTCGCGCGTCCCGGCAATGGTGCCGTTGATCCCCTCGGGCGCCAGCAAGAGCGTGCCGCGCACCCCGGCTGCGCACCCCGCCTCGGCCAGCGCCATGCGATGGGCCGCCGGATCGAGAGGCGTGAATTTATAGAGGGCCGCGACGACCCAAGGAGTATCGGCGCACATACCGCCTGAATACCGCGCGGCGCGCTCAAATCAAGCGGCGTACGCGGGATTGCCGTGCGTCAGCCGCTGCGCGGCATCCGCGACGTCAGAATGGCCAGGCCGACGACAAGAAGTGACCACAAGTTCCGCATGACACATATTTCCTTTCACCGACGCCCTCACGCGCAAAAGAATGCATCGCGGCGCGTCGATACCCAGTCCTATCCTGTTGCATGGAAGCGCTTTTTAGAAACCGTTTGCCATGACGTTGGTGGCGGCCATTCCCGCCCATTTGACAGGAGGGGCGATTCTGAGTATCTCCCGCGCCATCCCGGAAGTGGTCCGCTTCCGGTCCCGGGCGTGGTCCGGGATCGCCACCGGTCAGCGCGTTGCGCCCGCCGGTGCGATACTGCGTTGGAGGATGCCCCTCCGGAGGAATTACGATGTTCGAAGCGCTGTCCGACCGCCTCTCCGGCGCCCTGGAAAAGCTCACCGGCAAGGGGGCTCTGACCGAGGAGGATGTGAAGACCGCGCTGCGCGAGGTTCGGGTCGCGCTGCTGGAAGCGGATGTCTCCCTGTCGGTCGCACGCGACTTCATCAAGGCGACGCAGGAAAAGGCGACCGGGCAATCGGTTCTGAAATCGGTCACGCCGGGCCAGATGGTGGTCAAGATCGTCCATGACGAGATGGTCCGCGTCCTGGCAGGCGACGACCCCGAGCCGGGCGCGCTGCGCATCGATACGCCGCCAGCCACGATCCTCATGGTGGGTCTGCAAGGCTCGGGCAAGACCACCACCACGGCAAAGCTGGCGAAACGCCTGAAAGAGCGGGATGGCAAACGGGTCCTGATGGCCTCGCTTGACACCCGCCGCCCCGCAGCGATGGAGCAGCTTGCGGTGCTCGGCCAGCAGACGGGGGTCGAAACACTGCCCATTGTCGCCGGCCAGGACGCGGTCGGCATCGCCAAACGGGCGAAACAACAGGCCAGCCTCGGCGGCTATGACGTCGTGATGCTCGACACCGCCGGGCGGCTTTCCATCGACGACGAGTTGATGGGCGAGGTCGAGGCGGTCCGCGACAGCGCCAGCCCGAACGAGACGCTGCTGGTCGTGGACGGCCTCACCGGCCAGGACGCCGTGGCGACGGCCGAGAATTTCGATGGCCGCATCGGGATCTCGGGCGTTGTCTTGACCCGGATGGATGGCGATGGGCGCGGCGGTGCAGCGCTCAGTATGCGCGCGGTCACCGGCAAACCGATCAAATTCGTCGGCCTCGGCGAGAAGATGGACGCGCTGGAGGAGTTCCACGCCGAACGGGTCGCAGGCCGGATCCTCGGCATGGGCGACATCGTCTCCCTTGTCGAGAAGGCCCAGGAGACCATCGAGCAGCAAGAAGCCGAGCGCATGATGAAGCGGTTCCAAAAGGGCCGCTTCGACATGAACGATCTGAAAGGTCAGCTCCAGCAGATGATCTCGATGGGCGGGATGCAGGGCATCATGGGCATGCTGCCGGGCATGAACAAGATGTCGAAACAGATCGAGGACGCCGGCTTCGACGACCGGGTCCTGCGCCGCCAGATCGCCATAATCGACTCGATGACCAAGGAGGAGCGCAAGAAGCCCGACCTGATGAAGGCCAGCCGGAAAGAGCGGGTCGCCAAAGGCTCCGGCAACCAGGTCGCCGATGTAAACCGCCTGCTGAAGATGCACCGCCAGATGGCCG
>JBCBIS010000189.1:7687-7936 GCA_038524325.1 Pseudomonadota bacterium
CAAAACGGGCAAACGCGGCATGATGGGGATGATGCAACAGATGATGGGCGGCAAGATGCCTCTTATGCCGGGTGGGATGCCCCCAGGTGCGGCCCCCGGCGGCGCGCTGCCCAATCCCAGCCAGATGCCCAACCTGCCTGACGGGCTGGGCGGTCTGACGGGCGGCAAGGGCGGCCCTGCCCTGCCCCCTGGGCTCGGCGGCATGGGCGGCTTCAGCGGGCTTGGCAAAAAGAAATGACCGAAGCGCCA
>JBCBIS010000190.1:0-7863 GCA_038524325.1 Pseudomonadota bacterium
TTTTGAAGAAACTGCCTGCGGATCAGGTCAAACTGCAGAAATTCCTCGATCTGGTGAAAACCAGGGCGCGGAACTCGGATGGGTCCAACGAGGAAGGCCTCACCGATCACGAGATCAAAGAGGCCGAGGCCGTGCAAAAGCGGGTCGATACCGTGGTTGCCGCCCGAAAGATCCTTGCGAAGATGGGGGTCGGCCCGCGCAATCTCAGCGTTGGTCCTCTCAGCCAGAAAAACTCGGCCGAGGTCGAATTCCTCAGTGCCCCAAAGAACGGCACCGGTTTTGATTTCGTGACCGCAGAACCGGCCAAACTGACCACACGTGAATTCTTGATGGGCGAAGACTCCAGCACTGGCAGAGATGGTGGGCGTGCGCAGCGCTCCAACGCGGCGCAAAAGAAAAAGGTGCACCAAGAATTGCTGGCCAAGCAAAAGAAGGTGGATCCGGCCCCTGCAGAGCCCAACCAAGCCCCCGCACAGGATCTGCGGGGCTTCAATTCACAGATCGACGCGGCGAACGAGGCCCTGGATGCGTTGGATGAGTAAACTGCCACGGCCCAACAGCACCGGTCGGAGAGGGTGCCATGCGCGCGGGGCGGGGTTGCGCCCCACGCACTGCGGCACGGGTCACCGCTGCCCGGTTTCGGGTCAGTGGAGACGCCTCCACGTCAGACGGTAACCCTGGCCTGTGCTGCGATCACCGCATCACCTCGAAAGTGGACGTTTGCCGCAGGCGGGCGTCCCGCAACACGGCAACAGGAAGGAGCGCGCCTCAGTCCTCTTTGTTGGGGAAGATGAGCGTGTCGTTCCCCTTGCGACCCTGGGCCGTGCCGGTGTCTTGCACGGTCTGTGTCGAGGCAACCTGATACTCGGGCTTGACCGAGGTCTCCTTGACGCTGCCACCAATCCAAACGCTGTAGCCACCCTTGGCGTCGTCCAGATCCTTCTCGTCAATGTGGTCTGGGGAGTTCTTTTCGTCGGACATACTGTCACCTCACGTCAAAAACCAATCGTCACGCTGCCAACCAGCGCTCCCGACAAGGATATCACGGTTCAGCATGGGCAGAAACGGGGCGCTCTCGTTTTGAAGCTCTGATGATCGGCGTGGCAGTGAACCCAATCTCCCCCAAGCTGCGGGAGCGTTCCGGGGGTGCGTCGTTCGGGTTTCAGCCGGCGGTCTTCCCGCTCTGGTCGATTTCCTCGCATGGCCATGCTGCCGATGGTCATCCCCGGGTCGTCGGTGCCTCCTCGATGCTGGTGCTGTTCCTATGCGTCGCGCCGAAGCCCTCGCTGCTGACGTTAACGCTCGGCCATCCTGTCCTGGCGCTGCCCTTCGCGGTGTCGGTACAGAAATTGCCCTTCAACGCTTTCGATGCGTCAACTCCAGGGCCTGGAGACACGCTTCAGCACCTTCACCGCGGCCCTGAGCGCAGCCTGGATCTGTGGGAAGGCGCGTTCTTTTCGCGTCTCGGGCACTCGGGCTGTGGCAAGACCACGGTGCCGCGCATGACTGCCGGGCTTCAGCAACCCTTCAATGGCGGGGTCCTGTTCGATGGTTGGGACATGCAGGGCTTGCCCACGAACAACAGCCCGCCTCATCCTCGTTAGACGCACCTTAGAGACGTCTACACCATGGCCTCGGCCTGCCCCGCCGCGGGGTGCCGAGATCGGTCAGCGGATCGCCGAAACCCGGCGATGATTGGATTGGACGGCCTGCGGATTTCTCGGGCCGCCGGCGCCAGCGGGTCGCACTGGCGCGTGCGCTGACCATGCGGCTCGAAATGCGGTTGCTGGACAAACGACCGCTCCGCATCCGCCGCTGAAGGCCGCACAACTATCGGCACGGCCCCAGCGTCTGGGAAGCTTACGGTCGTGCGCCGCGCCGTCTCGGTGCAGGTGCGGCCTCGCCCGACTTGGCTGCGTCATCTTCAGACACGGCGGACCGTTTCTCTTTCGCGGAGATCTGCGATTTCTCTTCATCCAGCCACTCGAATGCAGACGAGCTGTGGAACAATCGCGTGACCTTTTCGGCGTTGGGGTTCATGAAGAACATCAGTGGTCCTCTCTCGCTTGATGCGGAACACATGATGGCCTAGCCATCTTTGATCAACGCGCACAGGCATGCAGTTTCAATAGGAAAAACCTATCAGCCCTGCCTCCGCTCAATTGGGCCGCCAGTGCTCGATAGGAAAATCAACTCCCTAAACCCAAAGAAAACTATAGTCCGCGGCCCCACCTGCTCGGTCACGATACCAATAGACAGGAGGACATAATGACCCGCTTCCGTGATCTGTATTTCGTGAGGACCCTGGTCGCCGCCGCCGCGCTCGGCGTGACGACAAGTCTCGCAGCCGCTGAGGACCGCAGCGACTGGCCCGACAGCTTCTCGGTCGGCACGGCGAGCCAAGGCGGGACCTATTTCGTCTATGGTGCTGGCTGGGCCAATCTCGTCTCCGAAGCGCTGGGCATTCCCGGCGGAACGGAAGTGACCGGAGGGCCGGTGCAGAACGCGGCCCTGGTTCAGGCGGGCGAGTTGGATATGGCCATGGTCACGATGGGCCCGGCCTTCGACGCGATCAATGGCAAGAGCGCTCTGGCGCCCGGGCTCAAGCATGACAAGATTCGCGCCATCTTCCCGATGTACAAAACCGGCTTTCATGCCGTCACCCTGGAAAGCTCTGGCATCAAGAGCTTTGCGGACATCCCGGATGGCGCCACCGTCGGCGTGGGGCCCGCAGGCGGCACGCCCGGCACCTATTGGCCGCGGATCCTGAAGGGCATGGGCAAAGAGGTCGAGTTCCGCAATGGCGGTGCTGCGGATCTGGCCGGGCAGCTTCAGGACGGCCTGATCGATGTCTACACCTGGGCGGGTGGCCTGCCCTATCCGGCCTTCAGCCAGCTGGATGCGCAGACGGACGTGACATATTTCGGCTTCACGGCCGAGGAACAGGCAACGGTGGTGGAGACCCAGCCGGTGGCGACCTTCACAATCCCGGCGGGCACCTATCCGTCCCTGGCGGAAGATCAGCTGAGCGTGTCGATGTGGAATTTCGCCATTGCCCATGCCGATCTGCCCGAGAGCTTTGTCTACGAGGTTGTCGACACCGTGATGGGCAACAACCCGAAGATGCTCGAAATCCACAAAGCGGCGCTGGAGACCCTGCCTGAGAACTTCGACAAGAACACCTTCATTCCCTGGCACCCGGGTGCGGTGAAGTGGTTCCGCGAGAACGGGTTCGAGATCTCGCCTGATCTGGAAGGCTAAGGCGCAGACGCCCACTCCGAAACGGCACCCTGCCATCCTGGCGGGGTGCTTTGCCGTATCCTCATGCTGTCAGAGGCCAAGATGACCGAGACAAACCAAAAAGACGGACCCTCGGCCGCGCCGCAGCCAAAGGACCCGGCAACGTCTTGGCTCGTCCATGCGGGCTTCCTGCTCTGCGCGGTCTACAGCGCCTGGCATCTCTACGTTCTGAACATCGCGCCGCTGGAGACCTGGACCTTCCGCATCCTGCATATCGCCGGCGCTCTGATCCTGGGCTTTGGTATGAGTGCTGCCCTGTCGGTGCGCCCGGCGCCGAAGGGATCGCCCGCGCCGCTCTCGCACTGGTTGGGAGGGGGCGCGTTGGCCCTGGGGCTCGTGGCGCTCGCCTCGCTGATCGCGGCCAGCCTGACGTTGAAGCCGGGCGAGATGGCGCCGCCCGACTGGACCCTATCGGTCTATGGCTGGGCGCTGGCGGGCGGGACAGTGCTGGCCGTCGCCACCGGATGGGTGTTCCCAGCACGGCAGGGACAGCTGCCGCTTGCCGATCTGGCCCTGATCGTTGCAACGGTGGCGAGTTGCGGTTTCATCCTTTTCAGCCTCGACGCCCTGTCGCTGCGTCTCAGGGCAGGGACACCCTTTGCCGACCCCAACAACGGCTGGGCTGCCTTTGTGATCGTTGTCCTGATCGCCGAGCTGACCCGCCGTGTGGCCGGGTTGGCCCTGGTGGTGATCGCGCTGGTCTTCATCGCCTATGCTTTCCTGGGTCCCTGGATGCCCGGTTTCCTCGAGCATAAGGGCTATGACGCCAAGCGCTTCTTTACCTATGTCTTCACGGATAACGGCGTGCTGGGGCCAACGACGGCGGTCTCCTCGACCTATATCATCCTGTTCATCATCTTCGCCGCCTTCCTGCAAAGCTCGAAAGTCGGCGATTACTTCGTCAATTTCGCCTTCGCCGCGGCCGGGCGTGCGCGGGGCGGGCCGGCGAAAGTCTCGGTCTTCGCCTCGGGCCTGATGGGGATGATCAACGGCACCTCGGCGGGCAATGTTGTCTCGACCGGTTCACTGACCATTCCGCTGATGAAGAAGGTGGGCTATCGGCCCCAATCGGCGGGGGCGATCGAGGCTGCGGCCTCGACCGGCGGGCAGATCATGCCGCCGATCATGGGCGCCGGGGCCTTCATCATGGCCGAGATCACAGGTATCCCCTACACGGATCTCGTCATCGCAGCGCTGATCCCGGCGGTGCTCTACTTCGCGTCGATCTTCTTCATGGTGGATTTCGAGGCGAGCCGGACAGGGATGCGCGGACTGCGCTCGGACGAGCTGCCGCGTCTCGCGGATCTGGCGCGCCAGGCCTATCTGTTCCTGCCCATCGTGATCCTGATCGGGGCCTTGTTCAGCGGCTATTCCGTCATTCGGGCGGGGACCATGGCGATCGCGGCGGCCGCAATCGTCAGCTGGTTGACCCCCTATCGCATGGGCCCGCGCGAGGTCTATGAGGCGCTGGGCAATGGCGGGCGGATGTCGATCCAGATCATCATCGTCTGTGCCTGTGCCGGGCTGATCGTGGGCGTGATCTCGCTGACCGGCGTGGGCGCGCGCTTTTCCAGCCTGCTGTTTGATCTGGCCGAGCAGAGCAAGCTGCTCGCCCTGATCTTTGCCATGATGATCGCGGTGATCCTCGGGATGGGCATGCCGACCACGGCCGCCTATGCCGTGGCTGCCTCGGTCGTCGCACCTGGGCTGATCGAGATCGGGATCACGCCCCTGGTCGCGCATTTCTTTGTCTTCTACTTTGCCGTTGTCTCGGCCATCACGCCGCCGGTGGCGCTGGCCGCCTATGCCGGGGCCGCCATTGCCGGGGCCGAGCCGATGAAGACCTCGGTGACCAGCTTCAAGGTCGGGCTGGCGGCGTTTATCGTCCCCTTCATGTTCTTCTACAGCCCGGGCTTGCTGATGGAGGCACCGTGGTACGAGATCCTGCGCAACCTCGTAACGGCGCTGGTCGGGGTTTATTTGCTGGCGGGGGCGGTGCAAGGCTGGTTCATGGCGCCGGCGGGACCTTTGGTGCGCGTGCTCCTGCTGGTCGGGGCGGTCAGCATGATCTCGGGCGATTGGCAGACCGATCTGCTGGGTATCGCGATCGCCGGCTCGCTGGTGTTGTATGGCTGGCGGCAGGGGGGATTGAAGCCGTCCTGATGCTCAGCCCTCGATGGTCAGCATCTTGAACTCTTGCGCGACGACCTTCTTGATCGTCTCAGCAATCTGACGATAGGCGGCGGCCCGGCCTGCGCTTTTGCGCCAGACCAACCCGATCGATCGGGTGATCCGCCGGCCCTGGATGGGCCGAACGGTCACCTCGCTCTGCGCCGCGATCTCGGATTGCGCATAGAGCGCGGGCACGAAGGTGACCCCCATATCCATGCCGACCATGATGCGCAGCGCATCGAGGCTCGTCCCCTCGTAATCGCGCAGCAGGGTGGCACCGAACTCCTCGCACAGCCCGGTGATCTGGTCGTGCAGATGGTATTTTGGCGTCAGCGAAAGCACCTGCAAACCGGCGAGCTGATCGCTTCGCACCGCCTTCTCCTGCACCAGCGGGTGTTCGGCGGGCAGGGCAAGGTAGAGCGGTTCGCGGAACAACCGCTCGGTGATGAGCTCGGCGCCAGAGACCGGCAGTTGCGCCAGGATCACGTCATACTCACCCCGCGCCAGTTCGAACTCCAGCTCGCGCGGGGCGCCCTCGCGGACATAGAGCTTCAGTTCCGGGTTCTCGCTGTGCAGGGCCGTCACCATATGCGGCAGCAGATAGGGCCCCAGGGTCGGCTTCACGCCCATGCGAATGGTGCCGATCAGCCCGTGTTGCGCCTCCAAGGCGAAATCGGAGATGCCTTGGACCTCCTCGACCACGCGCCGCGCCCGGGTGACGATCTCGCGCCCCACCGGGGTCAGCGAGATGCCTGCGCGGTTGCGCTCGATCAGCTGAATTCCCAGAGCGCCCTCGATATTCTGGATCTGCGCGCTCAGCGATGGCTGGCTGACACCGACCCGCTCCGCCGCCCGCTGAAAATGCAGAGAGTCGGCGAGGGCGATGAGATAGCGGAACTGGCGCAGGGTGAGTTTCGAGGTCGACATGGCAGGTCTTCGGGTGAACAGCAACCAGACCGCAGTCTAAGGAGAGCTTTGGCCAAAAGCACCCTCATCATTGGGTTTTCCTATCAAACCTGAGTGAACTCCTGCATTCCGTTTGCCTACTCACGGCATAGATCAAGCTTACAACAGAGGAGGTTGGACATGCATCAAGAGCTCAACATCAAAGGCAATCGCACCCTGCGTGTGTGGAGACAGTCGCTCGAACGCAAATATGCGGATCTGGACGCGCTGCTTCTGGAGGAGAGCAAGCATCCTCTCCCCAATGCTAACAAGATCGAGGAGCTCGCGCAGTCCCGCCTCCGCATCAAAGACGAGCTGGCGGCCATTGAGGGCGTGCTGCGCACAATCAACGCCCCGGCCTGAGGGGGCGCTGCATCGACGCATCCTGTGACATGGGTGGATCAGGCGTTCGAACCGTGGCTGAGACCGCCCATGGCTGATGCTTTTCCGAGATGGGCTGGAACAGGCCTGCATTCTTGACCGCCGAACCAGGAAGGGCGTCCGCTCGCCTGGAGGCGCAGTGAGCGTGCCCTCTAGAATTTGGGGTGGGGTCGAGGAGCGCGGCTCCTAGGCGATCGGGTACGGCGCGGACCGGACCCGGCCGCCATAACGCAGAATTACGATCAGGCGGCGTGGTTTCTCGCCTGACGGGATCGCGGGCGCGCTTCGCCGAGTTCTAACGAGCCGTGACGCGGGCGACACGGACTTGCTTTGTCAGCGCTTTATCCGCAGCGTTCGGTGAGGCCAGGAACCATCGCGACGTGGAAGACAAGCCGCAAGAACGCTCATGGCGTAAATTCTCCTGATCGGTGCCGCCTGCCATGCTCCGGGGCTTTGTCGGACAAAGCCCGCGTCCGCCAGACCGATCCCGCAATCAAACCGTCGATTCCACCCGGCCCAGCATGATTGACCGCGCGTTGTATTTGTGATGTATACTAATTGTACACGTGACGAGGAGCGCCATGACCGGTACCGGCAAACAGGCCTGTCTGCACGATCTGCGCCACAGGATTCTGGCGATGGAGGTGCCTCCGGGTTCTGATCTCGACGAAGCCGATCTCTCGGCGCGCTACGAGATTTCGCGGACGCCTCTGCGCGAAGTGCTGCAGCGGCTGGCGGGCGAGGGGTTCGTGATCCTGGCTGCCAATCGGGGCGCCAAGGTGGCCTCGATGGATCTCGGCACCCTGCGGACCTTCTTCCAGACCGCGCCGCTCATCTATTCCAGCGTCGCCCGCATGGCGGCCGAGAACCGGACCAAGGCGCAGATCGACGAGTTGAAGGCCGTTCAAGCCGCCTTCGCCGCCGCGGTTGCGGGGTCGGATGCCAGTGGCATGGCGCTCAACAACCACCGGTTCCACGAGATCATCGGCGAGATGGCCGCGAACCCCTATCTGACGCCCAGCCTCAAACGCCTGCTGATCGACCATACGCGTCTGGGGCAGGTGT
>JBCBIS010000191.1:0-7816 GCA_038524325.1 Pseudomonadota bacterium
GATCGACACTTTGGCCAGATCGACCTTCTGGGTCCGCGCCAGGGTCAGCAACAGGTCCAGCGGCCCCTCGAACCCATCGACATTGACCGACAGGATTTCCGCCGCGATGGCGTCCTCGTCCCGCGGCGGCGCGTCAAAGGCCTCGACGGCGAGTTCGAGCAGATCTTCAGGCATCGGCCATCTCCTGCAGCAGGGCGTCATGGGCATGGCGGAGCGCGGCGGGATCCTCGGCCGGGCATGGTTTACGAAGGCTTAAGGCCCGGGCGGCGCGCCGCTGCGCCGCCTCCGTCAGGTTCGGCACCGTGGCGGCGATCTCCTGCATCTCGGCCATGTCGCCGTTGCAATGCAGGATCAGGTCGCATCCCGCCTTCAAAGCTTTGGAGGCCCGCGTGGTCATCGGGCCATCGAGGGCCTTCATCGACAGGTCATCCGTCATCAGCAAACCATCGAAACCGATCTCCTCGCGGATCAGCCGGATCGCTGCGGGAGAGAGCGTGGCGCAGGCCGAGGGATCGATCGCGTCATAGGTGATATGCGCGGTCATGCCCAAGGCGGCGTCGCGCAGGGCCAGGAATGGCAGGAAATCGGTCGCCCGAAGATCCTCCAGGGTCGCGGTCACCCGGGGCAGATCTTCATGGCTGTCATGCAGCGCGCGGCCATGGCCGGGCAGATGCTTGATGACCGGCAGAACCCCACAATCGAGCAGGCCCGCAGCCGCCTCGCGCCCGCGGATGGCGATTTCTGCTGCGGACCAACCCAGCGCCCGGTCGCCAATGATCGGATGCGCATTGGGTTGCGGCACGTCCAGCAGGGGCACGCAGTTCACGTCGATGCCCAAGGCCGAAAGCTCGGCCGCGATCGCGCGGTAGCGCAGGCGTAGCGCTTTCATCACCGAGACTTCGTTGACACCCGCCTCGCACAAGTCTCGGACCGGTGCCCAGTCCTGCCAATGCGGCGGGCGCAGGCGCGCGACGCGGCCGCCCTCCTGGTCGATCAGAATCGGCGCGTTGCTGTCCACAGAGACCCGCAGTTCGGCGCAGAGGGCGCGGACCTGCTCAGGCGACTCGATGTTCCGGGCAAACAGAATGAAGCCCCAGGGCGCGGACTCGGCGAAGAAAGCACGCTCGGCTTCGGTCAGGGTCAGCCCCGAACAGCCGAAGATCGTGGCAAGTTCAGCCACTGGTGGTCACGATGCAGTCCTGGCCCCGGGCACGCAATGCCTGGCAGACGGCGTTCGCCTCGGCGCGGTCGCGGAACGGGCCGACCCGCAGGCGGTAGAACGTGGTGCCGCCGGAGCTGGTCGTTTGCAGGGCCAGCGCCTTCTGCCCCAGAATGTCCCGGTTGGCAGCCTGCAGGCGGCGCCAGGCGCGGACCACCTCATCCCGGCTGGGCGAGGCGCGGAGCTGGATCTTGACCCGCGAGG
The DNA here is from genome assembly GCA_038524325.1 of Pseudomonadota bacterium. Lineage (GTDB taxonomy): Bacteria > Pseudomonadota > Alphaproteobacteria > Rhodobacterales > Rhodobacteraceae > Thermohalobaculum. Next base: position 1,424 of record JBCBIS010000191.1, read on the forward strand.
TCTGCGCCCGCTCCGCCAGCCGGTCTTGGGCCGACTCGGCGTTCTCGAGCGCGCGTTGCATGCGGACACGGAGGTCGGCCGGCCGCGTCTGAACGGTGGGGCTGAAGGCCGGGGCGAGGCGGCTGCCCTCGCCGGCGGGCGGCAAGGGTGTCTCGATCTCGCTGCCTGGTGCGGGGGCTGGGGCAGCGGCGACCTCCTCCTCTGGCTCCGTCTGCTCCGAGCGTTCGGCGGGGGCGGCCGGGGGCGGGTCAGATGTAATCACCGAGGCGCGGACCGATGGTTCCTCTTCGGGCTCGGGCGCGATGGGAGGCGTAAGCTCTTCCCGGGTCACGGGCTCAGGCTGCGAGGGCTGCAATTCGGCGAGCGCGACATCCTCTTCCGCGGGCTCTGGCGCGGGGTCGGCCAGTTGCGGGCGCGGCTCCGGCCGCGGCTCGGGCGATCCGGCGTCATAACTGGCGATATCCTGATGCGGGGTCACCTCGCCGCCCACGTCCACCGGGCGGGTTTTCACCGGCTCGGTCGATGCCCGGATCACCGGGACCGAGCGCGCATCGCGCACGCCGAGCTGATAGAACCAAGTGCCCAGGATCAACAGAACGACAAGTGCAACAGCCGCGCCAAGCCATGTGCTGACGGTCATCCACAACGACTGAGCTGGCCGCGACGCGGTTGCAGCGGCCTGCCGAGACTGGGTGTCCTGTTTACCCTTTTGCATCGATCCGTTGCCTGCTCGCCCCCATCATCTTGAGGGTTCTTTTGCCCGAGCCCCAACCGATAGAATTGCTCTTATGTCATTTCGGTCATTGGGGTGACGCCTAGAATACCCAATCCTGCGGAAATCACAACTCTGACAGCACGGCAAAGCGCCAGGCGGGCGCGGGTGGCCATGGCGTCCTCGGGGACCACGATCCGCAGCTCTGGCGCGCTCTGCCCCTGGTTCCACCAGCCATGGAATTCGGACGCGAGATCATAGAGATAGAAGGCGATCCTGTGAGGTTCCTGATGATGCGCCGCGGTTTCGACCAGGCGCGGGAACTCCGCCAGCTTGCGGATCACCTGCATTTCGGCGGGATGGGTCAGCAGAGAAAGATCGGCGCTCTCCAGCTCTGATTCGGCGATCTGCATGCCCTGTTCGGCGACCTTGGCGAAGACCGAATGGGTCCGGGCGGAGGCGTATTGGACATACCAGACCGGGTTCTCGCGGGTCTGCTCGCGCGCCTTGTCGAAGTCGAAATCCAACGGCGCGTCGTTCTTGCGGGTCAGCATGACAAAGCGGGTGACGTCGGGTCCGACCTCCTCGATCACGTCCGAGAGGGTGATGAAAGTGCCCGCGCGTTTCGACATCTTGAACGGCTCGCCATTCTTGAACAGCTTCACCAATTGGCAAAGCTTGATGTCCAGCGGCACGCGTTCTTCGCTTAGCGCCGCCACGGCGGCTTTCATGCGTTTGACATAGCCGCCATGGTCGGCGCCGAAGATATCGATCAAGGCGTCGAAACCACGCTCGACCTTGTCATAGTGATAGGCGATGTCCGGGGCGAAATAGGTCCAGGCGCCGTCGGATTTCTTCACGGGCCGGTCGACATCGTCGCCGTATTCGGTGGATTTGAACAGGGTCTGGGGACGCGGCTCCCAATCCTCCGGCGTCTTGCCTTTGGGCGGCTCCAGCACGCCTTCATAGACGAGGCCCTTGGCCTCCAGGCTCTGCAACGCCGCCTCGATCCGGCCGGTGCCGTAGAGGGATTTTTCGGAGTAGAACACATCCATCTGGACGCCGAGTTTGCTGAGATCTTCGCGGATCAACGCCATCATGGCGTCGGTGGCACGGGTGCGGAACGTGTCTAGCCACGCCTCCTCGGGCGCTTTGAGATAGCGGTCGCCGAACTCCTCGGCCAGCGCCTGGCCGATGGGAACGAGATAATCGCCGGGATAGAGGCCCGCGGGGATCTCGATCGGCGTCCCCAGCGCCTCGCGATAGCGCAAATGGACCGAGCGGGCGAGCGTGTCGATCTGTCCGCCGCCATCGTTGATGTAGTATTCTTTGGTGACCTCCCAGCCAGCGAAATCCAGCAGCCGCGCCAGCGCATCGCCAAACACCGCGCCACGGGTATGGCCCACATGCAGCGGCCCGGTGGGGTTGGCTGACACATATTCCACATTGACCCGGCGCCCCTGCCCCTGAGCGGACCGGCCGAAATCCCCCCCCTGGGCCAGCGCGGCAGAGACCGCCCGGCGCCACTCCGCCGCCTCCAGCCGCAAGTTGATAAAGCCCGGCCCGGCGACCTGCGCCTCGCTGACCCTGGGATCGGCGGCAAGCCGGGCGACCAGCCCCTCGGCCAGATCGCGCGGTTTCATCCGGGCCTGTTTGGCCAGGACCATCGCCGCATTGGTCGCCATATCGCCATGAGCGGCATCGCGCGGCGGCTCGACCGTGACATGGGAGGCTTCAAGACCTTCGGGCAGCGCGCCCTCCGCCGCCATGGCGTCCAGGCATTCGGTCACGAGGATCTTGATATCGGCGAAGAGATTCATGGGGACATCCGCTCGGCTGCACGGCGGCCCCGATAGCATGGGCAGCCACAGGCGCAAAGAGGGCCAAAGAGGAGAGCGCACCGGAAACCTATCAACCTGTGCGTATGTTTACTGAAACAAGGCTGACCTATTGGCATGATCTCCCCAGATTGAACAAGGGAGAACCCCATGACCGAGACGCCTGAGACGACGCCTCATACCTGCCCTCCGGACACCAACCGGTATGGCAATATCTCGGCGGCCATCGTGGTCATCCTGTCGGTCCTGATCGCCTTCGGGATGCTGTGGCTGCTGCATGTGCAGCTTGACCGGATCAATGCCGGCACCCAGCCGCTCGACCCGCAATGGCTGGCCGCTGTGCTGAGCCATCCGGCGGCGGCCGAGATGGACCCCGCCGCGATGCAGAACCTTGTGCGCACCGTGTTGGAGACCGATGCCCAGCATCTGCGCTCGATGCGCTCGCAAACCGCCGTCGGCTCGCGGTTGACGGTGCAGATCGTGGCGCAGTTGATCGGCCTCTCGCTGATCATTCTGGGCGGGGCGCTGACCTTTGCCCGGGTGCGCAGCGAGGCGCCGGGCAGCGCGGGACTGACCTCGCCCGCCAGCTGGAAGGTCGAGCTGCGCTCGGTCTTCCCCGGCGTGACCTTGTGTTTCTTCGGCGCGGCCCTGGTGGCCTGGGTGCTGGAGATCTCGGTCGATGCCGGGGGGCGGGTGAACACGATCGACGGTGCGATCTATGTCGACACGGTCCTGCCCGCCATGCCCCTGCCCGCCCCGGCGGATCTGATGCAGACCAAATTCACCGCTGAGCAATGCGCGGCGATCGGCCCCGACCATCCCGACTGCAAAATCTGACCCGCTCTGACGCAAAGGAGAATCGACATGAAGAAGACCCTGTTTATTGCCGCCGCCGCCCTGGCCGTCATGGCAGGCCCGGCCCCGGCCCCGGCCTCGGACCTCGACTACTGCCGCGCCAAGCAGCAGACCGACCCGAACGACGCTTTCTGCCTGGGCTTCTTCCGCGGCTATGCCTCGGGCCGGATGAGCATGGCGCAGGAGATGGAGCGCCTCTCGAAGCGCGGCGCGGGCACTTTCCGAGGCGTCGACGGGCAAAGCGCCCTGCAACTCGACGTACCCATCAACCGCGGCAGCATCACCGCCGGCACCATTCGCGGTGCAGGGATCGACTGATCCCCGCCCGATCCGACAGGAGGAGCAAATGCGCCTGACCATCCTGACCCTCTGCGCCAGCGGGTTGATGACCCACGCCGCCGCCGAGGAGACCACCTATAACTTCTGCGCCAGGAAGTTGCAGGAGGACTCCTCCCACGCCTTCTGCCTCGGCTATCATCGTGGTGTGAGCGATGCTTGGCGGTACTTCACCGCCCAACAGGGCCAACAGCGCAGGGCCGGAACGGCTTTCTCGACGAAGCCGCCCGCGCCGATGACCAGCCGCGATCACGACTCCAATGCGGCGACCGAATTCCTGAAGTAGCCCCGCTCAGGCGCGAGCCATCGGGTCGGTCAACACCCGGTGCTCCTCCAATGCGAACCGGTCGGTCATCCCTGCGATATAATCGGCCACCACCCGGGCCCGCGCGGTCTGATCCTCGGCACAGCCGAGACAGGCCTGGGTCCACTCGTCGGGCATCAGACCGGGGTCCTCCAGGAAAATCCCAAACAGGTCCCGCACCACCCGCGTCGCCTTGATCCGCATCCGCTTCACCCGGAAATGGCGGTACATATTGGCGAACAGGAACTCCTTGATCGTGCGGATATCGCTGGCCATGCCGTCCGAGAACGAGATCACGGCCAGCCCCGCCTGCTGCACATCGGCCAGGCTTTCCGGTCCCACCTCGTCCAGACGCAGCCGGCTGGTGGCCAGCACGTCGTCGACCATCAGGCCAAAGACCCGGCGCAGCGCCTCATGCCGCCGGCGCCGCGGCTCCAGCCCGGGATGCAGCGCATCGACCTCGCCCAGGCAATCGCCGACCAGCGGCAGGTTCGCCGCAGCCTCGAGCGTGAAGAGTCCAGCGCGCAGCCCGTCATGAATGTCATGGTTCACATAGGCGATGTCGTCCGAGAGGGCGGCAATCTGCGCCTCGGCACTCGCCTGGGTATGCAGTTCCAGGTCGTGCCGCGCCACATATTCCGCGATGGCACAGGGCCAGGGCGGGGCCAGCGGACCGTTATGTTTGGCGATCCCCTCCAGCGTCTCCCAGGTCAGGTTCAACCCATCGAATCCGGCATAGTGGCATTCCAGCGAGGTCACGATCTTCAGCGCCTGGGCGTTATGGTCGAACCCGCCATGGGGCGCCATGCATTCGGCCAGCGCGTCCTCTCCGGTATGACCGAAAGGGGTGTGGCCGAGATCATGGGCCAGCGAGACCACCTCGGCCAGATCCTCGTTCAACGAGAACACCCGGGCGATGGTTCGGGCGATCTGCGCCACTTCGATCGAATGGGTCAGCCGGGTGCGGTAGTAATCACCCTCATGCTCGACAAAGACCTGGGTCTTGTGCTTCAGCCGCCGCCAGGCCGAGGAGTGGATGATCCGGTCGCGGTCGCGCTGAAAAGGCGAGCGATGCGCCGAGGCGGGCTCGGGATACAGCCTCCCGCGGCTCTGACTGGGCCGCGCGGCAAAGGGCGCAAGCCCCTCTTCGCCCGCGCCGGGTTCTCCGGTTCTGACATCCATGTTCGATCCAATCGCCGCGGCCCTCTTGTTCGGAGCCTGCCTGTCGATACATACTAGCGAAGTGAGCCACTCACCAGTGGAACGGAGACTTGTCATGAGCCTGACCCTGCCGATCACCGTGACCGAGCGCGCCTTTGCCCGCCTCGCCGAGATTGCCGAGGCCGGAGAGGCCAAATCGCTGCGGGTGGCCGTTCTGGGCGGCGGCTGCTCGGGCTTCTCCTATGAGTTCGCGCTGGAAGACGCGGCAGGGGCGGAGGATATGATTATCTCCGACGGCAGCCATTCGGTGCTGATCGACCCCGAATCGCTGCCCTTCCTCTCCGGCTCGGTGATCGATTTCAAGGACGAGCTGATCGGCGCCCGCTTTGCCGTCGACAACCCGAACGCCACCTCGACCTGCGGTTGCGGAACGTCGTTCTCGCTCTAGGCCTCCGGTCGCACAGGGGCCGGGTCGCGGAGAAGCGGTCATGGCCCCGCGCATAGATCGCTGCCTCAGCCCGCTGGAGAATCGCTGCGCCCTTCGCTAGGCCAGAGCGCATGACCACGACCCAGATTCTGAAATCGGTCTTCGGCTTCGATGGCTTTCGGCCCGGGCAGGAGGAGATCGTCGATGCGGTGCAGGCCGGGCGCGACGTGCTGGCCATCATGCCGACCGGGGGCGGCAAATCGCTCTGCTATCAGTTGCCCGCCCTGATGCGCGAGGGGGTCACCGTGGTGATCTCTCCCCTGATCGCCCTGATGCGCGATCAGGTCTCGGCACTGCGCGAGGCGGGGGTCGAGGCCGGGGCGCTCTCCTCGGCGAACGAGCCGCACGAGACCGACAGGGTCTTCGACTCGCTGGAGGAAGGGCGGCTGAAACTGCTCTATCTCGCGCCCGAGCGTCTGGCCAACTCTGGGGCCCGCGCGCTGCTGGCCCGCTCGAATATCCGCCTGCTGGCGGTGGACGAGGCGCATTGCGTCAGCCAATGGGGCCATGATTTCCGGCCCGATTACCTCAGGATCGGCGAGCTGCGCGCGGCCCTGGGCGGGGTGCAGACGGCGGCCTTCACCGCGACCGCCGATGAGGGGACACGGGCCGAGATCGTCTCGCGCCTGTTTCCCGCCCCGCCCGAGGTGTTCCTGCGCGGCTTTGACCGACCCAATCTCTCCCTCGCCTTCGAACCAAA
>JBCBIS010000192.1:0-7801 GCA_038524325.1 Pseudomonadota bacterium
GCCGACCACCCCGGCTCCCACGATTTCGACCGAGCGCGCCATGGCCCCTCGTCATTCAGTCGCGCGGAGGGGACGGGTGCCACGAGCCCATCCCTTCGCCGGCACGACCCGGATCAGGTTCGAAGGGTTCGGCAAGGCCGTCTCAGCCCGCGCGGCGGCAGGCACCCCTTGGTTCTGCCCTTCAGCTAGAGCGTTGCCGGCGCGGTGTAAAGCTTTCGCCGTGTTGTGGCTTGACTTCCCACTTGCCCGCGACTGACTTGGGAAGCGGTTGATGGCGACGTTGATGGCATAGGGGCCCGTATGATCGAAATCGAGTATCTCGGTGGCCCCGGCGTGGCCGCGCTGGCCCTGACGGATGCGGAGATCCTGGACGCGGTCGACCAAGGCCTGATCGCGGCCGGGCGCGGGCAGACGGTGATCGAGCCGCGAATGCATCTGAAACCCGACCCCGAGGGCGACGGGCATTTCAACGTGCTCCGCGGCTATGTCGCCCCGCTCGGCTATGCCGGGATCAAGGTGGTGGGCGATTTCTATCGCAATTACGAGCGTGGGCTGCCCTCGGAAATGGGGCTCATCAACCTGTTCTGCCCCGAAACCGGCACCCCCCGCGCCGTGATCGATGCCGCCGGGATCACCGATATGCGCACGGGCGCGGTCACTGCGCTGGGCGCGAAGCGGCTGGCGCCGCCCCAGCCGCGCGTGCTGGGCCATATCGGTGCGCGTGGGTCGAGCTATTGGAATGTCCGCCTGCTCGACCATCTGTTCGATTTCGAGGAAATCCGGGTGCATTCCCGCCGGCCCGAGAGCCGCGAGGCCTTTGCCGCGCGGCTGACCGAAGACCTGGGCAAACCGGTCGTCGCCACCGAGGATTGGGAGCGGTGTCTCGACGGCGCCGACATCCTGGTCGAAGCCTCGCGGCTGGACAAACCGACCCCGCTGTTCGACCCGGCCTGGGTGCGGCCCGGGGCGCTGGTGGTCCCCTATGGTACGATGAGCGCGCTGCCCTTGGACTTCACCGGCCGGTTCGACATGTTCGTGATGGATGATCTGGGACAGATGCGCGCCGGCCGCCTGGGCGCGCTGCGCCCGCAGATCGATGCCGGCAAGATCACCGAGGAGAGCTTTTCAGCCGAGATCGGCGAGATTGCCGCCGGTCTGAAACCCGGGCGCAAAAGCGCCGATCAGACCATCCTGTTCTGGCACCGGGGGCTGGCCACTTCTGACATCGCGCTCGGCGCCTATATGCTGGAGAAAGCGCGGGCGCGGGGCCTGACCCAACGCCTGCGCTATGCCTGAGCCGTTTACTGCTGCAACTGCTTGACGATCTGCGCCTGTTGTTGCTGTTGCAGGGCGACCTGCTGCTGCTGTTGCTGCTGGGCCTGCTGTTGTTGCTGTTGCTGCTGTTGTTGTTGCTGTTGTTGCGGCTGCTGTGCCGGCTGAGCAGCAGCGCGCGGGATCAATCCGCCCTGGGCTGCCACCTCCGCCTGACGCTGTTGCATGACCTGCCGGAGCAGGGCCTGGTCGGAATTCCTGCCTGTCATCCTAGTCTCCCTCCTGGGTCTGGCCGTCTTCAATATGTTCCACGGGGGTGTCGCCATCGTCGAAACGGCGCACGACCGAGATCCGCTCGGTCCATTCTATACCATGGGAGGAGGCAACCACCAGCGAGACTCGCCACAGAATTGCATCGCTCTGTGGCACGGCGAACACATGCGCGCCGGTGACCGTCTCACCGCTTTCGATCCATTTGTGGTGCTCGAGGATGCGAAACGTCGCCTCGTGATCCGCGATCCCGTCATAGACCGCTTCGGCCGTGGCCAGGTAATTGGCCTTGTCGAACCGGGAGACGGTCACCGCGCTGCCTTCATGCTTTACGGAAAACCGCGACAGACCGACATTCTTGACCTCGAAATCCACCAGCAGGAACTCGGTCCCGTCGCGGCGCAGGTTGCGTCCATGCAGGGTGATGTCCAGCCGGTCAGTGAAGGTCCGGCGGTAGAAATAGTTGTAATAGGTCCACAGCCCGCCCACGAAGATCGCGAGGATCGTGGCGAGGCTGGTGGCGATCTCGGCGATCGTCTTGAGGTCGTCGAGGGGGAAGCCGGCCATGGGGATGCGCGCCCAGTCTGAGGGTTCCGCGCAAGTTTACGGCGATTCGCCCGGGCTGTCTGTGCGCGTGAAGCGGCCTTCGGCGATGGCGTGGGCCACCGCTTCGATTTCGCGGGTCAATGCGCGATCCGCCTCAACCCGCGGTGACAGCGCGCGCAGGTCGCCGAGGGCGGGGCGGAGCCGGGGCGCGATCTCGACCCCGCGCAGCTCGATCGCCTGGGCGGCGACGATCATTTCGATGGCGACGATCCGCTCCAGCCGGTCGCAGATGCCGTGCAGCGCCTTGGCCGGAATGGCGGCATGGGTCACCGTATCCTCCAGCCCATCGGCCGAGAGGCTGGGATAGATCGGCGCCGGCTGGGCGCATTGGTGGATTTCGGCAAACAACGCCTCCGGCGCCTTCAGCAGCGCACCCAGCCCCGCGCCGCCCGCGCCGATATGGGTGAGGCCGGAGGGCAGGCCCGAGAACCGCTCGGCCAGCAATTTGCCCATGCGCGCGACCTGCTGCGCGGCCAGGTGGCAACAGGCGGTCGCCGCGGCGGTGGCGGCGATGGCGAGATGCGGGCTGAGATAGCTGCCGCCCGGGCGCACCGCGCCGCGTGCCGTCAGGACCACGGGGTTGTCGGTTAGCCCGTTGACCTCGCCCGCCACCGCGTCCTCCAGAAAGGCCAGGGCTGCGAAGACGGCACCATGCACCTGCACGATGTTGCGGATCGAGAGCGGGTCCTGCAGCCGCCGGGGCCCCTCCGCCGCGTGCAGATGCGAGCCGTGCAACAGGCGGCGCAGCCCCTCGGCCGCCCGGTCCTGCCCCGGTTTCGGGCTGAGAGCCAGGACATCGCTGTCCAGCGGCGAGGGGTTGGCGCGGAACCCCTCCATGACCAGCGCCGCCGAAATCTCTGCCGATGCCATCAGCGCCGAGAGGCGGGCGAGACCCAGCGCCGCCAGAGCCGCCGTGACCGAGGAATGACTGGCCAGCGCCAGACCCTCGCGCGAGGCTGGCTGCCAGGGCGCCAGCCCCGCGGCGCGCAACGCCGTGTCGGCGGGCTGCCGGCCTTCGGGCGTGTCCATCTCGCCCTCGCCGATCAGGGCCGCGCCAAAGCTCCCGCCCCAGAGCAGGTCCGCAGCGCCGATCGAGCCGGTCTCGCCCAGCACCGGCGTCAGGCGGGCGTTGAGGCAGGCGGCCAGGAATTCGGCCAGCCCGGGCCGCACCCCGACTGCGCCGGTGAGAAAACCCTGGATCCGGATCGCCATCGCCGCCCGCACCACCCCGGGCGCAAGGGCCGGCCCCAGAGCATGCGCCCGACCGCGCAGGGTGGCGGCGGCAAAGCGCTGCCGATCCTTCGCGCTCAACCGCTCGGTCACGCGCGGGCCGAGCCCGGTGGTGACGCCATAGACCGCCGCGCCCGCCGCCTCGGCCTCGGCGATCACCGCCCGGCCCGCCGCCATACGCGCCAGCCCTTCGGTCGAGAGCCGCACCGCCCGGCCCTCGGCAATCGCCCAGAGGTCTCGCGGCCCGATCGGCCCGGCTCCGAGGAGAACTTCGTCCATTTCTTCCCCTCCCAAAGCTCGATTGGCGCCGGGTGCGCGCGCCTGGCACTTTGCCATCGAGCGGCTCAATCGCAACGCGAAAACCCTTGCTCCCCTGGGTCGAGCAGGGCCGCATGAGCATCGAATTGGTTTGCCACGACGCCACTTGTCGCCTAATTTCGCGGCCGGCGGGGGCAGATTTCGACCCCAAACTTTTCTCAACACGCCCCATTTCTCAAGGAGGAAACTATGCCTATAACTACCATCAGCGGCGCTTTCGCCACCAGTGATTCCTTCATCGCGGCAGAGGGGACGTTTGGTGCGCTCTATGTGTCGGGCGGGACCTATGCGCTGAACTATCTGACGGTCGCGACCGACACTCTGACGGTCGCGACCGACCCTTTCGGCGAAGTGTTCAACGACGCGCTCGGCTATATCGCGCTTGACGACGCTGATGTCCGGGTTCAACCAGCAAACGAGGGCTACTCACCCCGCGTTGCGGTCGGCGTGTCGGGCTTTGCCGAATCGCAAGCGACCGGCAGGCTCGATATCGAGAACGGCTCGGTGCTGGAGATCGCCAACAACACCACGGCAAATGGCAACTTTCTGAGCGGCGGCTACAACAATATCCTGATCGGCAATGGTGTCGGCGGCACCGGGACAGTGACGGTTGACGGGGGCGGCTCGCAATTGCTGCTGACCGGCGGCGCCTCGCGGCTCAGCGCTGGCGAGCAGGGCGGCGATGGGACGGTGAACATCACCAATGGCGGTTTCATTGGAACCTTCGATATCAATGTCGGCGAGGGCACCAGCGCCGAATTTGCCGCTGACAATCCTGGAATCGCGACGCCTCTCTCGGTCGGGCGGCTGAACATCTCCGGCGCGGGCTCGGAACTGCGCATGTCGTCCGAGTTCGGCTATTACGGGGCGGCCTATGCCGGCACCAATGGTTATGGCGATATCGGCCGCGGGGTGAACGGCAAGGGCTATCTCTCGATCACCGATGGCGGACGCCTGACCGTCGAGAACGAGGATGGCATCTCCGACCAGGCCTTCTTCCGCTTCGGACGGGACAGCGGCGCCTATGGCTATGGGATTGTGAGCGGCGCGGGCTCGACCCTGCAAGTCGAGCAGAAGGGGGCGGTCGATCCGGAATTCTTCGACAACAATGTCGGTGCCGAACTTCAGATCGGTCAGGAGGGTACCGGTCGCCTGATCGTGGAGGATGGCGGACGGGTCAACGTGCTGGGCGATGACGCCAACCTTGTCGTCTCATTGGGCGAGCGGCGCAGTGTCGGCCAGACGGTCACGCCGACCAACGAGGAGCAAAGCGCACTGATCGTCCGCGACGGCGGCCGGGTCCTGGTCGATAGCGGCGATTTCGGCGGCTCGAAGCTGGTGGTCGGCGCACGGTCCGAGGCCAATGGGCTGCTGTTGATCTCGGGCACCGGCTCGATCGTCGAGGTGAAATCCGACGTGACCCGCACCGATGGGCAGGGCACCAGCGGTGAGAAGACCGGCGCCGCCGGGATCATCATCGGCCGCGACGGGCGTGGCGAGCTGCGGGTCGAGAATGGTGGGCAACTGATCCTCGACGCCGCAGACGACGATACCCCCCTGTTCGAGATTGGACGCGGCAGCACCAGCGGAACGCTGACCCCGACCGGCAAGGCCACGATCACCGGAGACGGATCCTCCGTCACCCTTATCGGCACCAATACGGACAGCCCGAACAGCTCGGGTATCGTCTTCGTTGGCCGGCGCAAGAATGCCGAGGGCGAGCTGAACATCCTCGATGGCGCGCGGTTCTCGAACGCGGCCAGCAATTCGGATTTCCTGATCGCCAATGATCCGGGCTCGCGCGGGGTGGTGACGGTCGATGGCGCGGGCTCGACCCTCGAGGCGGGGACGCGCCTCGGCATCGGTGTGGATATCGAGGCGTTCGAGTTCCTCACCGATGGCGCGGGCAGCGGGCTCTTGACGATCTCCGATGGTGGGACCGTCACGGCGGACACGGTGACCGTCGGGCGCAACGGAGTTCTGGACGCGGATGGCTCGGTCGTCGGCGATGTCGACCTCTTCGGCGATCTGGCGATCGGCGACGACACGGTCGGGGTGGCGGATCTCCAGGGCAAGCTGACGGTGAATGCGGGGGCCGTGATCTCGTTCGATGTCGACGGGTTCGGCGCCGGGCAGGCGGATCTCCTGCGGCTTGCGGGCGATGCCGAGCTGGATCTGCGCCGGGCGCTGATCGATCTGGACCTGGCGGGGGATCTGGCGGTCTCGGCCGGCGACGAGGTGGCGCTGGTCGAGGCGACCGGGACCCTGACCGCGACCGACCGCTTCGTCTATGACCGCGACCGGGGGCTGGAGTTCCTGCTGACCCAGAAGGGTGACCAGCTGGTCCTGGTGGCGCAGGAGGATTCGGCGGCGCCGGCGCTCGGCTCCACCGGCAATGACACGCTGATCGGGACCGCAGATGCCGACAGCCTGTTCGGCGGCGAGGGAGACGACCTGCTGCAGGGCCTCGGCGGCGATGACCTCTTGTTCGGCGGTGACGGCGCGGACAGTCTGGAAGGCGGCACCGGCATCGATCTCGCCAGCTACAATCTCGCCACCGAGCGGGTGCAGGTGGATCTCCAAGGCTCGACCGTCACCCGCGGCGAGGCGGTCGGCGACACGTTTGCCGAGATCGAGGGCTTGCAGGGCAGCCGCTTCAATGACTCGCTGCGCGGGGACATGGAGGACAACACGCTGCTGGGCGAAACCGGGGTCGACCGGCTGTTCGGCCGGGGCGGAGACGATGTGCTGATCGGCGGTCTGGGGGTGGATGTCCTCTATGGCAATACCGGCGCGGACACGATGACCGGGAACCAGTCGAACGATCGCTATGTCTACTTCACCGACCGTGACAGCGGGGTGGGCAGCGGCAATCGCGACGTCATCACCGATTTCAATGTCCAGGGCCGGGACCGGATCGAGATCAGCCGTCTGGACGCGGACACGACCCGTGGCGGCAACCAGGCGTTCGATTTCATCGGCGCCGTGGCGTTCAGCAATACGGCGGGCGAGCTGCGTGCCAATCAGGTCGACGGCAATACGATCCTGGAGGCCGATCTGGACGGCGACGGCGCGTCGGATTTCGAGATCGAGCTGAGCGGGATCGTGACCCTCTCGTCCAGCGACTTCATCCTCTGATCGAGGCCCGTGCCTGTTTCTGCCCGCCCCCGCTGGCGGGCAGAGCCGCCGCCGGGCTGCCATCCGGCCGGGTCAGGATAAAGACCGCGACGCAGAGCAGGATGGGGACCTGGATCCACAGCAGATAGGCAGGCGCGCCGAGCAGGAGCGGCAGGGCCAGTCCCGCCGCGATGGCCATCATGGCCGCGCGCTTGGCCCTTGGGCTGATCGCCCCTTCGCGCTGCCAATCCCGGATCGGCGGGCCAAAGCGGGGATGCTCGATCAACCATGTGTGGAAACGCTCGGATCCCCGGGCGAAGCAGAAGGCGGCGAGCAGCAGAAACGGCACGGTCGGCAGCAGGGGCAAGGCCGCGCCGAGCGTGCCCAGCGCCACCGCGATCCATCCCAACGACGTCCAAACCAGGCGCATAGGAGCCTCCGTTGTCCTGATTGGAAAGATAGTGCTGGGTGGAGCCTAGGCCAGAAGCTCTGACAAAAGGGTGTTCAGCACCAGGCGCCCGCAGGGGCTGGCCCTCAGCCGGTCGGTCTCGCAGGTCACCAGCCCCTCGGCCGCCAGCCAGGAGAGGCGTTCGGGTGCCAGAGATCCCCCCAGGCGCCGGAACCGGCCCAGATCCGCGCCTTCGCGCAGGCGCAGGGCCATCATCAGATACTCCTCCGCCCGGTCGCTTTGCGCCATGGGCTCGATGCGCGCCAGGCCATGCCCCTCGGTCGCGACGGCGTCCAGCCAGGCGGCGGGGTCGCGCAGGGTCTCGGTCTCGTGCCAAACCCCGTCGATCTCGATCCGGCCATGGGCGCCCGGCCCGATCCCGGCCCAGGAGCCACCCTGCCAATAGATCAGGTTGTGCCGGCTCTCGGCGCCAGGGCGGGCATGGTTCGACACTTCATAGGAGGGCAGCCCCGCCGCCGCCGTCCTCTCCTGCGTCAGCTCATACATCTCGGCGGCGGGCTCGTCTTCGGGCACCACCAG
>JBCBIS010000193.1:0-7699 GCA_038524325.1 Pseudomonadota bacterium
ATCTCCTCCTGGCCTTCATAGTCGTTGATCTCGGCGGAGGTTTTGGCGGCCACCTCGTGGCTCAGCACGCGCAGGGGGCGGCCGGTCCAGAGGGCTTTGATGTAGGTCTCGGCGGCCCGCTCGAAATAGAAGAGCCGGTTCCAGCATTGCGAGACGGTCTCGCCCACGATCATGACCCCGTGATTGGCCATCACCAGCACCGAGGTCTGCGGGTCAGCAAGATGCGCGCAGCAGCGTTCCGCCTCCTCGTCCAGGGCCAGCCCGCCATAGTCGGGATCCACCGCGACCCGGCCGTAGAACATGCAGGCATTCTGGTCCAATGGCGGCAGGGTTGGGTCCTCGAGACAGGCCAGCACGGTCGCGTGGACCGAATGGACATGCATCGCGCAGCGGGCATGGGGGCACATCCGGTGCACCGCGCCATGCAGGCCCCAGGCAGTCGGGTCGGGCGCGTCGGGCCGGTCCATCGTGCTGGGATCATTCGCGTCGATCACCATCAGGTCCGAGGCTTTGATCCGGCTGAAATGCACCTGGTTGGGGTTCATCAGGAACTGCGTGCCATCCTCGTTGACGCTCAGCGAAAAATGGTTGGCGACGCCCTCGTGCATGTTCAGCCGCGCGGTCCAGCGGAAGGCGGCGGCGAGGTCGATCCGCTCTTCGAGATAGGGCAGGTTGCCGGCGGTCGGATGCAGGTCGGTGACGGACATGGGCGCTCTCCTCTGGCTCGGGCCAAAGAGTGGCGAAGCCCGCCCGGAGAGGCAAGAGAATTTGCCGCCCGGCCGGCCGGTATCGAGCGTGCGGAGCTGGCAGGGGCCCGGCGGTACTGAGACAATGCGCGGGGCCTTGGAGACGGGGTGAGTCCTCCCGGTCTTGAGCGGTCCGGAAGCGTGACGGGGCCGGGCCGGTCAAAGAGAGAGCGACATTGCGCCAAGCAGGATTTTGGCGTGACCCTGGGCGTGCTCCTCTCGCGCCGCGAGAGCCGCCATCTGGAAGGGCAGGGCTCTCAAACATTTTTCCGTGCTCTGCTGTGTGCCGGTCGTCGCTCTGAGCTTTTGTGGCCGGGCTTGCAATGGTCCGGATGGCTGCCAACTGCCGCGCATCCAGACGGTGATGGCGTTCAAGGGCGAGCGAATCCTGTTCGACGCGACGATCTTTTGCGGCGCCGGGCAGAGGGGCGCGCTGAGCTCGCGCCTGATAATGCAGGCCGAGACGGGGCGCCGGTTCCTGGCGCACCCGGCCCGGGATGGCAGGTTCTTGTCCATGCAGATCTCGCGCTGTCTCTGCAGTCTCCGCGCCGGTGGCGATGAGATCATGCGCCGTGCACCGGATCGTGTTCGTCCGAGGGCGGCGGCAGGTGACCCGGCCGGGCAACTTCGTTGCCTCTGGCGAGGCAACATCACCCGCCCGCCCGGGCCTTTCCTGGCGTAAGGAAGATGCGGTGGCGGTTGCGGAGGTCGGCCTCGGCCTTGGTCGAGAGATAGGTCGGGTGGTGGCTGGCCAGGATCTGCCGGACCTTGGCGCGGGCGCGGTCGGCGGCGGCCTGTTGGCCCTGTTCCGCCCAGGTCACCGGCGGGTCGCGGTCGGCAAGCGCCGGGTGGAGATAGTCGCGCTCCATCGCGGCCATGGTGGCGGGGCTGCCGAGGAAATGGCCCTCGCCCAGGATCGCCGCCTGCATCGGGGCGGTGTCGAGGGTTTCTGCGGTCACCTCGATCCCGCGCAGGATGCGGTGGACCTGTCCGATGGCTTCGTCATCCAGCACCATGGCCTCGAGACTGGCGCCGAGCAGGGCGGCGGTCATGCCGGCGCTCTCATAGACCATATTGGCGCCAGAGAGGCCGGTGGCGAGCAGGGTCATGGCCTTCTCCGTCCCCATCTGCGCATCGACCGGTTTGGCATCGGCCATCCCGGCGGCGACGCCCGAGGGCAGGCCGAGCCAGTTGATGATCTGGGCCGAGGCGGCGTTCATCAGGGCGCTCTCGGGCCCGCCGCCCGAGAAAGCGCCGGTGCGCAGGTCGATCACCAGCGGCCAGTTGGAGAAGATCATCGGATAGCCGCGCTCGGTCAGATTGACCATGGCCAGCGTCGCCAGGGTTTCGGCCAGGGACTGCGCCAGGAACCCGGCGGGGGCCGCCGGGGCGGTGGCGCCCGATTGCGCGGCGATGATGCCGTTGATCGGCACCCGGCGGCGGATGCAAGCCTCGGTCACCGCCACCGCATCGGCACCGAAGCGCATGGGCGAGATCACCGGCGAGATATGCGCCTTGCAGAACGGGCGTGCGGCGAAACGGCCCTCTCCGCCCAGCGCGACATCGAACATGTCGACGATCGGGTCGACCGTCTCGGCCACGGTGAACGAGGTGCCCACGGGTTTGTCGGTATGGGCCAGCAGGGCAAAGGCGGTGTTGATGTCGAGATCGGTGATCTCGGCCATATCGCCCGCCACCACGCAGCGGGTGAACCAGGAAATATTGGGCAGCGCGTCCTGCAGCCGGGTGAAGTCCGCCAGATCTGCCAGGGTCGAGGCACGAGAGGCGCGGGTTTGGAGGTCCAGCACCTGGACCGCCGCGCCGCCGGTGCCGAAATAGACCCGGTCGCCGCCGATCTCGAGATCGCGGGCGGGGTCACGGCCATGGAGAACAAGGGTCTTGGCGGCGCCGTCGACAATGTCCTCGATCAGCGCCTTGGGAAAGCAGAGGCGGTTGCCCCGCATCTCTGCCCCCGCCGCCACGGCGCGTTCGGCGAGGCCGGGCGGGGTTTCTCCCATGCCCAAGTCCCCCAGCAGATCGCAGGCGGTGGCATAGATGGCTTCGATCCCGGCCCGGCTGAGGGGCCGGTATTGCCCGCCGCGCTGGCCGGGCGGGGCGGGGTTGGGCCGAATGGCCTCCGGCGCCCGGGCGGCCTGGCGTGCCCGGCGCCCTCCTGCGCGTTTGCTGCTCATGCCCTATCGCTGCCGCCTCGCCCGCCCGCCTGCAAGCCCCGCTGCCCGGGCTTTGCATTTTCCGAACCCCGCCGTTAAGCGTTTTCGCATGGATAGTGGAGCAGAGACGCGCCTGACCCTGCGCGGCATCGAGGTGTTCGTGGCCGTGGTCGAGGAATGTGCGCTGGGCGCGGGGGCGCGCCGGCTGGGCGCCTCGGCCTCGGCCGTCAGCCAGCAGATCGCCAATCTCGAGGCGGCGCTGGGGGCGCGGCTGATCGACCGGGCGGCCCGGCCCTTTGCGCTGACCCCGGCGGGGCAGTTGTTCCATGCCAGGGCCGTGGCGATCCTGGGCGAGATCGGCAAGGCGCGGGCCGAACTGGCGGATGTGGACCTGACCGCCTTTCGCCGCCTGCGCCTGGCCATTGTCGACGAGTTCGACGATGCAATCCTGCCCCGGTTGCTCGAGAAGATGGCGGCGATCTATCCCGATTGCAGCTTCGCGGTGCGCTCGGGCCTCAGCCACGAAAACCTGGCGGCGCTCGAGAGCCGCTCGGTCGATCTGATCATCGCCGCCGATCTGGACGAGGAACCGGACTGGGCCGAGCGCCATGGCGTGCTGCGCGACCCTTTCCTGATGGTGGTCTCGGAGGCGCTGTCCGCGCAGCCGGTCGAGGCGTTGCTGCAGGACCATCCGCTGATCCGCTATTCCCAGACCCAGGTATTGGGGCGGCTGATCGAGGCGCATCTGCGGCGCTTGCGGCTCTCGCCGCCGCGACGCTTCGAGATTGCGACCAATGCCGGCGTGCTCTCGACCGTGCGGGCGATGGAGGGCTGGGCCGTGACCTCGGCGCTGGCCTATGGCTCCGAGCCGGGGCAGCACCGGGGCCTGATCCCGCGGGCGCTGCCCTTTCCGGGCTTTGCGCGGACCATCTCGGTGACCGCGCGGCGCGACCAGATGGGCGCGCTGCCCGCCCGTGTGGCCGCCGCCCTGCGCCTGTTGCTGGCCGAGGATGTGGCCAGTGGCGTGGGAGCGATGCCCTGGCTCGACGGCGCCTTCCGGATCCTGACCGCCGAGCCCTAGCCAGCTGACGCACTTCTGGACCCGCACAACCTGCCGACCACGCCAAGGCTGGGAGGTGGCCAAGCCGCTCAGGCGACGCTGTCAGCCCACTCTGCCCGGCGCCAACCCGCCGGGCGTAGGCAGGGCCGTCCCGGCGGGTTGGCGCCTCGCTCACAAACATGCATCGCTGGAGCAGCAGAGGAATGCGCCCGCCATTAAGGGGTCAGCGGCAAGGGTCCGCGCGTTGGCTCACGGGCCGACATGCGCCCCTCTCCCGGTGCGCAGAGACTGAGAGGGCCGCCTGCCGCAGATTCCTCGCATCAGCTGTCTCAGTTTACGGTCTCTGAGGCGTCTCCCTTCCACGGCTGCCGCTCCCCAAATCATGCCACGACGTCTCACAACAGTTTGCTGCCGAGCTGACGCGCTGGCCGCAGGTCAGGAGCATCCGGCGCGCAATAGAAAACCGCTCGCCATTTCCGACAACCGTTCCACAAACACCCCGCTCGGTGGCAAGCCGCAGTCGCTGGGTGAGCGCTGGTCCCCCGCAAGGGCTGACGCCTTGGCTGCCCATGCGCTGTGTTCCTCCAGCAGAGGCATACGGCTGCCAAAGAGGCGTCAGCGGCACGGCTCCAGGCGCTATCCCACGGGCCGGCGCTCGCCCGGTTTGCGTTGGGTTGGTGTCGGGCCGGCTCACTCGGTTTCTGGCGAGGCTTCCGATCCTCTTAAAGGGCGTTTCGGGATTTCCGCAGGGTATCCCGCCCGCTTGACGTCGCGCCTCGGCGAATACCTGATCGCGGCAGGGAGGATCTCGAATGAAAACCACCACCCGGGTTGTCGTGATTGGCGGGGGGATCGGCGGCTGCTCGACCCTTTATCACCTCTGCCAGGAGGGGATCACCGATTGCGTGCTGGTCGAGCGGGATGAGCTGACCTCCGGCACCACCTGGCACTCAGCCGCGCAGGTGACGAATTTCGGCGGCATCCAGGTGATGGTGGGGCTGAAGTCGCATTCGATCCGGCTCTACAAGGAACTGGCAGACGACCCCGACTATCCGATCAATTATCACCACGGCACCGGCGGCCTGCGCCTCGCGACGCAACAATGGCATTGGGACGGCTATCGCCACTTCCAATCCATGGCCCGCGGCATGGGGGTAGAGTTCGAACTGATCGATCCCGAGGAATGCAAACGCCGCCACCCGCTGATCTCGACCGAGGGGCTCATCGGCGCGCTCTGGGACCAAGCGGATGGCGATATCGACCCGGCGCAACTCTGTCAGGCCTTGGCGCGGCGGGCGCGCAAGGCGGGGGCGGAGGTCTATCGCCACACGCCGGTGACGGGGCTGCGGGCGCTCTCCGACGGCTGGGTGGTCGACACCGAGGCGGGCGAGATCACCTGCGAACATGTCGTCAACGCGGGCGGCTATCGCTGCAACGAAGTGGGGGCGATGATGGGGGTCGAGCTCCCCGTCGCGTCGATGGAGCATCAGTATTTCCTCACCGACCCGATCCCGGAGGTCCAGGCCCTCGACCACCGCGTTCCGCTGATCCGCTGCCCCGAGGACGATTTCTATCAGCGCCAGGAGAAGGAGGGGCTGCTGGTCGGCTTCTACGAACAACAGCCGAAGACCTGGGGGATGGACGGGATCGACCCGGGGTTCACGAATGCCCTGTGCCCGAACGATCTGGACCGGATCAGCGACACGATCGAGGGGGCGTGCAGGCGTCTGCCTTGCCTCGAGACGGCGGGGATCCACACGGTGATCAATGGGCCGATCACCTATACGCCCGATGGCGTGCCTCTGGTCGGCCGCATCCCGGGGCGGCGCAATGCCTGGTGCATCACGGGGCTCCGCGCGGGGCTGGGCGAGGGTGGCGGGCATGGCTGGCTGCTGGCGCAGATGATCGCCCATGGCGAGGCCTGCTATGACACCTGGGCGCTGGACCCCCGCCGGTTCGGGCGCTGGGCGACCCAGGATTACACCGCGCTGAAGGCGATCGAGGACTATCAGAACGAGTTCCGCTTCCACCGCCCGCACGAGCACCGTCCCGCGGGCCGGATGGCGCGGACCACGCCGCTGACCCCCGTGCTGAAGGCAGCAGGCGCCGAGATGGGCGTGGTGAACGGGTGGGAGCGGGCGCTGTTCTACAAACCCTCGCCGGATTTTGTGGATGCGCATGAGTTCGGATTCACCCCCACGCGCGAGGTGGTGGCCGAGGAGGTCGCCTGCGTCCAATCCCGTGTCGGGATCATGGAGGTCAACGGTTTCACCCGGATCGAGATTGCCGGAGAGGGCGCCGCCGACTGGCTCGCCACCCTGTTCGCGGGGCGCATCCCGAAACGGGTCGGCAAGGTGGGCCTCGCCTATGCGCTGACCGATCAGGGCAATGTGGCGATTGAGGCGACGCTGGCGAAACTCTCCGACACCCGCTTCTGGTGGGGCTCTGCCGCCGCTGCCGAGGATCACGCTTGGGACTGGCTGTCGGACCGGCGGCCCGAGGGCGTTACTCTAACCCCCCTGACCGAGAGCCACACGATCCTGGTCCTCGCCGGCCCCGCCTCCCGCGCCTTGCTGGCCGAGGTGGCGCCGCGCAGCGATTGGGCGGATTTCCCCTGGCTGAGCGTGCGCGAGATCCGCATCGGCCAATGGCCCGTCACCGCCATGTCCGTCAGTTTCTCGGGCGAGCTGGCCTGGGAGCTGCACATTCCCAACGCCGCTCTGCTGGGCGTCTACGAGACCCTGATCGCGGCGGGACAGGCCCACGGCCTCGGCCATTTTGGCCTCTACGCCACCGAGTCTATGCGGATCGAGAAAGGCTATCGCCACTGGAAAGCCGACCTGATCACCGAGTTCGACCCTTATGAAAGCGGGCTCGACCGGTTCGTGAAGCTGGATCACCCCTTCCCGGGCCGACACGTGCTGGAGGCGCGGTACCCGAGCGATCCAGCGCAGCTTGCCTCTCAGCCCGCCGGCACTGCCGGGCCGCGCCCGACCCTCCCCCCGGGAGGGCGCATTGACGATGTCGTGGGCGGCTCGACCGACACCGATACTTTGGAGACCGACGACAGCCAGAACGCTGCGCATGCCCTCCCAGGGTCGGACGCTGCCCTCAGCAATCAGCCTGACCCGTGGCGGCGGGCGTTTGTCACTTTGGAGATCGCCACCGACATCGCGCCCGCCCATCCGGGCGACAGCCTCTATCTTGACGGAGCGGTTGTGGGTACCGTCACCTCCGCCGCTTGGGGCCATCGGGTGGCCAAAAACCTCGCCATGGGGTTCATCCGCCCGGACCTGGCGCGGCTGGGGAGTGAAGTGACCATCGATCTGCTGGGAGAGCGCCATGGCGCCCGCGTCATCGCCCCCTGCCAGTACGATCCGCAAAACGAAAGGGTCCGCGCGTGATCGATTATCTGAAGAAGGCTCCGAAAACCTCCGAGAGCGATACGTCCAAGACCCGCGCCATCGTGCAGGAGATGCTGACCAAGATCGAGGAGGGCGGCGAGGAGGCGGCGAAGGCCTATGCCGAAAGCCTCGACAAATGGACCGATGATATCGTGGTCAGCCCTGAACGCCTGGCGGAGGCGGCGGCGAATGTGCCCGACAAGCTGAAGGACGACATCCGCTTTGCCCATGACAATGTCCGCCGGTTCGCCGAGCTGCAGAAGGCGACCATCACCGATACCGAGATGGAGGTGATCCCCGGCCTGATCGCCGGGCAAA
>JBCBIS010000194.1:0-7698 GCA_038524325.1 Pseudomonadota bacterium
GTCTTTCCGCCGCCCGAGCTTGGAGAGCATGGTCGATTGATTGTTTAGTAGACGAGCTTTCTCAGCTTCGTCACGCGGCTCAGCAAGCAGGTTGCTTGAGACCGCCAATGCAAACCGAGATGAGAAAACCGAATTTTCTCGATACGCGATCTTGTTGAGCGTCATGACGAGCGCAGGGTGCGTGCCAAGCATCTTGATTGCCAAGTCCTCGATCAGACGCCCTGCCGCACCGTCAATCGCACCCGCATCCAATGCAACGCGTCCCAGGATGTCGCTGAAACCCTCTCCGGCCTGCATCGCCGCAGGTCCCATCCACTTGGGCAAACTGAGCGGTGGTTCTTTGTCGACGAGGTCGAAAGCTTTCACGAGAAACGCCGCCGCCGCTTTATCTGGGACAATTCGATGTAGCCGGTCCGGCAGTTCATCCGTCTTGTTTCGCCAAAAGGGAGTGCGCCTCACGCGGTCCAGAAGCCCATCTCCTTTCTCACCGGCGCAGAAACCCATCTCGCCCAGTTCGTGCAGCGAGGTTTGCGTCAGACCGACCGGTGTCAGGATGGCCAATGCGAGAAGCCGCTTGAGGGCTTCAGGCGATCCGAGATCGCGCATTGAGTAATGCCTGACCCGTGTGAGTTCGATATCCGCCAGGGCGATCAAGACATCGCGGCTGTTCAGCGCGAAAGCGTGCTCTGGATCCAGCACGGCGTGGACGGACGCGGCCACGATGTTGAGAGGCAGTCGGTGAACGTGATCTTGGTCTAGCCAGGCTTCGGCCCCGGAGACGGTGCTTGGCGGCCGAGATATCCTTCTCGGATACGAATCCAAAACTTCACTGATGACTTGAAGGGCATCGTCTTTCTCGAGGTAGGGTCGTGCTTCGAGCAAGATTTCTTCGAACCTTTGCGGGTGGAGATTCCCGATTCTCTCGGACCAAGTTTTCTTGGTCTCGCGAGACACCAGAATGATCCGGACCGGCCGATCGTAGGTCTGCTCCTGCGCTGCGTTTTTCAGAATTTGAACGACTTGATCGGTGCGTTCCTCAGGATAGTCGATCGCAACCGCCACGCCATTGCCGGTTCCACCGAAGGCGGGAAGGTTTGTGAGATCTCCTGGCGGCAAGAAGCCGGCGCTCCATTTCTCGTCCAGGTCCAGTTTGGTCAGCACGTCTGCAACCAACCGGCTTTTGCCGACCCCACCGGGGCCGCTCACCAGCATGACCTTAGCTTCGGTATTATCGGGATCTTCCGCCCATTCGCGAAGGCGTTCGAAATCGCCATCGCGGCCATGGATGCCGGAGAGATCTGCTCTCCAATGCAGGGCGCTATAGGTGCTTGGCTTTCCATCTTCGAGCAAGTCTCGATCACTGAGCTCACAGATGGTCAGAGGTTCCGCTTCCGGATCGAGGCCGAGAGAGATTGTCAGGGGCCCCAGATGTGCCTTGGGACTTGGGGGGATACGCCGTGGAGGTTTGACGCGCTTGCGCTGCAGCTCCCGCTCGAACTTCTTGAAGAAGCTCTCCTCGAAGAGCCTGACGCTGATGTCGTCGCCGTATCTCGACTCGCGGTGTTCGTTCCCGAAAAGGAACGTGTAGTATAGGCGCTCTGCGTGAGCCCGATCGGCGCGGTAGTTGTTCCCCTTGCCGCTGATGTCCTTGCCCATCCGTGAGATGAGCATGGAGTAATCC
Organism: Pseudomonadota bacterium; assembly: GCA_038524325.1. GTDB lineage: Bacteria > Pseudomonadota > Alphaproteobacteria > Rhodobacterales > Rhodobacteraceae > Thermohalobaculum. Next base: position 1,682 of record JBCBIS010000194.1, read on the forward strand.
TCAAGCTTCTCGGGCCGGTCCACGCCTTCGGCTTCACAGAAAGCGTCGTCCACAATTTGTTTGTAGGTCTCAGGGCCCCGATTCCCGAAGGCTATGTCTGCATAGGTTTGAACGGAAGGTTTGACCGCGTCGAACAAGTTTTCCTTTCGAATCTCGGAAATCAGTTCTTGAAAGTCCTTGAATTTAAGCTTCGCCACAAACCACTCCCCAATCGAATGAGGTAGGCTTGGATTTGCTCACCTTGTTGTCAAGGAATTCCCGGATCTGGGGAGGCGTCGCGGTCGATCTTTTGACCTTGCTGATAGTATCGAGCTGCTGCATCAATCACGTTCCCAGCGGAGTCGTAGGAAACGATTGCTGGTCCCTCGTCGCGATGCAGCAGCCCGTTGCGGTGATACTCTTCGAGGGTCACCCGCCCCGTTTCCGCGTCGAATTCTTGAACTGCCGGTTGACCATTTTCGCGATGAAGTTTGCCTTCTAGGTGATAGGCCGCAACGACAACTCGCCCCGTCTCGGGGTCGCGATTGATCTCCGCTGGCCCTCCGTCATCCCGATGCAGGTGCCCATCTCGATAGTAGAGCTCAACCTTGATCACCCCGGTTGCCACGTCGATGCTTGTTTCTGCCGGGAGGTTGTCTGGGCGATGCCTGCCCCCGCGAGACCGATCTATCCAGATTTCCCCTTCAGGGTCACCCGTCTCAAGATCGAACGACTGCACGGCGGGGCCGTCGATATGGTGCGGAAAGTTTGTCTCCGGATCCCTCCAGACACGCCGCGCCAGGCGGCCTTGGTCGTCCACTTCCTCAATAACGCGGTACTCAATCTCTTTATACAAATTCACAGTGCAAAATATCACAAATCACCGGCAAGAAGCAACTATTATTGCGCTTGGCGCAATGTCAATTCCATGTCGATCCAATTTGAGCGCGGATCTGCGATGAAATGGTCGCTGACATTGAGCTTGTCTGGCGGGAGAAGTGGCCATCTCTGAAGCGCGGGTCGCGGCGCTTCAAACCTCCCCAACCAGCTTGCTTTCCACGGCGCAGATCAGCGCCTGAGTTGGAGGGCAGTTCATGCTTATCACCGACGAGGGGATGCGTCCCCCATCATCTGCGGAAATGCGGTCGCCACCCTATGTGTGCCCGAGAGCGGCGGAGCTCCGCGAAGAGCCCGGCTCGCCGACGGAGAAGTATGGCAGGATCGTCGCCACGGTTCATGCCTGGCACCAGGCAGGCGGTGTCTACCTCACCCCGCATGGCGTGGAGATCGACATGACGCCATCGCTCTCCTGGCGCGATCCGCATGTCTATCCCGTGGATGGCGGCCCGATCTTCCGGGAACTGGCAGAATTCAAGCTCCTAGAGCCTGCCTGCGCGTTCCGCGAGGATCCCAAAGGCATGGTCCGGCGGATCATTGCCAAGGCCGATGGGATGAAGACCAACTTGGATATCCGGATGCTTAGCGCGATGTTCTGGACGGCGGCCTACCTGGCCATCAAGCGCGAGCGCCCGGACCTCGTCCCTCAAGTCTGAGCTTCGTCCCGGGCGGGAATACCGCCCGGGTCCCGCGCGCCCTTTCCGAACAGCCTCCCTATCGAAATGTGAGCGTGCCGCCATTGGCGCGCCTCGAACAGGAGATCCTGGATGAAGGATACACTCTATGAGGGGCCACCGACTGGCGGCTTGGACATGCAGACCGTGGCGGCCCTGGTCACGGATCTCGCCTTCGTGGCGGCATCCGAGGAGCGGGTGCGCGCAGTCACGGGCGCCCATTACCGAGCCCATGTCCCACGGCTCGAGCATGCGTCTGAGCGGGCGGCAATTGAGATCTCGCTGGCGGCGGCCAAGCAGCGGCTGCAGGGGCATCTGACATCGATCAATGAGGTTGCCCCGCTGATCACGGTGATGTCCTCGGAGGAGGTCTGCCCGCCCAACCGGCTGCGTCAGATCACGGGCCAGGCTTTGGCCTTCCTTGGGGTCGGCATGCTGACGGCGATCCCGCTCTTGGTCGCGACGGCGCTTTACCAATCGGGCATGCTCGAACTGGTGCTGGATTGGCCTGTGATCGGGCTGCTCTACGGGCTGGGGCCTTTGGGGGCTGCGGTCGCGATCCACGCCTTGAGAGAATGCCTGGAGGGCCGCAGGCTGGTCCGGGTCTTCGATGGCCTCGTCTATGGCGGTGCGGTGATCTCGGTCGGGTATTGGGCCACGCTGATCGGCCCAACCTTCTTGGCTGACTCAGCCGCGGGGTTCGGGGCGGCGGTGGAAACCTCCCGCGCGCTCTCGGATTGGTATGGCGCCCAGCTGATTGTCGAGCTGCTCGGCGGTGCCGCCTGTCTTAACGCCGCGGGTGATCTGCTGACCCAGGGGGCAAAGCCGGTCTCGGTGCCGAACCCGGCCCGCACCGCCCTGCAGGAGACGGTCTCAGACCATGAAGCGGCTTTGGCGGCCCTGGCGGCGAAGGCCGATGCGCTCAGCGTCCATGACGGTGCCTATGACGCGGCTGTTGCTGCTTTCGAAGACCGCTGCGTCCTCCATGTCGAGGCCGCCACCAAGCTGCTCGCGGCCCAGGCCGGTGCCGATGCGCAGACAGCGCTCGCCTCGGTGCGCGCGACCATCTTCAACACCCTCACCACGAAAGGAACACCCCATGCATAAGCTGATCATCGCCGTGGCCCTGGCCCTCGGGGTCGCACCCATGGCTGCCGCCGAAGAGTGGGGCATCGCCTTGCCCACGTCTCTGCCGGGCGGCAAGGCTCGGATCGAAGCACCGCTCTGGGCGGTCTTCACGGATGTCATCGCACCGGGCGATCGTTACCGGGTCGTCAACGGCACCCGTCCAGGCCGAATTGCGCTGATCGATCTGCCCGAGGACCAAAAGATGACGCGCAAGACCCGCCGGGCGCAGGCCTTCCGCGCCGAGAACGGCCGGATCTATGAGCATCTGAAAGCCATGGAGGATGGGCCGGCCCCGCTCGATCTGGCCGGGCTTTTGCGCCGGGAAGCGGCCAATCGCAGCGCGGATCGTGCGGACCTGGCCCTCCTCATCCTCGGCGACCCGACGCAGTTGATGCCGGATGCGCCGAGCTTCTCGATGCGCGATGAGAGCGGCGTGCTGCGCATCCCGTCCGATCGCCATCTGTCGGTGGGCTTGCAGATCAGCCCCTGGGGGCTGGGTCTCGAGGGGTCGGCGGGCTTGGCCGGTATCGATGTCCATATCTGCCCGGTGGGCCAGAGCGCCCGCCTCAGCCCGGCGGAGGACGCAGCTCTTCGCCGTTTCTGGGCCCTCTACCTGGCCGCAAGATCCGGCCAGCTGGCGAGCTGGGAGGGTGATCTCGAGACCTGTTTCGAGCGTTTTGCGGCGCGGCGGACGGGTCCCGTGGTCGAGGTCGCCGCGAACCCGCATGACCGCGACCTGGTCATGCGCCGGGTCGGACATCAGACAATCGAGACGGTGACCGGCGTCAGTGCTTCCGGCAAGACCGTGATCGACGGGGTCGAGGTCGAAGACTTCAGCCTCTTCGCCGACCGGTCGCATCCAACCCTCCCAGGTGTCGATGTGGTCACCGGCGTGCGCTATGCGCCGGAGGAGTATCCGAAACGCTACCAACTCGCATGGTGCTACTTCTCGGTTCGCCGGAACGGCACGGAGGTCAAGTTCGACCTCGGCACCAAGCGCCAGGGAAAGGCCGTAGATCCCCTGAGTTCGACGGTCCAAGCGCGCCGGGCCGCGGGTATTGATCTGAGCGATGTTGAGGCCGGCGCCCGTGCCTGCCAATGGCCAAACTCCTGAGCGCGCCGCATCGGGGCTCCCGGGCGGATACCGCCCGGGAGACGCCCGCGCCCAAGGAAAAAATCCGCCAAACCGCCGGTATCCGGCAGCCGGGATCAGTCCCGGTCCCCCAATCCCGATCCGCGGTGTGTTGCCGGTCTGGCGGGTCAGATCGAGAAGGAGATATCCATGATCCCTAAATCCTTGCTTCGCGGCGGCTGTCTCGCCGGCGCAATCGCAGGCCTGCTCACCCTCGGGGTGCCGCCCGCTCTGGCGGGCGGCGGATCCGCCATTGGCAAGGTCGCCGGTGATCTGAGCGATCGCTTTGCCAAGGTGGTCAACCCAACCGTGCCGCCGCGGGTGCACACCCCGGCGCTTGAGTATCGGCCGCCGGAGCACACACCGATGGGCACCCAGACCTGGAGCACTGGCCGCGTCTCGGGTGCAACGCCGCCGAAAGGGCCACTAACCGGCACCTTCAATCGCGTGGGCGCCGATCGTCCCGGTTCGAGCAGCTTGACCGACATCTTCAACCACACCGGCCGCGGCAACTGATCAGCCGCGTCCCTCGCATGTCGCGCCCGTCGCGCGGCATGCTCCAAATTTGCAAGCAACGCGCTGCCCATGTTACCTTAACTCTATGTTTATTGGTGATTTTAGAGAGTTCGAAGATTATGGCGTGATCGACAGCACCTATGCCTTGGTGCGGCTCTACCTGCCGAAAGGGCAATGGGCGTATCTGGGCTGGCTGATGTCGCAGGGCTTCGATCTCGATCGCTTTACCAAAGCCTGCGACCGCCGCCGCCGTGCCCTCACTGACCGCGAGATCAGCCTGGCCGATTTTGTCATGATGGCGACGGATCGGCTGCATCAGCTGCAATACCGCTATCACGCCGAGCGCACAAATCTCGCCCAACCGGTGTTCCGCCACCAGCTGATCGAGGCGATCCGCAAGACCGAAGATTACTTCCTGCACTCCGGCACCTCGCCAATGCGCTGGTGCGGCTGGCGCGCTTGAGCCTGCGCATACCGCCCGGGTCCCGCCCGACCTTTCTAACTCGATCTGCTCCCGTCGCCATCGAGGCCGTTGGCCTCGATTGGACCCTGATTGGAGATAGAACATGCTGGGATCTCTGGAAGCTTTCTTCATCCACCTTGGAGGTGGCCTCACCTTCGAGTTCGGCGATGACCTCTATTGCTATGCCCGCCAGGAGGGCTTTGGCAGCTTGCGGGCCTGCCAGGCCAAGGCCGTCACCTATGTCACCCACCTGGGCGAAGCCCATCCCTATGCTGCCTTTGCCGGCACGCTGATCGGCTACGCGATCTCGCCGCTGTCCGGCTTGCTCGCTGCGATTGTCGGCCGGCCAAAATCCGCGGGCGAGGCCTTCGGGCGAGGCCTGGTTCTGGAGCTGATCGAAGGCGCGCTCTCGGTCTTGGGCCAAGTCATCACTGGCCTGGCGCTCGGCCCGGCCATGTGGTCGCTGGGGCTGAGTGCCGTGATCGCCCCTGTCCGGGGCGCCGTGGCGGCAGTCACCTATTCTTGGATTCATAGCGGCGTTTTTCGGTTCCTGGTCGTGATCGGAGTCCTCGGGGCTCTGGCCGTCCTCCTGAACCGCGTCGGCGCGCTGCCGGTTTGAGCGGCGGGAGGATCCGATGAACCGCAGAACCTTCTTCCTCTCCGGCCTGGGTGCCATGATCGCGACCGAGGCCTCGGCCGGGCATCTCTATCGTGGAACCGCCGGCTACGTGCCAGGTTGGACCTCGCGATACTTCCAACCTTATGAACTGGCCTCGGGCGGTGATGGCCGCGTCCAGGTGACCGTCGCATTGGTCGCGTCGCTGGACCGGACGCGCCATGGCTTTGGTGCGCCGATCCGGATCCTGTCGGGCTATCGCGATCCGCGCTGGAACGCCCGGATCGGTGGCGCTCGGCGGTCCCGCCATCTGGTCTCGGATGCGGTGGATATCGATCTCACTCCGTTTGACCACCGGGGACGCTATGCCCTGATGACCCATCTGCTTTCCAACGGGTTCACCTCGTTCGGAACCTACGGCACCAAGCCAAATCTCTTGCATGCCGATATGCGCCCGCGAGCGGCGCTCTGGCGGCGTGGGGGCGGTCGGCATCCGGAATGGCTGAGGCGGGCGCTGGCAGAATGGAAGTGGCGGCCTGTCTCGGGCTCGCCCTACCGGTAGTCGCGGCATACCGCCCGGGATCCGCGCGAACCTCCTGCGGACTCCGGGAC
>JBCBIS010000195.1:0-7676 GCA_038524325.1 Pseudomonadota bacterium
CCAGCGAGATCCCGCTATAGGAGATCAAGGCGACACTGTCCGCATCGCAGGGTGCCGTGATGCCCAACCCCGTCTGCGCGAAGGATTTGATATCGAAGGACAGAGCCGGAGGCACGACGCAGGCTGTATCGGTCGGCGTCAGTGCGGCCAGCTCTTCCTCAGGCTCCGGCTTCGGAGGCGCGGCGGGCACCTCGGAGAGCAGCCGCGCAGTCTCGAGGCTGGCGCGCGGCGCCTGCGGCGAAGTCACGGTGCTGGCCGCTCCGGCGCGATCGACATCCTTGGTCAATGCCGGGGCCGGGTTTGCCGGCGCACCCACATTGCGGGGAGGGCTGGGCAGATCGATCGGTTGCGCCTGTCGCGGCGCTGGCGCCAAGGCGCTTCCCTCACCCAGCGTCAGGGCGGCGACCTGATCACGCTCCGGGGCGGCACGGCTGACCGCACTGCCACTATATGTTGGCAGATCGCCCGCAGGGTTCAGCACAAAGCGCGGGCCGTTGGGCAGGTCGCCGCGCGGTTCATCCAATTCGATGCGGGCGACGGAAAGACTGGCTTCGGCCGGCGCATCCAATTGTTCGGCCAGGGGCTGGAGCAAGCCGTTCACGGTATCGGTCGCGCGGACGGCAAGACTGTCTTCCTCGCCCTCGCGTGCGGCAGTCGCCTCATCAGCCGCCACATTCGCCTCTGGCGCGACTCCAGCGAGGGTCTCGGCGCCAGGCAGGCGGCGGCGGTTCTGGCGGTTGGCACGTGCTGGCGTTTCCGGCGCATCCTCGATCCGGGCCAGATCACCCAAACCGCTGGGCGCCGGCTCGGCGATCCCCTGCGGTGTCAGCAACGGTCTTGGGGTCGAAGCCGCGAGGTCTCCTCCCGAAACGAGCGTATCGGTTGGGGCAATCGGCGAGGGCAGCCCATCCTCGACCCGTGATGTGTCCGCCAGTTGCGGCGCGTTTCCGACCTGTACATCCGCGAGCGCAGGTGCCGTGAAATCACCATCAGGCGCTTTCAGAGCCTGCCCGCCGATTGCGGGCACGTTTTGCGGTGTGGCGGGCGTCTGCACTGCGGCCTGCCTATCAACATCCTGGTTGACTGCAAGCGTGTCCGCAGAAACCATGTCCGCGGGCGTTGTCTGCTCGGCTTGCACCGACGCAGGCGCGACGGGTTCACCGGGCGACGCGCCGATAATGCGGATCTCGACCACACCGGGCGCCACGTGCTGCTCTCCCGCGAGCCGGTAGGTCAGGCGCTGAAACTCGGTACACTCGGACTGAGCAAGGTATTGCAGAACGCCATCCTGCACGAAAACCTGCCCGCAGGCAGGCGCCGAGGCGATCTCGATCCGGTCGACATGACGATCCTGCAGGTTCTCGTCATTCGCCAGCACATCGATCCGGCGCAGACTGCCAAGCTGCGTTTCAAGCTGGTCGGGATTGAGCACGACCAGCACCTCATCGTCTCCGCCGCCCGCGAGCCGCGACAGCAGAGAGGTGTGCTGGATCACCATACCAACCGCCAGCATCAGGACGACGCCGGTCAACATCGGCAACATTGAATCGTCTTTGAACACGAGCAGTACGCCCCCGATTCGCGTCTGAGTTAGCTTATAGCCGCTTTTCCCAGCAAGAACAGCGTGTTGTGGCCACTGATTAATTTTCCATACTGCACTCGGAACGCGGCAGTGTCTTGACGTAGGGTTGGCGACATCTAGGCTGAATTCATATCGTTCTGGAGGGTTACATGCAATTCGGTCTCGGCCAATCGGTGCCGCGGCGCGAGGATCCGCGCCTGCTGCGGGGCGAGGGACGTTATGTCGACGACATAACCTTGCCCCATCAACTTCATGCCTATGTCTTGCGCAGCCAGGTCGCCCATGGACGGCTGATCTCGATAAATTTCGGGGAAGTCGCTGCTGCGCCCGGGGTTTGCGCGATCTACACACATGCTGAAATTGCGGGCAGGCTTGCCGAAATGGGGTGCGACTTCCCGATGGAGCCCGCACCCGCCCCGGTCAAGATGCCCCATCTGGCCGAGGGCAAGGTGCGCTTCGCGGGTCAGCCAATCGCCCTGGTGGTCGCCGAGAGCCGGGCCGCGGCCCAGGATGCGGCGGAGCGGATCGAGGTGGAGATCGAGGACCTCCCGGCCGTCACCCATCCGCCATCCGCCTTGGAGGGCGGAGCGTCCGAGTTGCACGCCGAGGCGCCCGGCAACCTGGCCTATACCTGGGAATGCGGCGATGCCCAGGCGGTGGATGCCCTGTTCCGGGACGCCGCCCACATCGTGACAACCCCCGTCTTGAACCAGCGCCTCGCCGTCGTCTCGATGGAGGGGCGTGGGATCAACATCCGCTATGAGGACGGGCGCTGGGAGGGTTGGGTCTCGACCCAGGGCGCCCATGGCATGCGCGCCAAGATCGCCCGCGCGCTGGGGGTCGAGCCGGAGGCGGTCCGCATTCATGTCGGCGATGTCGGCGGCGGGTTCGGGATGAAGATCATGGACCACCCGGAATACGCCCTCTGCGCGCTCGCCGCGAAGGATCTGGGCCGCCCGGTGAAATGGGTGGGCGAGCGGAGCGAAAGCTTTCTCTCGGATGCACAGGGCCGGGACATGCGCGGCACGGTCGAGGGCGCCTTCGACGCCGATGGCACCTGCCTCGCTATGCGGATGCGCACCGTCTCTGGCATTGGCGCCTATTACTCGACCGTGGGGATCGCCGTGCACACCGCTTTCTCGGCGGGTCTGCTGGGGGGGATGTACAAGATCAAGGCGCATCATGCCCATGTCCGCGGGGCCTTCGTGAACACCCCGCCGACCGATGCCTATCGCGGCGCCGGGCGGCCCGAGACGATCTATGCCACCGAATTGCTGATGGACGCCGCGGCCCGACAGATCGGGTTGGACCGGGTCGAGATCCGCCAGCGCAACCTGGTGACGCCCGATATGCTGCCCCATCCGACCCCCGGAGGCTTCAGCTTTGACAGCCTCGACACGCAGAAAGTCACAGCCAATACCGCGCAGCGTGCCGATTGGGCCCGTTTCGAGGGCCAGGCAAATGGCAAGCTCTCGGGCATCGGCGTCGCCTATTACATGGAGCGGACCGGCGGCGGCTTGAACGAGATGACCAAGGTGACGCTGACGCCCGAGGGCGGGGCGCGCATCCATATCGGCACTCAATCCACTGGCCAGGGGCACGAGACCGCCTGGGCGCAGATCCTGCACGCCCAGCTTGGCCTGCCCTTCGAGAAGATCGAGGTGATGCCGGGGGATTCAGACGCGATACCCATGGGCGGTGGCACCGGCGGCTCGCGTTCGGCCAAGATGGCCAGCCGGGTCATCCTGCTCGCCGCCGAAGATATCGTGACCCAGGGCAAAGCGTTGGCCGCCGAACGGCTGGAGGCGGCCGAGGAGGATATCGAGTTCGACCCCGCCCAGGCGCGCTTCACCATCGCCGGAACCGACCGCTCGGTCGATCTGGCCGCGCTGGCCGAAGCGGCCGAGATCATCGGCACCGGCAAGGTCGAAGGACGTGAGAGCACCTTCCCCAATGGCTGCCATATCGCCGAGGTCGAGATCGACCCGGAGACCGGGCAGATCGCGCTCACCCGTTACACCATCACCGATGATTTCGGCACGCTGATCAATCCCGATCTGGTCCGCGGCCAGGTCCATGGCGGCGTTGTCCAGGGCATCGGCCAGGTGCTGGGCGAGGAGATGCGCTGGGATGCCGAGGGCCAGCCGCAGACGGCGAGCTTCATGGATTACCACATGCCGCGCGCCGACGATCTGCCGATGTTCGATGTCGATCTGGTCGAGGTGCCCGCGAAAACCAACCCGCTTGGCGTGAAGGGCTGCGGCGAGGCGGGGTGTTGCGGCGGCATCCCCTCGACAGCGCTGGCCGTGATGGATGCCCTGCGGCGGGGCGGGGTGACCGATCTCGAGGCCCCCTTCACCCCCTATCGGGTCTGGAGCGCCCTGCGCGAAGCGGGCCATGTCTAGAGCCCGGCTCTGGATCGGAGCCGCCGCGCTTGCATTGTCCGAGAATGCCATGGCCAGCGACATCTTCGAGACCGAGATCAGCCTGCCCGCCCCGCCTGAGACGGTCTGGCAGGCGATCACGGAAAAGCGCCATGTCGACGCATATTATTTCGCCCCACTGGCGCAGGATGCCGGCCCCGTCGGCAGCGCGTTTGTCTATGGCTCGGATGACGCGCCGATGATCTCGGGCACCGTGCTCGAGACGGTGCCGCCCCACATCTTCCGCCACAGCTTCGCCTTTGCCCATCACAGTGCGGCCGGGTCCTCCGAAGTCACCTATCGCCTGGTTGCGGAGGCAGAGGGAACCAGGCTGACCATCACCCATCACGGTTTTCCTGCCGACAGCCAAGCCCATGCAGACATCGCCATGGGGTGGCCCATCATCCTCGATGGCCTGAAGGCCTATCTTTCCAGGACCGGAAGCCCGGAGTGACCCCTGTCGAGCGGACTTACCATTCATGGCAGCCGGGCGCCGAGCAATGCCCTCGACGCCGAGAACCAGAGGAGCGCACGTCGTTAGGGTAGCACGGCACCCCACCTGCGCGCGTCCCCATATCTGCGACCAATCCCGACAAGCCCAGCCACGCGCACGGATGGTCGAGGCGCCGAACAATGGGTGCAGCCCGGCTCCCGTCCATCGCCCGCGGCGGGGGCCCGGGTGGCGTTACCGACCGAAGAGCAGTCTATGACTCGGGGGCCGGGCAACCGCCGCATCGCCGGCTCGCCTCTGCTCTATTTCATATGATGACATCTTGTTGACGCTTCCTTCCTACCCTGTCTTGCAGTCGCCACCTCTGAGCCAGCGATGCAAGGAGAGCCGATGGGCCGCAACTTGATCTATATTTCTGACGGCACGCTCTCCTCGCTCTGCCGGGGCAAGGAGACCCATGCCGGGCGCATGTTCCGCCTGCTCGAGGAATTGGGTCAGCGCAGCGGGCAACTCTTTGACTATGACCGCGGGGTACAGGGGCGGGGCTGGCGGCGCTGGCTGAACGCGGCCTCAGGCACCGGCATCAACCGCTCGATCCTGCGCGGCTATGCCTTCCTCTCGACCCGCTGGCGGCCGGGCGACCGGATCTTCCTGCTGGGTTATTCGCGCGGCGCTTATGCGGTGCGCTCGCTCGCCGGGATGATCGGGCGGATCGGCCTGGTGCGCGAGGGTCACCGCGGCGAGCGTCGGCTGCGCCGCGCCTTCGGGCTCTACAAGGAGGGCAGCGCGCCGGAGATGGCGGCGTTCTCCGCCGCCCATTGCCACCGCGATGTCCCGATCGAGATGGTCGGCGCCTGGGACACGGTGCGCGCGCTCGGCCTGCCCTATCCCCTGCTCAGCTATCTGGCGCCGGCGGCGACCGAGTTCCATGACCACGCGCTCGGCCCGCATATCGCGCATGGCTATCACGCGCTGGCGCTCGACGAGGACCGCTGCGCATTCCGCCCCATCCTGTGGGAACGCAGCCCAGATTGGAAGGGACGGCTGGAGCAATGCTGGTTCCCCGGCGCCCATGGCGATGTCGGCGGCGATCTGCGCGCCTATCCGGATGCCGCACCGCTGACCCATATCCCGTTCGCCTGGATGCTCCGCCGGGCCGAGCGGCTCGGCCTGCGCCTGCCGGACGGGTGGGAAGCGCGGTTTCCTGAAGACCCAGCGGCTCCGATCCAGGGCTGCCGCCGCGGGATTGCCCGCGCCTTCCTGCTGCGCCAGCGCCGCGATCCGGGCCGAGGCGATGGCGCCTTCCTGCACATGTCGATTGCCGCGCGCATCGCGGCCGTGCCCGGCTATCGCCCCTTTGGCCGGGAGAAGAGCGTCAGGCCGGCGGCGGCTCCGGCACCTCTCGGCCCCGCGGGCACCTGACCGGCCGGTTTAGTCGAGCCCTTCCGTGACGATCACCGTGGCTGTCCCCGCCTCCAACCGATGCGCGCGGGCAGCTTGGTAGGTGTCGGAGTTGTAGCAGTCGATCGCAGCCTGATAGCTGGGGAACTCGATGACCACATGGCGCTCGCGGCCCAGGCCGCCCTCGCAATCGGTCCAGGCCCCGCCGCGGGCGAGAAAACGGGCGCCATGGGCCTCGAAGGCCGCGCGGGCGCCGGCGACATAGTCGGGATATTTCTCGGCGTCACTGACCGTGACATGGGCGATCCAATAACCTTTGGGCATGGTGTCGGCTCTTTCTCAGAACAGGCTGCCCTGGCCGCCATCGGCGGGTTTGGGCTTGCGTTTGGGTTTGGGTTTCGGCGTGGCTGCGGGCGGTTTGGGCGCCGCCACCGGTTCCCCATCCTCCGCTTCCGGCGACCTGGCCGGCGTCGTCGCGCCTCCGGCGATCGCCGCGACCCGGCCATCCCGAAATTCGATCTCCAACGCGGCGCCGGGCGAGACCGCGGCGGCATCGGCGACGGGCTGTCCCGCGACCCGGACCAGGGCGAAGCCGCGCTTGAGGGTCTGGCTGTAATGCAGCGAGCCGTAGAGCCGGGCGAGCCCGCTCAGCCTTGTCTGCGCCTCGGCCAGCCGGTCGCGCAGCGTTAGGGGGCCGATCCGGCCCGTCTGGCGGGTCAGAGCCATCGCGTTGCGATCGACCACCCGGCGCAGCGCGCCCGGCAGACGGTCGGCCCTGGCGATCATCCGGTCGCGCCCGCGCTCCACCCGGCGACGCAGCAGGTTGGGCGTCAGCGCCCCGGCCAGCTGGCTGAGCCGCAGCCGGCCATTTCCCACCTCGCGCAGCAAGGCCGCCGGCAGCCGGTCGGCCAGACGCGCCAGAGCCTCGCGCAGCCGCTCCATCAGATCCGCTGGCCGGGGCAGCCGAGCGGTGGCGAGGTCGAGCCGCTGGCGGCGTTCCTCCAGCAACCGCTCGGGCCGGGGCAGCGCGCGGGCGAGATCGGCCAGTCGCTGCCGCGCCCGCTCCAGCCGCTGGGCCTGCGCGCGCAGTCGCCGGGCCTCGAGATCCGCCAGCGTCGCCAGCAGATCGGCCCGCACCGGCACCGCCTGCTCGGCCGCCGCCGTGGGTGTCGGCGCGCGCAGATCGGCGGCGAGATCGATCAGCGTCCAATCCGTCTCGTGCCCCACGGCCGAGATCAGCGGGATCGGCGAGCCCGCCGCCGCCCGCACCACCGCCTCGTCATTGAAGCCCCAGAGGTCCTCGACCGAGCCGCCGCCGCGGGCAATGATCAGCAGATCGGGGCGCCGCGCGCCCTCCATCTCGGCGAACCCTGTGATCGCCCGCGCCACCTCCGGCCCGCATTTCTCGCCCTGCACCGCCACGGGCCAGACCAGCACCCGGGTTGGAAACCGCTCGCCCAACCGGTGCAGGATGTCGCGGATCACGGCGCCCGACGGCGACGTCACCACCCCGATCACCCGCGGCAAAAAAGGGATCGGGCGCTTGCGCTCCTCGGCGAACAGACCCTCTGCCGCCAGGGTCGCCTTGCGTTTCTCGAGCATCGCCATCAGGGCACCGACCCCGGCGGGGGCGATATCCTCGATCACAATCTGATATTTCGATTGGCCGGGGAAGGTGGTGAGCCGCCCGGTGGCGATCACCTCCACACCCTCCTCGGGCTGGGTTGTCAGGCGGGCGGCGACGCCTTTCCCGGCCAATCGAAATATCAGATTGTGATCGAGGATATCGCCCCCGCCGGGGTCGGTGCCCTGATGGCGA
>JBCBIS010000196.1:0-7545 GCA_038524325.1 Pseudomonadota bacterium
CTGAATCCGTAAAAAAATCCCGCGAGGCGCACACCGCCCCGCGGGTTTCATCAGGCCAGATCAGGCGCGCTCAAGACACATCGCGACGCCCATGCCGCCACCGATGCACAGGGTCGCGAGGCCCTTCTTGGCATCGCGCCGCTTCATCTCGAACAGCAGCGTGTTCAGGATACGGCAGCCCGAGGCACCAATCGGGTGACCAATCGCAATGGCACCGCCGTTCACGTTCACGATCTCCGGGTTCCAGCCCATGTCTTTGTTCACCGCGCAGGCCTGTGCCGCGAAAGCCTCGTTGGCCTCGACCAGATCCAGATCGTCGACCTTCCAGCCCGCCTTCTCCAGCGCCAACCGGCTGGCCGGGATCGGGCCCGTGCCCATGATTTTGGGGTCCACACCCGTCGTCGCGAAGGAGGCGATCCGGGCCAACGGCTCGATCCCGCGCTTCTCAGCTTCCTCGGCGGTCATCAGGAGCGTCACCGCCGCGCCGTCATTGATGCCCGAGGCGTTTGCCGCAGTCACCGTGCCGTCCTTTTCGAAGACCGGCTTCAGCTTTTGCATGCCTTCGACGGTGGCGCCGTGGCGGATATATTCGTCCTTGTCGACGACGATATCGCCCTTGCGGGTCGAGATGGTGAAGGGCGTGATCTCGTCGTCGAACTTGCCCGCATTCTGAGCGGCTTCGGCCTTGTTCTGACTGGCCACGGCGAACTCGTCCTGCTCGTCCCGGGTGAGCTGCCACTGCCTGGCGACGTTCTCGGCCGTGTTGCCCATGTGATACCCGTTGAACGCGTCCCACAGGCCGTCCTTGATCATCGCATCGATGAACTTCACATCGCCCATCTTCGTCCCGGCGCGCAGATGCGAGACATGGGGGCAGAGGCTCATGCTCTCCTGACCGCCCGCGATCACGATTTTCGCATCACCCAGCTGGATATGCTGTGCGCCCAGCGAGACGGCGCGCAGGCCCGACCCGCAGACCTGGTTCATCCCCCAGGCCGGCGCCTCGATCGGCAGGCCAGCGTTCAGCGCAGCCTGACGCGCCGGGTTCTGCCCCTGGCCCGCCGTCAGGACCTGGCCGAGGATCGTCTCCGACACATCCGCCGCATCGACACCGGCGCGCTCGAGCACCGCCTTGATCACCGCTGATCCGAGATCATGCGCAGATGTGTTGGCGAAGGCGCCGTTGAAACTGCCGACCGCGGTCCGGGCGGCCGAGGCGATCACGATATCGGTCATTGGAAGATCCTTTCATCCCGTCGTTTCTATCTGCGTCACACGACGCGTCATGCTTTGCCTGTCTCGAGCAGAGCGATCCTGGCAGGCGAGCCGGTGGTTTCTCTCTACCAGCCGCCTCACCTAAAGGCGACTCCGGCCGGGTCGAAACACCACCCGTTCGGTGTTTTGCTGCAATGCAGCATAAGTGCAAAACTGGGAATGCGGAGAACTGCCGCACCTCACGGGCATCACGCGCAACGCTGCGCCGCCACAGGTCTCCGGCATATAAGTGTTGCGGCTGCGCTGTTGCAGTGCCAGAAGAGAGACGAGAGCGCGCCTAAAACAAGCGTGGAGATAAAGTGTGGCGGAAACGAAAAAGGCCGGAACAGCAGCCGACGGCCCGGTGATTATCAAAAAATATGCCAACCGGCGGCTCTACAATACGGCCAAGTCCAGTTATGTGACGCTGGACGACCTCAGTCAGATGGTGCGCGCCGGCGAAGACTTTGCCGTGTTCGATGCCAAGACTGGCGAGGACATCACCCGCTCGGTCCTGACCCAGATCATCGTGGAGCAGGAGGGCAAGGACCAGAACATGCTGCCCACCAATTTCCTGCGCGAGTTGATCAAGCTTTATGGCGACCCGTTGCAGGGCGCTGTTCCCAGCTATCTCGACGCTGCGATGCATACTTTTTCGCGCAATCAGGAGGATATGCGCGAGGCGCTGACATCCGGCAATCCGACCCAAGCCTTCGAGACAATGGCCCGGCAGAACATGGAATGGTTCGAGCAGGCCATGCGCATGTTCTCGCCCTTCGGGTCCGCGTCGGCGCCAGCGCGCAGCGAGCCCGTGCCCGATGTCAGTGACGATCTCGAGTCCCTGCAGAGCCAGCTCCGCGAGATGCAGGACCAACTCGCGAAGTTGACCAAAGGCAAGTAGTCAACGGGTTTCAGCCGAGCCCCGATCGGCGGCAGCGCGGCGCAGCCGGTCATTGATCGCAAGCCCCAGCCCGTGATCGGGGATCGGCGCGACAGCGATGCGCCCTCCCGGTCGATCCAAATGGCGCAGCGCCGCAAAAAGACGCGCCGCAGCCTCGGTCAAATCACCATTGGGCGAGAGTGACAGACCCGCCTCTGGATCAACCGGGCCACCACCGAAGCCAAGCCAGATCTCGCCCGCGCGCGGCGCCTCTGCTCCCAGGCGCAGACGGGCCGCGGGCGCGTAATGACTCTCCAACTGACCGGGCGCGGTGATCGCATGCCCGACCCGCTGCTGCACCGGCGCACCGATACAGGCCTCGAGCGCTTCGACGGGCACCCCACCCGGGCGCAGAAGGACCGGCTGCGGCCCTGCGATGCCGACAATGGTGGACTCGAGGCCAACGCTGCAGGGCCCCCCATCGACCACAGCATCGATCCGGCCCGAGAGGCCGGTCAGGACATGCTCTGCCGTGGTCGGGCTGACACGGCCCGAGGGATTGGCGGACGGCGCGGCGAGGGGGCCGTCAAACGCCGCTAGCAGCGCCCGCGCCACGGGATGCGCCGGCACGCGCACGGCCACTGTTGGCAGACCAGCGGTGACCAAATCCGACAGCCCGGTCCGCACCGGTGCGACCAAGCTGAGCGGACCGGGCCAGAAGGCCTGCGCCAGGCGCATCAGAGGATCGGGCAGCGCAACCCAGGTCTCCGCCTCCGCCAGCGATGCCACATGCACGATCAGCGGATTGAACTGGGGCCGATCCTTTGCGGCAAAGATCCCCGCAACGGCCCGGTCATCGCGGGCATCGGCGCCGAGGCCATAGACCGTTTCGGTCGGGAAGGCCACCAATCCCCCCCCGCGCAGTGTCTCAACCGCCGAGGCGAGGCCATCCATGTCAGGCGCGAGAACCCGGGTCGGGCGCATTGACGCAAGGTCTCCGATTGATCTTACGCGAACGTAAGGTTATGTCTGTCTACCAGTCGGCCTACCCTCAAACATGCGTCGGCAGCAAGCTTTCGGAGGTCCCATGCCCTATCGCGCCCCAGTCGAGGAAATCACTTTCTGTTCCAGCGAGATTGTCGGTCAAGATCGCTTGGCTGAGACGGAGCTGTTCTCGGAGGCGACAACGGATACTCGTGCGGCCATTCTGGACGAGGCTGCGAAACTCGCCGAGGGCGTGCTGGCGCCGCTGCAACGCCCGGGCGATCTTCACCCCGCGCGGCTGGAGAACGGCGTGGTGCGCTGCTCGCCCGGCTATCGCGACGGCTATCAGGCGATTGCCGAGGGCGGCTGGGTCGGCATCACCGCGGGCGCGGATCATGGCGGCATGGGCCTGCCGATCAGCCTCGCGACCATGGTCAACGAAATGATGTCCTCCTCCTGCCTCTCGCTCAGCCTGTGCCCGTTGATGAGCCAAGGCCAGATCGAGGCGCTGGAGGCCCACGCCACCGCGGCTTTGCAGGAGCTGTACCTGCCAAAGCTGATCGCCGGGGAGTGGACCGGAACGATGAACCTGACCGAACCGCAGGCGGGCTCGGATGTCGGCGCGCTGACCACCAAGGCCGAGCCGAATGGCGACGGCTCTTATGCGATTACCGGGCAGAAGATCTATATCTCCTGGGGCGATCATGACGTGGCCGACAACATTGTCCATCTGGTGCTGGCCCGCCTGCCCGATGGCGTGCCGGGGACCAAGGGGATCAGCCTGTTCCTGGTGCCGAAATACCTGCCCGACGAGAACGGCAATCCCGGCGTCGCCAACACGCTGAAGCCGATCAGCCTGGAGCATAAGCTGGGCCTCCACGGCTCGCCGACCGCGGTGATGGAGTATGATCGCGCCACCGGCTGGCTGGTGGGGGAGGAGCATAACGGCATGGCCTGTATGTTCACCATGATGAACAACGCCCGGCTCGGCGTCGGCGTCCAGGGGCTGGGCGTGGCCGAGGCGGCAACCCAGCACGCCATCGCCTATGCCAATGACCGCAAGCAGGGGCGCACGGCGGATGGCTCGACCAGCATCATGGGCCATGCCGATGTGCGCCGGATGGTCATGACCATGAAGGGCCTGACCCAGGCGGCCCGGGCGATCTGCTATGATTGCGCGTTGAGCTTGGACATGGCACGCGCAGCCTCGGGCGAGGCAGAGCGCAAGGCGCATGCAGCCCGCGGTGCATTCCTGACCCCCATCGCAAAAGCCTTCGGGACGGATACCGGCACCGAGGTGGCGCAGCTCGGCATCCAGATCCATGGCGGGATGGGCTTTGTCGAGGAGACCGGGGCGGCCCAATATCTCCGCGATGTGCGGGTGACGCAGATCTATGAGGGCACGAACGGCATCCAGGCGCTGGATCTGATCGGCCGCAAGCTGGCCGATGGTGGTGCGACCGCCGAAGATCTGCTCGCCGAGATCCAGGCAACGGTCGATGCGGCGCGCGAGGGCGGGCACGAGATGCTCGCCAAGGCGCTCGATGCCGCCCGCTCGAAGGCACAGGGCACCACCGGCTGGATGGTCAAGGCCGAGATGGGCGACCGCGCCGCCGGGGCCACCCCGTTCCTGCGCATGTGGGCGCTGGTACTCGGCGCGCATTACCTCGTGAAAGGCGCGCTGGCGGACCAGAAGCGCTTGCCTCTGGCCGCTTTCTTCACCCATCAGATCCTGCCCCAGGCCCATGCCGCGGCCCAGGCCGCCGTGGCGGGGTCCGAGCCGCTCTACGCCCTCGACGCGGAAGCGCTCAGCGCATGAACCGTCCCGGCTCCGTGGGGCTGACCCATCCGTGGGAGGCGCCCCCGGCGCCGGGCGAGATGATCGAAGTGGCAGAGGGTATCCTCTGGGCTCGGCTGCCACTGCCGATGAAGCTCGACCATGTGAACGTCTATGCGCTGGACGATGGCGATGGGTGGACGCTGATCGATACCGGGTTGAACTGGGCCAAAGGGCTGGCGGAGGTCGAGGCGCTGCTGGCCGGACCGCTCTCGGCCAAACCAGTGACCCGGGTCCTGATGAGCCATGCGCATCCCGACCATTTGGGCCTGCTCGGCTGGTTTCAGGCGCGCGGGGCAGCGGTGATCGCCAGCCGCGCCGCTTGGCTGCTGGGCCGGATGCTCGTCCTGGACCGGCAGACGGAGCATCCTCCCGAAACGATCACCTTTCGCCGCCGTGCCGGGATGGCGGGCGCGGATCTCGACGCCTTCGCTCGCGAGACTCCGTTCAACTTCGCCGATTGCGTCGCGCCGATCCCGCAGGGCTATCTGCGCCTGCGGGAGGGCGACCTGTTCCACGCCGGGGGTCGCGACTGGGTCGTCCGTATGGGTGAAGGGCATGCGATCGAGCATATCACCCTCTGGACCGAGGACATCGTCCTCGCGGGCGATCAGATCTTGCCCGGCATCTCGCCCAATATCGGCGTCTATCCGACCGAGCCGGAGGCAAACCCGCTGGCCGGCTGGCTGGAGACATGCCACCGATTCCGTGGGCTGGGCGCCGATCCTCTGGTGCTGCCGGGGCACAAACTGCCCTTTCGTGGGCTCGACTTTCGCCTCGGCCTTCTGATCGACAATCATTTGAGTGCCTTCGAACGGATCGAAGCGGCGCTCGACATCCCCAAACCCGCCGTCGACCTGATGAGCCCGATCTTCCACCGAGAAATCGGGCGCGGAGAATTCGGCCTCGCCCTTGTCGAGGCGGTCGCGCATATGAATTATCTCCACCAAGCCAGGCGCGTCACCCGAACCCTCAACGACCAAGGCGCCTGGGAATACCGGAGGAGCGTATGACCACCACAACCACCGTCACCATGGATTTCGGCCCCAACACCCCCAGCAACGCCAAAGTCGTGCGCACCGATTGCGACGAGGGCGATTGCGTCGAAAACCAGCCCCTGCCCCCCGCCGTTGCGAAACGCCCGCTCAGCGAGAAATCCCCCGCCGAATGGGCCTATGAGCGGCTGGTCCTCTACATCCAGAAATTCGAGGAGATGCTGGATGGCGATCACGAGGTGGGAATGGGTTTTGCCGGATCGGATGCCGGCTCGCTGCACATCCAGGGCATGGGATATTTCGCGCCGGATATCATCACCTTCTATGGCGCCACGGCCGATGGGCAGAAGGCGCAGCTGGTCCAGCATGTCAGCCAGCTCAACGTGATCCTGCGTGCAGCGCCAAAGATCGCCGAGGAGCCGAACCGGATCGGCTTTCGCCTGCGCGAGACGCTGGAGGAGACGGGGGAAGAGACGGGGGACACAATCGAGGGATGAGGCATTTTGCGCCATCCAGGCCGGTTTGATCCAAACCCCGCCCGTCAGTATAACACGGCAGAAGCATTTCACGGAGATAGGTCATGGCCGAGTACGAGCACGGATCGATGGATACCACCGAGCAGGAAAAAGCCTTCAACGGCTTTGTCAGAGGCGCGGCCTATGTGATTGTCGCCTCCGTCGCGATCCTGGTCTTCCTGGCCTTCGTCGGCACCTGATCTCTCTGGCAGCGCGGACCCGGCTGTGAAACGGGTCGCCAGCGGGCTCAAATGGGCGCTGGTCACAGCATTCGTGGGCTGGTGTTGGGCGCTGGTCGCTCTCCTGCTGTTTCGCGAGACTCTGATATATCCGTTCTCCGAAAACGCCGATTATCGACGGATTGGAGCGGTGCCGGGCGGGGAATTGGCGCGTCTGACCGCGGTCGACGGGACAGAGATCCACGCATGGCTGGTACCGCCAAAGGGCGACCGCCCCGTGATCTTTTTCTTCATGGGCAATGCCGGGCATCTGCCGGCAAACGCACGACGGATCAATGTGCTGGCCGAGCAGGGCTTTGGTATCGCCGCACTGAACTATCGCGGCGCGGGCGGGTCGGCGGGCGCGCCCTCGCAAACGCACCTGACCGATGACGCGCTGGTGCTCTATGACCGCCTGGACGATTTGCTGGGTTCGAAGATCCCAGAGGGCAGACGCGTCTCCTATGGCACCAGCCTGGGCGCGGCGCTCGCGGCGCAATTGGCGGTTAGGCGGCCCGTCGCAGCCGTGGTCCTCGCAGCCCCCTTCGCGCGGCTTTGCGAGGTGGGGGAGCATCACTACCCCTGGGCGCCGATCTGCTGGATCCTGCCCGATAACCGATGGGAGACGCTGGACATCGCGGGAGAGATTGCCGCCCCCACCCTGGTCGTCCATGGCGATGCAGACCGCGTTGTTCCCATCTCGCAGGCCGAAGCCCTGTTCGGGGCGCTGCCGGACCCGAAAACCTTCATCCGATACCCCGAGGGCGGGCATGCCGACCTGCATCTCTACGGCTCGGGACCGGACACGATCGCCTGGCTGCACGAAACCCTGCGCTCAGCCGAGTGAGCGGCGCCCATCTGC
>JBCBIS010000197.1:0-7503 GCA_038524325.1 Pseudomonadota bacterium
GCTGTACTAAGTGGAGTGTTTGGGTGCTCGGTAGCGAACTCGTAGCCGTTCTCTGTCAAATGATTGATGATCTCAGCGCCAGTCTTTGCCTCCTTGTGATCCAAAGAGCTAAGGTATGCTGCAGCAGCCTCTGCCACGCTAAGCCCGTCATAGTTGATGCCACCAAATGGCGTCTCATTAGCGGGGCCACTCGCAGCGGCAGGCTGGATAGCAACGCCCTCTGATCCAAGAGCGCCCGCGCGCCGCCGAATAATGCGTGCCAACGCCGCAATCGCGCGGTCCAATACGTCTCTATCTTCTGCGTCCATGCCCGGATCGGCCATGAGCGCCTCATAGGCCGCCTGGTAGGTCGCAAGATATCGTGGATCATTTTCCATGAACCCCGAAATACGCGATTTCGAGAGATCAGTCAACAAGGAGGGTTTTTGTTGCTCTTAAAGTCCGAAAATTGTTTAAAATCAATATCTTGAGATTTTGAACATTTACAATAAGATTCGACAAAAAGGTGATTCGAGTGGCGCTTCAGGAAGATTGAAAGGTTAGGGGGCAAAATCGTGTGACTTGCTTCAAGGGGATAAATCCCATGTTTTATAGAAATAATGAATTATCTATTGTGTTCGACAAGCGCCTAAAGATCTCTGAGTGCGACAGCTGCGCGTGACTCGAATACTTTTGCTTTCTGCTCCTGCGCTAGATCAATGGCCGCTGAGAAAGCGTGCCTCGCCTCCTCAACTCGGCCTTGTCGCGCCAGCAGTTCACCCTGAATGCGGCGCAACTCCGCCTCGAAATTACGTTCATCATAACGCGATGACCGTTCGAGACCTTCTGCAGCGATCGACACCCCTTCCTCCAGACGTCCGAGCAAAAGACAGCCGCGCGCGAGTTCTGTGCAGGCGAGCACTTGATTGGCGCGGGAAACTGTCGCCTGAAACGCACGCCAACCGGTTTGCAGAAGATCATATCCCTGCTGCGCCTCTCCCGCGTGAAGCAAGGCTGCTGCGAGCAAGCTGGTTGCCGAGGCCTGATAGAACGGCAATTTGTGCTCATCCGCGAGAGCGCTCAACCGCTCCGCCAGGGCCAGACCGTCGGGATGGTGCAGGACCGTATGCGTGTTGCAGCCGATCATCACGACATTGGCCAGTTGTAGCGGCTGATTGCGAAGCTCGGCTGTGGCGATGCAGCGTTGGGCCAGAGCGATGGCCGCGTCTTCTTCGCCCATGAACGCCATCGTCAGCGCCTGCATCGAGTGGATTTGGTTGGCGAGATCGAGGCTCGCCGCGTTCAACTGGCTGCCGGCCTCGCGGCGGTTTCTGTCTGCGATATCCAGGGCGGCGCGGCCCTCGCCGAACTTGCCGCGCCAGATCAACGGGACGCCCATCATGTAATGGGCCCACATCTGCGCCTGCGGGTCGAGCATTCTGGACGCGATGCGCCGCCCAATATCGCTCGCCCGAGCATAATCGGCCAGCACCTGGTAGCCGGTGAAAAGCCCATGTCCCGCGCCCAGCATTTGCGCTGGATCGCCCAGTGTCGTGGCGAGATTAAACGCCTCGTCGAACGCGTTGATGGATTTCGGCGCGCCATAGCCTTGCAGCGCCGCCGCGGCGCGCCCGGCAAGTGACTCGATCCGAAGCGCGAATGCCATCCGGTCGCCAGGCGGGACTGCGTCAAGCATCGGACGCGCCCTGTCGACATGGTTCAAAGCCTCACCAAAGGCAAAGCGCTTGAACGCGCTGGACGCGGCCGTGGTCCAGTAGCGGATTGCCTGGTCCGGCAGTTCGCCCTTCTCGCAATGATAGGCGAGGATGTCGGGCGCGTTGCGTTCTGCTTCTGGCGTCACGCGCAGCATTGCTTTGGCCACCCGCCGGTGCCAATTGCAAGCCGCTGGCCCGATCAGGCCGTCATAAGCCCGCTCGCGCACCAGAGCATGGCAGAAGGTGAAGTTCCCCGCCCGCCGGCTGACAGGTTCGAAGATGCCGCGCTGGCAGAGGGTGGCGACGGCCGGACCGATCGCGGCCTCGGGCTCCTCCAGCACTGCGGACAACAATGCGAGATCGAAGGGCCGGCCGATCACGGCAGCGGCCAGCGCAATGGTTTTCAGAGGCCCCAGCATATCGAGCCGTTCGGTGAGAAGATCCGAGACACGGCCGGGGATCGGGCGCCGCCCGGCCTTCTCTGGGTCGAGGTCTGCGCGAGAGGCTTGCGCCACGGAAGCGGTGTACTCTGCAATGTAAAGCGGCACGCCATTGGTCAGGGCCAGGATATCGCGCATCTGCGTGCTGTCTGTCTCAGCCCCTTCCAGACCTGCCTCGATCATCTCACTTGCGTCCTGCGGGCCAAGCGGCGGCAACTCCAGGCGCGTGACCTGTGCGCCGGCCGCGAGATCCGGCAGCGCATCCGGGCGTTGGCTCAGCACCAGCAGGATTGGCTGATCGGTGAGTTGCACGATCAAAGCCTCGAGCAACGCGCGCGAGGCCGGATCGATCCAATGCACATCCTCGAAGTGGATCATCACCGGTCCAAAGCGCGCAAGTGCGCGCAGAAGCGTCAGATAGATCGTCTCCACACGGGCCATGAAGGCCTCGCGCGACATCTCCGGCTGAGGCAGGCGAGAGCCGGGAACCGCCTGGGCGGCCAAAAGCTGGATATCCGCGTCATTCAGAATGTGCCCGGT
This sequence comes from Pseudomonadota bacterium, assembly GCA_038524325.1. Classification (GTDB taxonomy): domain Bacteria; phylum Pseudomonadota; class Alphaproteobacteria; order Rhodobacterales; family Rhodobacteraceae; genus Thermohalobaculum. Next base: position 2,675 of record JBCBIS010000197.1, read on the forward strand.
GCGCGACCGCATTTTCTCGATGCGGGTCTCAGGCGGATCGTTGCGCCGAAACCCGCACCACCGCTTGAAATGATCGATAAAGGGGTGGAACGCGCTCTGCTGGTGAAAGGGAGAGCAGTAATAGACGAGGGAACTGCATGTTCCCAGATCGTCGCGATGCCGCTGCGCTTCCAGCAGGCGTGATTTACCCATTCCGGCATCGCCGATCAGGACGACTGTTTGGCCGTCTCCCGCCTGGACGCACGCCCATTTGTCCATCAGCAGATCCATCTCGTCGCGCCGTCCGATCAGTGGGAGGCGGCGGCGCACCGGGCCGGAGCTGCAGTCAATGCCGCGATCTGCTTCGCCCACCAACCAGAAGGCCCCCAGCGCCGCTTTGAACCCGTTGAACTCTTTGGCTCCGAGATCGGCGCAGGAAAACACGCCCTGGATCCGGCGGCAGGTTTCCTCGGCAACCACTGTCTCCCCGGCGCCAACGAGCTGTTGCAGCCGGGCGGCGAGGTTGGGGACAGGACCGTAGACACTGCCGGGCTGGTTGAGACCGCCGCTATCGACATTGCCGACCAGAACATCGCCGGTCGCAATCCCGATCCGGCAGCGCAGCGTCACACCATCTGCAATGCGGACCAGAGCCAGCTCCTGATGGATCGCCAGCGCCGTGCGCGCGGCCCGCTCCGGATCGTCCTCATGCGCATGGGGCCACCCGAATAGGATCAGGATACCGTCGCCCACGACGCGCACCATCGAACCTGCGAACCGTTTGGTGCAGCGTTCCGCAACCTCTTGATAGGCGGTGTTGAGCCGGAAGAAGGTCTCGCCCGGCAAAGTCTCGCTCAGCCGGGTCGAGCCGACCAGATCGACGAACATCACCGTAAGGTGGCGGTGCTCCATCCCCTCGCTCCTGTCGAACGCGGCGCCTTGGTCCGGTTCGCCCCCGATTTTGTCGGTCAGGTCCACAACGCACTCTTGGTCCGTGCCATGCCCGCGATTTGGTCGGGAACGGGCGGTTTCATTGTTCCGGGGGCGTAGATACGCGAAGACGAACCCATTTCGGCGGGACTTCGCGGCTCGAAAGACGTTCCCCTTTCCCTCGAACCGCGTCTGAACCTTGCAGAGATTCCCTGCCAAGAAAAGTGATCACTATCGGTTCAGGCTTTTCTGGCGCAGATTGGTGACACAAAAGATTAGGAGGCGTCTTTGACTTACCTCATTGCGGAAGTCGCGCGGCATCAGCCAGTCTCGGCAAAGGCGGCGCGTGTCTGGGATTTGATCTCTGCGGAGGACGCAATCCTCAAGTGGCATCCTTCGGTGGCGCAATGTGTCTCGGGCATGGATCAGGCGGGCCGGATCACGCGTGCGATGACCCTGCACGCGACCGGAGGCGGCGCGCCGGTCAGAATGGACGAGACTGAACTGCTCCGCTCAGCAGAGATCATGACGATCACCTATATGGTCGAGATCCACGGGCTGCCGATCCGCAACTATCTCGCCCAGATGAGCATAACGCCCCATGGGCAGGCGTCCTGTCAGGCCACGCTCCGAAGCCGGTTCACGATGCCCGAGGCGGCCCATTCCGGCGCCGATGACCTGGTCGGCGGCTTCTATGAAGCGGGCCTGACGCGGCTTGCCGCTTTGATGGGGGCGGCTGATCCGGCGTGAGGGCCGCTAGCGCCGGGCCGCCAGGACCATGTCGGCGGCTTTCTCAGCCATCGCGATGATCGTCGCATTCGGATTGCCGCAGGGGATGCGCGGCATTGCCGAGGCGTCGCAGACCCTGAGGTGCGCGACCCCGCGCACACGCAGATCTGCATCCAGAACGGCCATCGGGTCCTCCTCCGGCCCCATCGCGCAAGTGCTGGTCGGGTGCCACAGCCCCCTTGAATAGCCGCGGACATAGCGCGCCAGGGCCGCGTCCGGCGTGGTCGGGTCGATCCGGGGCAAGGGCAGGGGACCCTCCAGCGCGATCGGTCCCAGATTGATCGCCTCCATCGCCTTTGTGTCCGCCAGACGCTGGGCCAGTCGCGCCCCTGCGCTCAGCATCGCGAGATCGCTCTCAGCCGAGAAGAACCGCGGATCGATGACCGGGTCCCGGCGCGGGTCGGGCGAGACGAGGCGCACATGACCCCGGCTCTCTGGCCGGCACAGCGAGGGGTAGAGGCCGAAGAACCGCTCCGGCATTCCGGGCCAGCGCCGCTCGGGCACGCCGGCGGTCATGAACATCTGAACGGTCGGCCAACCGTCGCGATCCCAGCGCAGCGGGTCGGGGGTAAGCGCGGTGAAGAGGCCCGTCTCAGCAAAGAACTTCAAATCGGGCAGCGGGGCGGCGCCTTCGAAATAGAGTGGGAGGATCACATGATCCTGCAGGTTTTCTCCCACCCCCGGAAGGTCACGGCGCACGGTCAGCCCCATCGCATTCAGATGCTCCGCCGGGCCGAGGCCCGAATGCATCAGCAGTTTGGGGCTCTCATAGCTGCCGCAGGCCACGATCACCTCGGCCCGTGCGGAGAGGAGTTTTTCCGTACCCGTGGCGGGATGCCGAACGATGGCCCCCTTTGCGCGCAGGCCTGGGCCTGTCTCCTCGAACGCCACGCGCAGGGCGGTCACACCTGTCAGGCGGGCAGGGGCATTGGGGCGGGTCAGATAAGCGCCGGCAGTGTAGGAGCGTTGCAGATCCGCATTGACCGCATATTGCAGCGGCCCGACGCCGCCCTCCTGCCGGGCCCCGTTGAAGTCCCAGCCGGGGCCGTGGAACCCGAGCTCGATGGCGGCTTGCTCGAACGCTTCGGCATAGCGGCTGCGGCCGATCTGGCGCACCTGGATCGGGCCGTCGCCGCCACGCCATTCCGAGGCGCCGCCGGCATAGCTCTCGGACCGGCGGAGATAAGGCAGCATATCGTCGAACCCCCAGCCCGGGTTGCCGAGATCGCGCCAGAGGTCGAAATCCCGCCGGTTGCCGCGCAGATGGATCATCACATTGATCGCGCCCGAGCCGCCCAGCACCGTGCCGCGCAACGTGTCCGGCCAGGCCGGATGGGCTGGGTCGCGCTCCATCAGATAGTCGCGGCAATAGGTCTTGTCCTGCCAGAGCGTCAGCAACTCGGTGGTGTGGGAGTGGCGGATCGCCGGGTGGTCGTCCGGCGGGCCTTGCTCGATCAACGCCGTATCATGCCCGGCCTCGGCCAGCCGCCCGGCCAGGACACAGCCCGCCGTGCCGCCGCCGATCACAATGTAATCATAGATGCGCTTCTCCAGCATATTGGGCGGGCGGAGGCTCATCCCTGGGCGAGAAACTTCAGCGCCCGCCGGCTAGGCAGAAAGAAATACGCCCCGCCACGCACTCGCACTGGCTGGGGACCCAGCTTGATCCGCTCCGATTTGGGTCGTCCAGGGATCAGCGCGTGCTTCCGGTTTGGCGCCACGGTGCCGACGATGGGGTCGATCTCGCCGATGCGCTTGCCGAAATTCGGGTTGTTGATCCAGGTGTGCTGGATGAACTCGAACTGCCGGTTGATATCGGTGTTGAGGCAGATGAAGAGCAGGCCGCGGGGCGCCTTCTCGTCATTCGTGCCGCTGAAGTTGGTGTTGTCGACCTCTGGGCCATAGAGGCGCGAGCGGCGCAGGATCCGGTGCCCCAGGGTCAGCTCCAGCGATTTCTTCGGCCCCGGAGGCAAGCAGTCCCGCGGGTTCACCCGTCGAACATGGCTGCCGATCGGGCAGATCAGCCCGGCCCGGTCGAGATGGTGATAGCCGAAATTGTTCGCCAGAGGTTTCGGATTGCCTTGCGTCGGCGCCGACCCCGGATGCGCCGGGTCGCGCAGCCCCGTCTCGGCCACCATGGGCGTGCCGTTGCGCCAGCGCCCCATCAGCAAGGCCGCGGCGCGCTCCATGCGACGCGCCTCCTCGGAGCCGAGGGCACGCATCCAAGCGCGCCAATCGGCGAGAAAATCCGGGCCGTCCTGTGGCGGTACGGGCTCCTCGTCCAGATGGTCGGAGACCTTCCGCACCAGACAGTTGAACGCCTCGACATCCTGCTCCAACTGCCGGACGACCAGAAAGGTCCCGTTGCGCCCGAAATCCGGTTTGCCATCGACCGTACGGCACAGAATGCCCGCTGGGTCCGCCGAGGGGGGCAGGGAGATGTCCGGCGCGGGCCGCCCGCGCGAGCTGTTGTGGCCCAACACGAAATCCCCGATCGGAACCGAGTGAAACTCCCGCTCGATCGCGCTGGCCTTCCGCTCGCGTTTGGTGCCCTGCAACATCGGCTGCGAGATCGCATCGCGATAGCCGAAATGCTCGGTTACCTTGATCCGGGCGAGCTGTTCGTCCTGCTCCCGCTGCTGCGCGTCTTCCTGGGGATCGAGTCGGGTAGAAATCCGGGCGGGAGAGGCGCCCTCCGCATCCGGCGGCACCGCCAGCGTCAGGCCCGAATCCTTCACGGCCTCGTCGAAAGCCCCCTCGACCCGGTCACGATACCATCCGAAAACGCCCAGGAGCACATGCACCTCCGGCTGGCGCCCCGGCCTATCGTCGCCCGGTCCGTCGTCATCCGCCCGGGCGCGGCCGCCCCAATGCCAGTTGAGCGAGTCGTTCTCGGCATAATCGCCCAGGATACCGGCGCGCCGGGTGTCCTCACCCGTGGGCGCCATCCCCTCGGTAAAGGCGCAGCGGCCCGATGAGACGGATCTTCCACAGAACACCCTGACCATCGCCTTCACCGCCGATGGGCTCAAGGCTCTGGGGTTTTGCAAAGAGACGCTCGATCGGTTTCCCTTTGCCTTTACCGAGGGGATGGCGCCCACGGGTGAGGACACCCGGCGCGCCGGTATCCT
>JBCBIS010000198.1:0-7451 GCA_038524325.1 Pseudomonadota bacterium
GTTCCATGACCGGGCCGCGTAGGCCCCCTGCGAGATCTCCGTACCAGTCTACGAGCCCAAGAGCGCTCACAGATAATGGAGAGATCAGACATGCAGAAACATTCCCTCATCCTCGCGGCCCTTCTGACCCTCGGTCTGTCGGTCCCCGCATCGGCTCAGCTGGCTGGTCCGGGATTTGCCCGCGCCGACACGAACGGCGACGGCGCGATCAGCCGGACCGAGGCGCAAGAGCTTCGCAAGGCGATGTTCGCCCGGCTGGACCGCGACAGCAATGGTGTCGTGACGGTCGCCGAGCGTGATGCCGCCCGCGCCCGTATCGCTGCCATGGCGCAGATGGTCGACAGCGCGATGGTCATGCGCACCCAGCGCATGGACACTGACGGCGACGGCCTGCTCAGCCTGGCCGAATTCATGGAGGAAAGCCCCATGTTCGACCTCGCCGACCGGGATGGCGACGGCCAGATCACGCAGGCCGAGGCGGACAGGCTGCGCGGTCTCATGGCCGCCCGCCGGCAGTGATCCGCCAGAGGAGGTGACAATGGCCCATATCACACGCCGGGGCGCGGTCTTCGCCCTGCTGGCCTTCGCCCTGGTCGGCCCCGCCCTGGCCGAAGATGTCACGCGCAGCGGCCCGCGCGGCACGGTGACCAAAAGCTATGACACTGGCACGGGTGTCACGGTGGAGCGCAGCGGCACCAATGGTGGCAGCTCCAGTTCGACCCGGACCTGCAGCCGGGGCAGCGGCGTGACTTGCCAGCGCGACTATGCCCTGACCGGACCCGATGGGCAAACGGTCTCGGGCACGCAGGAGAGCCGCTATGGCCTGCGCCGCGGGATCAGGACCAATACCGTGACGGGCCCTGACGGCGAGAGTCTGACCCGCTATCGTCCGACGGTGCGCTATAACCGGCGCACGCCCGCGGCACCGGCGCCCCGCATACGCCGGGCCTTGCGCTGGTAAGATCGAGCGCCGCCACGGCGGCCTTGTCCCGAAGACAGAAACGAGGGATCCCGTGCCCGAGAGGACGGATCAGGACGAGGCGGCCGAATGGATGGCGGCAATCGCACGGGGCGAGCGGCAGGCGCTCGCCCTGTTGATTGCGCGTCACGGGCGCGGCCTTACCCTTATGGCGACCCGCTATCTGGGTGGAGAAGAGGAAGCCGAGGAGGTGGTCCAGGATGTCTTTCTGCGCGTCTGGCGCAATGCGTCGCGCTATGATCCGGCGCGCGCCAAGGTCAGCACATGGCTCTATCGCATCGCGGTCAATCTCTGCATCGACCGACAGCGCAAACGTGCCTTCCGGCGCTTTGTCGGGCTGGAGGACGCCGCACAGGAGATCCCGGACCCCGAGCCGGGTGCCGCGCGCCGCATCGCGGGGCAGCAGCGGCTGGACCAGGTGCGCGCGGCGATGGACCGCCTGCCGCAACGCCAGCGCATGGCGCTGCTGCTCAGCGCGGTCGCCGGGCTGGACACCGCATCGGTTGCCGAAGCGATGGGCAGCAGCCGGGGCGCGGTCGAACAATTGCTGGTCAGAGCGCGCCGCACGCTGCGCCCCCTGGCCGCTGAAGACGAGGAAACATCATGACCCATGACCCATCCGATATCGACCAAGCGGTCGACGCGCTGGTCAAACGCGCCAGCGCGCGCGAAACCGATGAAGCCGGGCTCTCGCAGGCGGTGCTGACCCGGCTGGCCGCAGAGGAACGCCGCCTGCCGGCCCTGCCCGCGTTTGGCCCAGGGGTCGCCGCCGCCTCGTTCGCGATGCTGGTGCTGATGGCCGGCGCTGGGGGCTATGCTTTGCCCGACCTGTTGCTGGAGGGGCCGGAGGAGCAGGCTCTGGCGCTTGCCTTCGGCCAGGGCCAGGTTCTCGACGACCCGGTCAGCCGGTTCCTCTTGGGGAGGGGCGGATGACCATGGGCCGGGTTTTTCGCCTGCTGTTCGTTGTTGTGGCGTGCCTCTCGCTTCTGGCCAATGCGGTACTTATCGGCGTCGGCGTGCGGCTCTCGAATGCCGGGCTGATCGGCAATGGCATCGGCGCATCGATCTCCGAGATCCCGCGCGAGACCCGGCGCGCCTATATCCGCGGGATGCGGGCCAAGCGGGCGGATCTGCGGGCGCTGGCGCAAGAGCTGGGCGCGCATCGCCGGACCATGGCCGCCGCGCTGGCCGCCGACCCGCCTGACCCAGAGGCACTCTCGGCGGCGATGGCAGAGGTGCGCGCGGCCACCACCCGCCTGCAAACCGCCGCCCATGAGGCGATACTGGACATCCACGCGCAATCGGCGGAGACAGGAGACTGACGCAGCGATGTGACGGGGGAGAGCAGCATGACCACCGAGTCCTGGGGAATCGACAACGACTACGCGCCCCTGCGCGATGTCCTGTTGGGCAGACCCGAGCATTTCCGCTGGGTCGAGGCAGGCCCGCTGATCGGGCGCACGCTGGCCAACGCACACAAGACCGGGGCGCGCTTCGACCTGCAGGTCGCGATGGCGCAGCATGCCGAGATGATCTCGATCTATGAAGAGAACGGTGTCCGCTGCCACTACCTGGCGCCCGACCCGGTGCTGCACCGGAATTTCTTCGCCCGCGACAGCTCGGCCATGACGCCCTGGGGCGCTCTGATCTGCCACATGCAGCTGAAGGTCCGGCGCGCCGATTATGTGACCGCGCTCCAGTTCTATCAGTCCAACGACATCCCGATCTGGCAATTCGCCACCGCCGGCCATTTCGAAGGCGGGGATTTCGTGATCCTGGAACCCGGCCGGGTCCTGATCGGCCATTGCGGCGAACGCTCGGAGCAGGCGGGCGCCGAGCAGGTGGCTGAGTTTGTCCGTACCGAGGGGTGGGAGGCTCTGGCGGCCCCGATCAGCCGCGAATTCGTGCATATGGACGGGCTCGTGGTCCCGCTGGCCGAGAGGCTTCTGGTCGCCTGCCTCGACGCGATGGAGCCCTGGCTGGTGCAGCAACTCCGCGACTGGGGCTTCGACTTCGTGGATGTGCCCTATCGCGAGGCGCGCGATCTGGGCGTCAATCTGGTCGCTCTCGGCAATGGCAAGGTGCTGTCGATGCGTGGCGCGACCGATCTGAACGCCAAGATGCGCGCGATGGGGTTCGAGGTCTATGACCCCGACATGTCGATGTTCACCCTGGGCGGCGGTGGCGTGCATTGCCTCTGCCAGGCGCTCCGCCGCGATCCGGCCTAGCCCGCGCCGCACCAGGCCTGGACGAAATCGACAAACACCCGCACCTTGGCCGAGAGATGCCGTGCCGGGGGATAGATCACCTGCAGCATGCGCGGCGGCAAGCTGTGATCGTCCAGCACCGTGGTCAGGCGGCCGGTCTCCAGCTCTGACCGCACAGCGTATTCCGGCAGGATCGCGATGCCCAGACCAGCCTTCGCCGCGGTCAGCAGCGTTTCGAGATTGTTGGCACTCAACACTGGAGAGACCGGAACGCTGACCGGCCCGCCCGGCCCGGTCAGGGTCCAAACCGGCGCCTCCGAACCGTGGCGATGGTGGAGGATGGCATGCGCGCGCAGATCGTCCGCCACTGCGGGCACCCCATGCGTGCTGAGATAATCCGGCGCGGCGCAGAGCAGATAGGTCAGGCGCAGCACCCGATGGTCGACCAGCATGGTCTCCTCGTCCGGCTCGGCAATCCGGATCACCAGATCGAACCCTTCCGAGATCGGGTCGACCAGCCGGCTCTCAAAGCGCACATCGATCTCGACCTTCGCATGCTGCACCAGAAACCGCGCGATCAGGTCAGAGAAATCGAGATCACCGAAGGGCAGCGGTGCATTGATCCGCAATTTGCCCACAGGCTCGGTCCGCGCCGAGGTGACCGCGTCCTCCATCTCGCTCAGATCGTCCAGCACCTGCCGGGCCCGGCTGAACAGTGCGAGCCCCGTGCTGGTGGCCGCGACCGACCGGGTGGTACGGTTCAGCAACTGCACCCCCAATCGCTCCTCGAGCGACAGCACCAGCCGGTTCACCGAGGACCGTGACTGCCCCATCTCACGCGCTGCGGCCGAAAACCCGCCCGCCTCGACGACCGCCACGAAGGCGCGGAGTTCCGAAAAGCGATCCATCCCCACTTGTCCGATTTACGGGACAGAGTGTCAAACCATACGCCAATTGTTGCGCATGAAGACTATGCCACATTCCTCCGCAGAGAAATCACTCTGGAAATGGAGGCTCACATGCAGACGATCAGACCATCGGACGCGCGCGGCAAGGCGAATTTCGGCTGGCTCGAGTCGCGCCACTCCTTCTCGTTCGGACAGTATCTCGACCCCGACCATATGGGCTTTGGCCCGCTCAGGGTGATCAACGAGGACAAGGTGGGCCCGGGCGCAGGCTTTGACCCGCATGGCCACGCGAATATGGAGATCCTCTCGATCGTGCTGGACGGCGCGCTGCAGCATCAGGACTCGATGGGTCAGAAGGCCGTCATCCGCCCCGGCGATGTCCAGCGGATGAGCGCGGGCACCGGCGTGCGGCATTCGGAGTACAACGCCTCACAGACCGATCCAGTGCATTTCCTGCAGATCTGGATCGTGCCGGAACGCGACGGGCTGCCGCCCGGCTATGAGCAACGGACCTTCTCCGAGGAAGAGCGGTCGGGCCAGTTGCGGCTGCTGGGGTCGCGCGATGGCCGGGAGGGCTCGATCACCATCCACCGGGATGTCGATCTCTACGGCGCAACGCTTGCGACGGGAGAGGGCCTGACCCATCAGATCGGCCCGAAACGGGGTGTGTGGATGCAGATGATCCGCGGCTCCGTCATCGCGAACGGCGATGCCCTGGCGGCGGGCGACGGGCTGGCCCTGATCCGCGAGCCGGATATCCGCATCGAGGCCAGCGCGGATGCGGAGTTCCTGCTCTTCGACATGGCCTTGTGACCGCCACAAGCCCCTCAGCCGGTGGCGTATGTCAGACATGCCCCATCGGCTGAGGCGGCGCTCTCTTCGCGGATCCAGTTGATGAAGGCCGCGATATCCGGCGACCTCTCCGCGCCGCTGCGGCAGAGGATGTAATAGCTGACATTCATCGGCAGGATCGGGCCGAAGGGCATGACCAGGCGCCCCTCGACCATGTCGCTCCGCGCCAGGAACCACCGGCCCAGAACGACCCCCGCTCCATTGACCGCCGCGTCGATGGCATGGTCGGCCGAGCGCGGATCGAACCGCATGCCGTGACGGGCATTCGCCGGATCCATCCCGGCCGCAACAAACCATGCCGGCCAATCCGGGGCCTGCGCGAATTGAGGATCGCTCAGATGATGCAACAACGGTGCGCGCAACAAATCGGCAGGTTTGCGGAGGTTCAACCGCTCGACCAGTTCTGGGCTGGCCAGCGGCACCAGGAATTCGTCGCACAGCTTGTGGCAGAATGCGTTGGTTCCGGGCGTATCGTTGAAGCGGATGAAGACTTCGCCGGGCTCGCAGTCGCGCAGCTCGTCGCCACCGCTGATGGTCACGCCCAGATCCGGATACCGCTCGGAGAAGCGATGCAGCCGGGGCAACAGCCATTTGCTGATCACCGGACCGCTGGCGCTGACCCGCAGGGGTTGAGAGCCGCGCGGCCGCACCTCGTCCACCGCATCCTTGATCTGCAGAAACGCCGTTGTCAGAGCGGGTTGCAGCTTTTGCCCAGCCTCGGTCAGGGTGACCGAGCGCACCGCCCGGGTGAACAGCTTGACGCCCAGATCCTCCTCCAACCCTCGGATCTGCTGGCTGACTGCGCCGGGGGTGACGGCCAGTTCGGCAGCCGCAGCCTTGAAAGACGACAGCCGACCTGCCGCCTCGAAGGCGCGCAGCGAACCAAGTGCGGGCAGACGGCGAAGCGGCATGTCGGTAGTATAGCCCTGCTATCCCATAGGACAAGGATTCGTCGTTTGTCGCTCCGCCCAGCGACCCCAAGTTTTCAGCATAATAGTTCAACGCATCGCACTGGGCCGGCGACAGACTGCGCCCATGACCGGGAGAGTTGACCGATGCAACAGAGCCCAACACCCTCTCGGCCAACTGCCGATCCCGCGATCATGTCTCTGAACACCGACAACATCGCGCGATTCGACCGCTACGGTCCCGTCTATCAAGGTGTGGGCCAGATCGGCGCGTTCTACATGCCTGCGGCGCCCTGGCAGGCAGACTATGTCCTCGAAGGCGATCAGCTTCAGATCAACCTCTCCCGCTATCGCTGCGAAGCCGCCGTCGACAGCGACCGTTGGGGCCTGGAAGAGACCTTTGGCACGGCGTCGACTTTCCTGCCCGCGGGCAGTCATTTCCGGGGCCGGTGCGACCCGGACGCTCTGGGCGACAACGTGATCATGAGCCTGCCCACGGGCCGGTTCGATCAGGCGGCCGAGGCAGCGGGACTTCCGCGAGGGATCGGCAGCTATGCCTGGGGCGTCGCCTCCGACCGTCTGTCGGAGATCGGCACAGCGGTCCGGACCGAGATGCTGGAAGGCGCCCGGGACGGTTTCGAGCCGCTCGGCATCGAATGTCTGATCGAGGATGCCCTGTCCGCTTTCGTCGAAGCCGTCGCCGAGCAACAGGGGGCAGCGCGCCGAAAGGGCGGACTGACCAAGGCACAGCTCCGCCGGGTGATCCAGCGGATCGAGGACAGTCTCTCGGACCCGGTCTCCCTCGAGGACCTCGCCGCGGAGGCCGGCCTGTCGCAGCATCACTTTGCCCGCCAGTTCCGGGAAACCACGCGGCAAAGCCCCTATGCCTTCGTTCTGGACCACCGCCTATCCAAGGCGATCTGGATGCTGAAGGAAACCGATGCGAAACTCGCGGAAATCGCCTTCAGATGCGGGTTCGCCGATCAGGCGCATTTCACGAAACACTTCAAGAAACGGATTGGCGTGGCACCAAAACAATACCGACGTCTGATCAGTCTCTAGAACAGAAAAATCATTGAAAAACATCGTAGCAGCCGGGAATGGCTGCCCCTTTTTTATTTTCAGAAAAATACATACAGTTGTCCATCAGTACTATTGCTGTTTTCGAGCAAGATCAGACAAAAAACGCCCAGATCGTCTAAGAAACAACTCTTCAGAATGGGCACTTATGGGCCACCGGAGCGATGGCTCTGGCAGTTGATAACTGAAAAACCTCATTCTGCCCGATGGAGGACCCCGAGATGAGCAATGAGAAACTCGAAGTGCTGACCCCGCAAAACAGCCAGTTGATCTTCATCGATCATCAGCCGCAAATGGCGTTTGGCGTCGCATCGATCGACCGCCAGACCCTGAAGAACAACACCGTGGCGCTGGCGAAAGCCGCCAAGATCTTCGACATTCCGACCACGATCACCACGGTCGAGACCGAGGCCTTTTCCGGCCACACTTACCCGGAATTGCTGGGAGTGTTCCCCGAGCACCCGATCCTCGAGCGGACCTCGATGAACTCGTGGGACGACCAGAAGGTGCGCGACGC
>JBCBIS010000199.1:0-7441 GCA_038524325.1 Pseudomonadota bacterium
GCCGTTGAATCCGCTCATGAAGGGTTCGAACGGCACCAGCCCGCCGCCGATCTGGCCATAGCCCCCGGCATTGACGCCGGCCCATTCCGTCCGCGGTGTCTCGCGGAACGTGCCGCTGAAGGCGAGGCCGTCGATCCAGGCCCGGATCTCGCCCGAGCCATTGTCGATCTGCCAGACCAGCGTCGCGCTCCCCACCGGGATCTGCGCGGCCGGCACATGCAGATAGGCATGCGGTCCCGCCGGGGTCGCCGATTTCCCGTCGCCAAAGCGCAGCAGCAGGCTGCCATCGGGGCGGAAGGTCACCAGCGCGCCGTTCACATCGGCGCCCAACTCGAAAATCAACCCGTCCGGCTGAGCGGGAATGTCGAGATCGGCGGCCAGAACCGCGGGCGCGGCCCGGTTGAAGGCGTTGTTGGCCAGATCTCCCGGCGGGAAGCTGGCGGTCAGGTTCAGCCCGGCCTCGGGATCGGGCCGTTGCGCCTGGGCCAGGATGACATTCGACAGCGCCTCGGTCGGCACGCCGCCCAGGGTCCCGGTTTCGCGGATCTGGAAGGCCGCCCCGGCATCCCCGGCCTGCAGGGTGTGAAGGCCCGAGAACCCCGCCACCGGCGACCCGTTGCGCAGCAATTCCCGGCTGACCGAGTCCGCGTTCAAGAAGGTGCCGGGCAGGGCCGTCAGCACGGTCCCGACCACGCCGGTGCCCTTCAGTTGCGGATCGGCTTGCGCAAAGGCCGCGGCCGGGTCGATGAAGTCGACCGCCACGCCACCGAGATAGCCGAAAGTGCTGTCCGCGCGCTTGTCGACCCGGATCGCGACCTCGCCCGAGGCCGGCACCGTCAGCGGCCCGAATATGGCCTGGTTGGAGGCGGCACCGTTCGAGGCGTCGAGCACCTGGGTTTCGCCCATCACGGTCACATCCGCGCGCCGGTTCTGGTCGGTCGCATCGCGCGAGGCGGCCAGGGTAACCAGGACCGTATCGCCCGGGACCATGTTGCGGAAGGTGACCGTTCCGCTGTCGACCGTGGTGCCCGAGAGCGCGCCGACGAAGAGACTGTCCTCGAGCATCTCGAAATCCTTCAGCCGCGGATCGGCGATCTTGGCAAAGGCGTCGGGGCCGAGACCCTGGCGGTTGATGCCGCGGAAACCGTGGATCGAGACCTCGACGAAATGGTCGATCGCGCCCCGGCTGTCCAACCCGCCGATACCGACATTGCCGAGCGGCAGGGTGTTGCCATCCTCAATCATGCGGAGCCGGTTGACCCGGGCGGGCAAGAACTCCGCATCCCCGGCATCGCCGAAATCCCAGACGAGCGAGCGGCCGGTGCGGCTTTCGTTGCGCAACCCCCTGGCGCGGGCGGCGATGCGGCTGAGGATCAACTGGTGCATCATCCGCTCGCCCTCGGGCCAGGGATGGACCCCGTCGGGGCGGATGATCTCGGGATAGCGGTCGGTGAGGCCGTAGAGATCGACCACCGGTGCGCCTTGATCGAACCAGGCGGGCAGGCGGGTCTCGATCAGCGGGCTATAGACATTCTCGACATAGGGCAGCGAGCCGTTCTGATCGGTGCTCGGATCGCCGATCACCACGGCCGGCGCCGAGCTGTAATAGCGCTTGGTCAACGTGGCCAGGACGCCGAGATCGCCGCCCGCCTCGATATCGTTGAACAGCGTGGTCAGATCGGTCTCGAGCTCTGCCGCACCGCCGGGATAGGGCCGGTTGGCGCTGACATTGTTGCCACCGGTATGCACGATATAGAAATTCTGCCCGGCGCTGCCGGAAAACTCGGCCTGAGCCGCGTTCAGGGCCGTCAGCGTATCGGCGCTGTCATGCCCTCCGGTCGCCCGTGGCTGCAGAGTTCCGGTAAAGCCCATCGCCTCGGCGTAATGGACCGATTCGTTGGGCACGTTTTCGAAGGCGTCGACCATGATCGATGCGCCCAGGATGATGACATTCTGGGCGTCGAGAACGCCCTCCAGCGGACCGAAGGGCGCCGGGATGGCCAGGGTCTGGCTGAGCGCCTCGGCCGTGCCGAGCGAGTTGGTGGCCGTCTCGCGCACCCGAAACGCCGCGCCGGCATCGCTGGCCTGCACGGTATAGCTGGTGCCGTTCCAACCCGCCACGGGCGCACCGTCCCGCAGCAGAGCCGCGTCTATGGTGTCCGCATCGGCCCAGACCCCGGGCGTATAGCTCAGCACTGCGCTGACCGCGGGGTCGCCGGAAAGCTGTGGCGCGGTCTGGTTCACTGGGATCGCCCCACTGGCGATGCTGGCAGAGGCGATGTTCGAGATCGGCCCGGTGCCGGCGGCGTTGATGGCGAGAATGCTGAATTGCCACGTCCCGTCGGCGAGCCCCGTCATAAGGGTCGATGTCGCCGCGGAGACGCCGTCGCTGATCACGGTCCAGGCCGTCTCGCCCGCCAGGCGCCGACGGATGCGGTAATCGGTGATCGGCGCGCCATTGCTGGCCGGAGCGGACCACGAGAGGGTGACATCGCTGCCCACGGCCTGTGCCGTCAGGGTCGAGACCGCTCCGGGCGGGGTGATCACGGGCAGGCTGGCGACGGCGACCCGCAGGGTGACGATCGCGTCATCGGTGCTGGTGCCGTCGCTGATCTCGACGGTGACCAGTGTGCTCTGCGAAGCGCCCTCGGCCAAAGCATCGAAATCGCCATCGGGGTCAAAGATCAGCCGCGCATCTGATGTGATCGTCACGAGGCCGCCGGTCGAGCCCGGGACGGGCTGTCCGACGCTGCCGGCGGATCCGTTGACCGAGGTCACGGTGATCGGTCCTTTGGCGCCGACCGTGCCGAGCTTGCCCAGTTGCACCGCGCCGCCATCCGGCGTGGCGGTGAAGCTGACATTCAGCGCGGTAAACGCCGCGCCGCTTGGAACCGAGAGGCTGGAGGACCGCCCGGCCAACACGTTCCGGAGCAGGGTCATCAGGCCAACTCCACCAGGCTGAGCGAGGCGCCTTCGGGAATGCCGATCGCATAGAGATCGGTGCCCGTCGCGGCCAGGGGTTTGTGGAAATTCGGGTCGGCCTGCACTGTCTCGCCGGGGCGGCGCACGACATAGGCGATATCCACATCCGATTGCAGGATCGCCACCGAGGTGTCCGAGGGCGCAGGCCCGCTGTTCTCGACACTGCCGGAGAGGGTCACCGTCTCCATCGCGATCTCGGGTTCATCCACCACCGGCATCGAGTTGTAGTTCATGTCGCGCAATGCGCCGCGATGCCACCAGATTTTAATCACTCCAGGCATAAGGTTTCCTTTCCGCCTTCGTCGATCAGGGCCAGAGGCCCGCGCCTACCGTGTTTTGACTGCTGGGGACGCTAGACCGGGCCCGGGGGGTGTTGCGCGAATTCGCGATGCTGCGCCCGCTGCGCTGCCGGCCGCGATTTGGCCGAATTCGGCCGCCCGCGCCGGGGTGTTAACCCATCGTGAGCCGGTTCCGGGTGAGATTGACGCGCCGAGTGCTACGTCCTAGGTGATGGCGCGAGCGCGCATGGGAGCATCCGATGGCAGAAGCCATGCCCAGTCTTGAGGATCTGAACGACCGCAGCCGGGCGATTTTTCGCCAGCTGGTCGAGACCTATCTGGACACGGGCGCCCCGGTCGGCTCGCGCACCTTGTCGAAGTCGCTGGCCGAGGGGTTGTCTGCCGCGACGATCCGCAACGTGATGCAGGATCTCGAACAACTGGGATTGATCGACAGTCCGCATACCTCGGCAGGGCGGATCCCGACCCAGACCGGGCTCAGGCTGTTCGTCGATGGCGTGCTGGAGATCGGCGATATCTCGGAGCATGAGCGGGCCCAGATCGAACGGTCCCTCGGACCCGATGATGCGGATATGGGCGATGTGCTGGACCAGGCGGGGGCGATGCTCTCGGGATTGTCGCACTGCGCCAGCCTGGTCTTCGCGCCGAAACAGGAGACGCCGGTCAAGCACCTGGAGTTTCTGCCGCTCGGCTCGGGACAGGTGGTCTCGATTCTGGTGACCGAGGACGACTCGGTCGAAAACCGGATCTTTGACGCGCCACCCGGCCTCACTCCGTCTGCGATGCAGGAGGCGGCAAATTTCCTCAACGCCCATCTGCGCGGCCGGACATTGGGGGAAAGCCAGGATCTGATCGCCCGCGAAATCCTGTCGCGGCGGACCGAGCTCGACGCCCTGGCGGCCTCGCTGGTCGAGCGGGGCATCGCGCTTTGGGACAAGGGCAATGGCGACGGGGCCGAGCGCTTGATCGTGCGGGGCCGCTCCAACCTGCTGGAGCAAGGCCAGAACGCGGCGGATCTGGAGCGGATGCGCCTGCTGTTCGACGATCTTGAAAAGAAGCGCGACTTGGCCCATCTCCTCGATCTTGCCGAGGAAGGCGAGGGCGTGCGGGTGTTCATCGGCTCCGAGAACACGGTTTTCTCGCTGAGCGAGAGCGCCTTGGTCATCTCGCCCTATCGCGACCGGAACCGCCGCACCATCGGCGCGATCGGCGTGATTGGTCCCACCCGGCTGAATTATGGCCGGATTGTTCCTATTGTCGATTACACGGCGCAGCTTGTCGGCCAGGTGGTGGCCGGCGGCGGTGCACAACGAAGCAGATCGAGAGGCAGCTGATGTCGGATAAACCGCAGCACGAGAGCGATGCCGAGCCCAACGCGCCCGAGCAGGCGACCCCCAACCTGCATCCCAGTGTCGAAGAACTGGTCCCCGGCCTCGAGGAGGCGATCGCCGGCCAGGACGAGGCACTGACCGACCACGGCGCGCAGATCGCCGAACTGACGGTCGAGCGCGATCAGCTCAAAGACAAGATGATGCGCGCGCTGGCCGAGGCCGAAAACGTCCGCCGCCGGGCCGAGCGCGACAAGAAAGACGCCGAAGCCTATGGCGGCACGCGGCTGGCGCGGGATCTGCTGGCGGTCTATGACAACCTCGCCCGGGCGATGGATGCCGCCGATGACACGCTGCGCAAGGATCATGCGGCGTTCCTCGAGGGGGTCGAGTTGACGCTGCGCGAACTCACCAACGCCTTCGCCAAACACAAGATCGCGCCAGTGACCCCGGCGCCGGGGGATCGGTTCGACCCGAACCGGCATCAGGCCATGTTCGAAGCGCCGATCCCGGGCGCCGAGACCGGGACGATCATTGAAGTCATGCAGGCCGGGTTCACGATCTCGGAGCGGTTGCTGCGCCCGGCCCTGGTCGGTGTGGCCAAAGCCGCGCCCGAAGCGCCCGCGCCCGACCCTGCCGCGCCTCAGGACGAAACGGTGGCACCGGAGGCCGGCGGCGAGCCCGGCGACCCGCATCGCGCCGCCTGATCTGGCGGACCCGACCCGCGCTGGGCAGAGCGCAGCCGGCCCCGGGCGGATCGCACCGCGCATTTGAAAGCGCGCTTTGACTTATGACGTCTGAACCTCGCGGCCCGCACTTCCCGCGCGAACATGGCTGTCCGTTCTGCGCACCCGGCGCTGCACGGCGTGAGCCTTGCGGCGAATACCGCATGGCGCGCTCCGACTGCTTGATCGGGGCCGCCTGACGCTGGCAGGGCGGCAGAACAGCCTGACACCGCTCGGTTCCCGTGCTACTATTCTGACGTTACGTAAGCATGTGTGCAGAACGGGGGCAGGCATGGCAACGCAGCATGGCGATGTGCACTGGTCGGAATTGCTCACCCGCGACACCGGCGCGGCGCGGCGCTATTTCACCGATCTCTGTGGTTGGCGCATTCAGGACGTGCCGATGGCCGAGGACCGCCCGCCCTACCTGCTATGCGAAGCGCATGGCCGGCCGGTGGCCGGGATCATGGATATGAACGCGCCGGAATTCGAGGGGATGGAGCCGTGCTGGACCACGTTCCTCCATGTCGAGGATGTCGACGCCGCCTGTGCCCGGACCATCGAGTTGGGTGGCCATGTCCTGCGCGAGCCCTTCGGAGTGGAAATGGCGGGCCGGATCGCGATCGTCACCGACCCCACCGGCGCGGTGGTCGGCTTGATCACGCCGAACACGAAATAGCGCGGCGCCGAACGGCGAGGCGCCGATCCGGTCGGTCCGTCGCCCTTTGGCAGCATCAGGTGCAGCCGCCCCCGGGCACATGACCGGATGGTCGGGTCTTCGCCATCAGCCGGTCGATCCGAGGGAGCGCCAGGCCCATGGCAACGATCGGCTTCTTCACCTCGGGAACTGGTAGTGCCCTGGTCAATCCGAGACCACCCTTAGCGTCAGGTTCAGCCGGCCCCGGCCCGTGACCGGGTTGGGCAGCCCCTCGGCCATCACCCGGTCGATCCCGTGATAGGCGAGCCGCGCGGCGCCGCCCATGACCACCACATCGCCCGAATGGAGGATCGTGCTCTCGGTCTTGCCGCCCCGCTCGACCCCGCCCATGCGGAACCGCGCCGGGTCGCCCAGCGAGATCGAGACCACGGGCGGCTCGAAGTCCCCCTCGTCCTTGTCCTGGTGCAGCCCCATCTTCGCGCCGGCCTCGTACCAGTTGATCAGGCAGCAATCCGGCGGGTCCAGCCAACCCGAGACGCCGCGCCAGACCGCCAGGATCTCGGGCGGGATCGGTGGCCAGACGGCCCCGGTCTCCGGATGCCGGTCGGCATAGCGATAGCGGCCCTTGTCGATCACCCAGCCGACCCGGCCCGCCGAGGTCATCCGCACGCTCATCGCCTTGCCCCAGGCGGTCATCGGGCGCACCAGGGGGGCTCTGCGGATCACCTTGCGGCAGCAATCGACCAGCCGCAGCTGCGCGTCCGGCGACAGCCATCCGCGATGGATCTCAAAGCCTCGGATGGTCTCGGTCGGATCGGGCATGGCGCCGGTGCTTGAGTTTCAACCCGATGGCCGCTAGCACCGTCTGGCAATCTTGAAAAGGGAGAGGCCGGTGATGCATCGTTTTTTCCAGCTGATCGCCGTGACGGTCCTGTTGGCCGGATGCGCGATCGGCAATCAATACGATCTGAGCCAGGGCACGGCGCCCGTCGGCGACGTCTCGCGCTCGGTGAGCATCGCCGTCATCGATCAACGCCCCTATGTGCTCGACGGTGATAAATCCCCCAACTTTGTTGGCCTGCAGCGTGGCGGCTACGGAAACCCGTTCGATGTCACCACCCGTTCGGGCCGGTCCGCCGCCGATGATCTGACCCGGATGCTGGTCAACAGCTATGCCAATTCGGGCAGCACGGCCGAGGCGCTGAATGCCGTGCCGGGCAGCCCGGCCGAGCAGGTCGTCAGCCGGTTCCAGCAGGCTGGGACCGATCGTCTCCTGCTCGTCGAGATGCGCGAGTGGAAGACCGATGCTCTCGCGCAGATCACCACCTCCTGGGATCTCACGGCCCGGGTGTTCGACCGGTCGGGCCTCGAGCTTGCGACGCAGACCGATCGCGGGGTCGCGGGCGGAGAATCTGTGCTGTTCGCGTTGGAAGAAGGCAAGAACCAGCT
>JBCBIS010000200.1:0-7292 GCA_038524325.1 Pseudomonadota bacterium
ATGGCGAAATGCGCGGTTTCGACCGGTTTGAGGCGCCAGCCGAACTCTCGCACGCGGTCCGGGTCAGCGCCCGGTGGAAATGGTATCTCTGCAGGAGATTGGTTGCCCCAGCAGGAGACGCCCGATGGCAAAGCTCGACATGCCCGCGATGCGAGAGTTCGGCTGGCGCCTCAAACCGGTCGAAACCGCGCATTTCGCCATCCACAAACGGCCGAACGGACAGTTCTGCGTCGTCCTGAACCACGCCCTCTTGCGCGGTGTCACCGCCGAGATGATCCATTGGTGGTTCCTGCATTTTCCGGCCCTCAAGGTCCGGCTCATCGATGTGGCGGGATATGAGGACCGGCAGGTTCCAGGCTATCTGCTGTGGCACCCGATCGATCATCTCAGCGCAGAGCTGAGCGGTCCCCTGGGCACTGGCGGTGTGGCGCAGGCGGGCGCCACGATCCATATCCGCGAGGCGATGCAATACGACCGCTTTGGCTGGACCTATCCGGTCGATAGCAAGGTGCAGATCGCCTATATCGGCCCGGATGGCTGGGCGATGGGCAAGATCCTGCCGCTGTTCGGCCCGGTCATGATGCTGCGCATCCATTTCCGCGACATATCCGAGGCCGGCCGGATCATCGGGGTGCATTACCACTATGAGGTCGTCATCGGCACCAGCCGGACGCATTGGCTCGGGCGGATGCTGAACCGGAAGCTCAGCGCTCGGTACGGGCCGGAGTTTTTCGAGGCCTGGCAGAGGCATAACGTGATCGAGGTCGGGACCTTCGAGAACTTCCTGCCCGCCCTGTTCGCGCAAAGGGCCGATCTCGGCGCTTTGCATTATAGCAAGGACATGGATGAGGCCGCCGACCCCGCGGAGCAACGCGGCCAGGATCGGGGCTTGTTCGAGACCCGCCTCGCAGGCTTCGGAGCGGCGGCAGATCCGTTCGCTTATCAGGCTTTCGATCAGCCGTCTTTCCTGTGAGGTCTCAGCTCGCACGGACGGCCTCAGTCATAGCGGATCCTCGGATCGAGAATACCGTAGAGAATGTCTGCGATCAGGTTGAAGAACACGATCAGGATGGCGAAGATAAAGGTCAGGGTCTGGACCAGCGGGATATCCGCGCCTTGAATTCCGATGATCAGAAGCTGCCCGAGCCCATTCACCCGGAAGATCTGCTCGGTGATGATCGCCCCGCCAAAGATCTGCGGCACCCCGAGCGCGATGACCGTGATCACCGGGATCATCGAGTTCCGCAGCACATGGACCAGCACCACGACTTGCTCGCGCAACCCCTTGGCCCGGGCGGTCCGCACATAGTCCTGGTTGAGATTGTCTAGCATAGAGGCGCGCATAAACCGGCTGATCTGGGCCGCGTTGAACAGCGCCAGAACCATGGTCGGCATGGCCATCTGTTTGACCTGGAACCAGAAACTCGACCAATCCTCGACCACATGGGTGGTGTCATAGATCGAGGGCAGCCAGCCCAGCCAGACCGAGAAGACGATGATGAACAACAGCCCGGTGAAAAACGTCGGCACCGAAAAGCCCAGCATCGAGAAGAACGTCCCGATCTGGTCGAACAGCGAATATTGCCGATAGGCCGAGATCACGCCGATCGGGATCGCGATCAGGATCCCGATCACATAGGACATGCCGACGACCCAAAGCGTCTGCGGCGTCCGCTCGATGATCAGATCCACCACCGGAGAGCGGGTGGCCCAGGAGGTGACGCGCAGCCGTTCGCCATCGCCGAACTGCCAGCCGGTGACCTGCTCGATGATGTTCAGCGGCTCGTTGATGAAGAACTGCTGACACCACAGAAAATAGCGCACGTGGAAAGGCGCATCCAAGCCGAGTGCCTCGCGGATCTGCTGGCGGGTCTCGGCCGGAATGGTCATCGGCAGCGAGGCGGTCGGATCGCCCGGCGCCAGGTCGAGAATGGCGAAGATGATAAAGGAGATAATGAACAGGGTCGGGATCGCGAGCAGCGTTCGCCGGATGGTAAAGCGCAGCATGGCGGCCCCTTTCTGAGAATGCGCGGCCCCGGTCAGGGCCGCGCGGGCTCAGCGCCGGATCACTTGATCCGGAACCAATCCTCGGCGTTGTGGATTTCCGAGTCCCAGGCGGTCATGTCGACCCCGCCCAGGGTCACCGAATGCGCCGCGACCCTTCCGCGGTGGATCAGCGGGATGATGGCACCCGCCTGGATCAGCATATCGTTCAGGGTCTTGGCGATCCGCTGCCGCTCGGCCGGTTCCGCCGTCACCGCATACTCCGCGACCAGCGCGTCATATTCCTCGGTGCAATAGCGGGGCATGTTGTTGGCGACCCACTGATTTTCTGGCGAGGGGATCTCGGCACAGGTCCACGAGCCCATATAGGCCTCTGGGTCCGTCCCGGGGAAGTTGTTGGTATACATCTCGACATCGGCGAAGAACTTCTGGAACGTGTCCGGGCTGGACTGATCGCCGCCGAAGAAGACCGAGGCATCGATGTTCTTCAGCTCGGTCTCGACCCCGATCTCGCCCCACATCTGCTTGATGAAGGCCTGGGTGCCCTGGCGGACCGAGTTGGTCGAGGTCTGGAACAGCACCGAGAGGCGCTCGCCATCCTTCTCGCGGATGCCGTCCGACCCGCGGGCATAACCCGCATCGTCGAGCAGCTTGTTGGCCGCCGCGACATCCTGGGTCTTGCACCAGTCATTGGCGGTCGAGGCATAGGCATCGGGCGCCGGCAGCACGTTGCAGGTGACTTTGCCCGCAGCGCCATAGCCCGCTTCGACAAGGATCGAGCGGTCGATGGCCAGGCTCATCGCCTTGGTCACCGCGGTGTCGGTCAGGAACGGATGGGGATGCTTCACCGTGCCCCGCTCCTCGCCCAGCGCCGGGTCGGGATCGGTGAAGTTGACCATGATCCGCTCGACCGAGGGGCCGAAGGCGGCGATGATCTTGCCTTTGCCCTTGGCCTCCATCTGGGTGAGGATCTCGGGCTCGACCTGCAGGTTCCAGGCATAGTCGAACTCACCCGTCTCCAGCACCGAGCGGGCCGCCGAGGCCGCATCGCCTCCGCCCTTGAAGAGGATCGTCTTGAAGTGGGGCTTGCCCTCCTCGCGATAGGTCTCGTTCATCTCATAGGTGACGACGTCATTGGCCTTGAACTCGACCACTTTGAACGGGCCGGTGCCGATCGGGTTGAAGTTCTGCTCGGTGCATTCCGGGGCCTTGGCGCCCATGCAATCGGCGAACTGCGCCTTCTGGATGATCGGGCTCTCGCCACCGACAAACGGGCCATAGGGGAACGGTTTGGCGACGGTGAAGGTGATCTTCACGGTCAGATCATCGACCGCTTCGATCTTCTCGACATCGTTGAACTTCGAGGCTGCGTTGCAGCCGCCCTCCGGGTGCAGGCAGTACTCGCCCGAGAAGACCACATCCGCCGAGGTGAACGGCGTACCGTCCGACCAGGTGACGCCCGGCTTCAGTTTCCAGGTGATCGATTTCAGATCCTCGGAGATCCCGCCATTCTCCAGCGTCGGGATCTCGGCCGCCAGCGTCGGCAGCATATTGCCCGCCGGGTCGTAATTCGCCAGCGGCTCCAGCACCAGCGAGGAGCTTTCGATATCCTTGGTCCCGCCCGACAGATACGGATTCTGGATCGACGGCGCCTGCCAGTAGAGGATGTTGAGCTGGCCATCCGCGCCACGCTCGGCCTGGGCGGTACCGGCCATCAGCGCCACGGCGGCGATGGAGGCCATAAGATGTCTCGTCAGCATTGTGAGTTCTCCCTGTCTTTTATGCTGCGGAGGAGGACGCCTGCCCGATCAGATGGCAGGCGGCGGTGTGGCCCGGCGCGATCTCTCGCGGGGCGGGGTCTTCTTCGTGGCAGCGGGCGGTGGCCACGGGACAACGGGTGCAGAACCGGCAGCCTTTGGGCGGGTTGGCGGGGTTCGGCACATCGCCTTTCAGAATGATATGCTTCCGCGTCGCCTCGACCTTTGGATCCGGGATCGGCACGGCCGAGAGCAGCGCCTGGGTATAGGGATGCTGCGGATTTTCGTAGAGCGCATCCACCGGCCCGATCTCGACGATCTTGCCGAGATACATCACCGCCACCCGGTCGGCGATATGGCGCACCATGCTGAGATCATGCGAGATAAACAGATAGGTGAGGCCGAGGCTCTCCTGCAACTCCTCCAGCAGATTGACCACCTGGGCCTGGATCGAGACATCCAGCGCAGCAATCGGCTCGTCGCAGACGATGAAATCCGGCTCGAGCGCCAAGGCGCGGGCGATCCCAATCCGCTGGCGCTGCCCGCCCGAGAATTCATGCGGATAGCGATTGGCGAAATTCGGGTTCATGCCCACGGCATCGAGCAATTCCTCGACCCGCCGTTGCCGGTCGGGCCGGCTGAGCGCTGTGTGCTCGGTCAGCGGCTCGGCGATGATCGAGCCGACCGTCATCCGCGGGTTCAAACAGGCCTGCGGGTCCTGAAAGATCATCTGAAAACGCGGGCGGATCGCGCGCAGCCGGTCCGCGCCAATCGCGCCGATATCCTGCCCGTCAAAGGTCAGCGTGCCGGAGGTCAGATCGTAAAGCCTCAGCACCGTCCGCCCGACGGTGGACTTCCCACAGCCCGACTCGCCAACCAGGCCCAGCGTCTCGCCCCGGCGGATATCGAAGCTGAGGCCATCCACCGCCTTCACCGTGCCGACCTGCCGGCGGATGATACCGCGATAGATCGGGAAATGCTTGGTCAGCCCCTCCGCGCTCAGCAGCACATCCAGTCCGCCGGCATCAGGCATCGCGCGGCCCTCCGGTGGCGGGGTCCCAATGGCAGGCGACCGAGTGGCCCGGGCCGACCACGCGCAACGCCGGGTTCGACGCCATGCAGGCGCCAAACGCCTCGGCACAGCGCGGGGCATAGGGGCAGGAGGCCGGCGGCGCCGACAGATGCGGCGGCTGCCCGGGGATCGAGTAGAGCTTCTCCCTCACGCCCAGGTTGGGCATAGTCTTGAGCAGGGCACGGGTATAGGGGTGCTGCGGGTTGTCGAACAGCGCGCCCACCTCGGCCAGTTCCACGATCGCGCCGCCATACATCACCGCCACCCGGTCAGCGATGCCGGCGACGACACCCAGATCATGGGTGATCCAGACAATTGCCATGCCCAGGCGCTGGCGCAGCTCGCGGATCAGCTCGAGAATCTGCGCCTGAATGGTTACATCCAGCGCGGTGGTCGGCTCGTCGGCGATCAGCACCTTCGGATCGCAGGCCAGCGCGATGGCAATCATCACCCGCTGCCGCATCCCGCCCGAGAACTGGTGCGGGTAATCCTTCAACCGCTCCCGCGCCGAGGGGATGCCGACGAGTTCCAAGAGCGCCACCGCCCGGTCCTCGGCCGCCTTGCGGCTCAGCCCTTTGTGCACTTTCAGGGGCTCGGTCAGTTGATACCCCACCGTGAAGACCGGGTTCAGCGAGGTCATCGGGTCCTGAAAGATAAACCCGATCTCGCCACCCCGCACCCGGCGCAACTCGTCATCGTCGATATCCAGCAGATCCCGCCCGCCAAATCGCACCGTGCCATGCCGGATCTCGGCCGGCGGCATCGCCACCAGCTTCAACAGCGACATCATCGTGACCGATTTGCCCGAGCCGCTCTCTCCCACCACACCCAGCAATTCACCTGGCTTCAGCGAGAAACTGACCCCGTTGACCGCATGCACCAAACCATCGCTGGTGTGGAAGACAGTCTCGAGGTTCTCAACCTCAAGCACAGACCCGGCATCGGTAGTCGCGGCGGTCAAACGGCCCCTCCATTCCGCACTGCGTCATTTACTAGACAAGGTTAATTCAGCCTTGGCAAGCGGTGGATGCATCCGGATTTCACATTTCAACGCGCAGCCGCATCTTGACCTGAGCCGCGCTCCAAGCACTGTGATCGCGCAGCGCAATAGCGGGAGGACCCCATGCCGATCATCAACCGAATTGCCGAGATGCACGCAGATGTGACCGCGTGGCGGCGCGATATCCACGCCCATCCCGAGCTGCAATTCGACGTCCACCGCACCGCCGGCATCGTCGCGGACAAGCTGCGCGCCTTTGGCTGCGATGAGGTCGTCGAGGGGATCGGCCAGACCGGGGTTGTCGGCGTGATCAAGGGGCGCGAGACCGGCTCGGGCAAGGTGATCGGCATGCGTGCGGATATGGACGCGCTGCCGATCCTCGAGGCGACGGGCAAACCCTATGCCTCGACCATTCCCGGGAAGATGCATGCCTGCGGCCATGACGGGCATACGGCCATGCTGCTGGGGGCCGCGCAATACCTGGCTGAGACGCGCAATTTCGACGGCACCGCGATCATGATATTCCAGCCCGCCGAAGAAGGCGGCGGCGGCGGGCGCGAGATGGTCAATGACGGCATGATGGACCGTTTTGGCGTGCAGGAAGTCTATGGCATGCACACCCATCCCGGCACCCCGCTCGGTCATTTCGCGATGCGCACCGGCCCGCTTCTGGCGGCCGCCGACCGGTTCACGATCGATATCGAGGGCTATGGCGGCCACGCGGCCTATCCGCACGAGACCATCGACACCACGCTGGTCGGCGCGCAGCTTCTGACCGGGCTGCAAACCATCGTCGCACGCAATGTCGACCCGGTGAAATCGGCGGTCGTCTCGGTGACCATGTTCGAAACCGACTCGACCGCGCAGAATGTCATCGCGCAAACCGCGCGATTGACCGGCACGGTGCGCACGCTGGACCCCGAGGTGCAGGACCGGGTCGAGGCGAATATGCACCGCATGGTCGCGCATCTGGCGCAAGCCTTCGGGGCCAAGGCGAAGCTCAATTATGTCCGCGACTATCCGGTCACTGTGAACACGGCGCGCGAGACGGGATTTGCCGCCGAGATCGCCAGCGAGGTGATGGGCAGCGCCGCCGTGATCACGGATGCGCCACCGCAACTCGGCGCCGAGGATTTCTCCTTCATGCTGAACGAACGCCCGGGGGCCTTTGTCTTCATAGGCAACGGCGACACCGCAAAGGTTCATCACCCGGAATACGATTTCGACGACGAAGCGATCCCGGCGGGATGCTCTTATTGGTCCCGTCTTGCCGAACGCCGGATGCCAATCTGATCCAGACCCCCGTGCGCCCGCGCCCACCACGGCATCCCTGATCCGGATCCCCCCGCACCCCAAAGACACGGGCCGGAGGGAAGCCCGCCTCCGGCCGGGTGGGTGGCGGGGGGCCGGAGGCGGGCTTCCCTCCGGCCCCCACCAAGTGCCATCCCAGGGTCAGGCG
>JBCBIS010000201.1:0-7124 GCA_038524325.1 Pseudomonadota bacterium
CGCAGCTTCGCCACCACCCGCCCGGCGATGATCATTGCCGGAGGGTCGTCGATGCATAAGGGCGGGAATGCGTGGCATGCGGCGCGGGCGATCTCCTGCCTCCCTGCGCTGACCGGCGATTACAGCGTGCCGGGCGGCGGCCTCGGCCCGCGCCATGGCGCCCGCAGCCACGGGGCCGGGTTTGCTGATATCTCGGCGGCGGACCAGCGGCCTCCCGGCGATTTCGTGCCCAACCAGATGGAAGCGATTGTCGAGGCGTTGGAGAGCGGGCGGATCAAGGTGCTGCTGACGCTCGGCTCGAACCTGTTGTCGTCCTTCCCCGACACCGGGCGCCTGCGGGCCGCCTTGGCGCGGACGGACCTGATCGTCGCCTATGATCTGTTCCAGAACCAGACGATCCGCGAAGCCGCCGATATTGTCCTGCCGGGGACAATCTGGCTGGAGGAAATCGGCGTGAAGGCGACCAACACCCATGTCTATCTGGCCGACCGAGCCTTGCCCGCGGCGGGTGAGGCCCGTCCGCTTTTTACCCTCTACCAGGAATTGGCGGCGCGATTGGGCGTCGAGGATGTCTATCCCTGGGAGGATCAGACCGCCGCGATCGACGCCGTTCTCGATCACCCGGCGACCGGGCATGCCAAGGTGGCCGAGATGCGCGCCAATGGCGGGCATGCGCGCCTGCGGATCTCGGACGTGGCCTATCCGACCCGCAGGTTCCACACGCCCTCGGGCAAGATCGAGTTCTTTTCGCAACGGGCGGTCGATATGGGCCTGCCGGGATTGCCAGAGCCAGGCGAAGACGCCGCATCGGACCCGCGCTATCCGCTGGCCTTCGCCCATGGCCGGACCTTTGCGCATTTCCATTCGTTCTACGATCATGCCCGGGCGCTGCCGGTGCTGGCAGCCCGTGAGCCCGGGCCCATGCTCTGGCTCGCCCCTGAGGATGCGGAGGCCCGCGGCATTCAGGACGGCGCCGCGATCCGCATCGACAGTGCCGAGGGCAGCTTCGCGGCGCAAGCCAAGGTGATTGGGCGCATTCCGCCGGGCACGGTCTGGATGCGCGATGGCTGGCCCGGGCTCAATGCCCTGACCAGCAGTGCCTCCGTGCTGCCGGAGAGCGCCTTGGCCGCCTTTCCCTTCTCGGTCGGCCAATCGCGCTATAGCGCCCGGGTGGAGGTGACGGCCAATTCCTGACCGCCATGCCTGACACGCCGATCAGCGCCGGGCGATGGCGGCCATCTCCTCGGGCGTGACCAGACCGTCCTCATTCGCGTCGATCCGGCCAAAGGCCATGGCGTAACGGTCATGCCGCCGGATCATCTGCGCGCGCCCGATATTGTGATCGGCATTCAGGTTGATGAGGGTCGTGAATTCCTCAAAGCTCAGCACGCTGTCGCCATTGGCATCGGCGGATTGAAAATTGGCCTTGGCCTGCGCGCGGTTCGGATCGGCGGCCGCGAGCGACGCGCCGAGCACGAGAGCAAGGGCGGGGGTGAGTGCGATTGCACGGGTGAGTGCGGTGATCGAAGCCATGATGTGGTGTCTCCAGTGGATAAGATGTGGCGCCTCTTCGCCAGGTGTTCCTGTTACGGCAGGGGCCCGGCGGCCCTACGCAGACGCCCGCTTTGCGCCGAGTTTTTTTGATTTTTTTGCCCTTGGCAGAGATTTGCCGGCCTGCCTCGCCACGTGGATATCTCAGAAAAACGGTCTATCTTGATGATCATGCTGGATTTTTTCGTGGAGTACCGGGTCTGCCTGTCAGCAGCGGGCGCCACAAAAAAAGTTCCTGATCGCGTGAACCTTTTTCCGACATGCCGACACTTATCTCTCGAAACGACCGACAGGATGCGGGATGAGAGCGGTGAGAACAGCAGCGGTGGCCATGAACACGACGTCAGATAGCGCCTGTGATATGGACTTGCTGGCGGCAATTGCCCGCCAGGATGTCCGGGCATTCGAGCGCCTCTATCGGCGCTATTTCAGAAAGATCGTCGGCTTCGCGGCGCGGATGACGAGCCGGACGGATCTGGCGGAGGAGATCGCGTCGGAGACGGTTCTGGCGATCTGGCGCGGGGCCGGCAGTTATCAGGGGACGGCAAAGCCTTCGACCTGGATCTTCGGGATCGCCTATCGTCAGGCCCTGGCCGCGCTCAGGCGCTCGGACAAGGACCGGCGCTCGAAGGAGGTGGCGGAAGTCCTGCACGAGAACACAGCGGCACCAGACGAGGTCGAGCGCCTGTTCCTGCGCGACGAATTGGGCAAGGCCCTGCTGGACCTCTCGCCCGAACATCGCGCGGTTGTCGAGCTCACCTATGTCTATGGCTACACGTCGAGCGAGATTTCTGAGATCATCGACTGTCCAGTCGGGACGGTGAAAACCCGCCTGATGCATGCGCGCAGAAAACTGAAGACGAAGATGTCGGCACCGGAGAGTCCAGGTATGGAGGACGGCCAATGACCAATCTGACCAAAACGCAGGAAGAGCTTCTCGACGAGGTTCGGGCCGATCTTCCCTGGTATGTCACCGGCGCGCTGGACGATGCGAGGCGGCGCGAGATCGATGCCCATCTGGCAGCGAGCCCCAGCCTACGCGAAGAACTGGCCGAGGAACGGCGGCTGCGCGAGAGCCTGCTGGCCCGCGACGATTTCGAAAGCGCGGACGAGCAGATCTGGCAGCAGTTGAAGACGGTGGTCGAGACCCCGGCGGCTCCCACCTGGCCTGCGGCCCCGGCACGCGCGCCGTTGCTAGAGCGGATCATGGAGGCCCTGGACACCTGGCGTCTGCCGCTGGCGGGTGGAGGGCTCGCCTTCGCCGCGATTGCTCTGGCGATGGTTCTGGCACCGCAACTGATCGGCCTCGGCGATGGGCAGAATCAGGCGGCCCCCTACACCACGCTGACCACGCCGGAGGAGGTCTCGGGCCCGACTCTGAGGGTCAAGGCGGTGGACGGCACCGAGGAGGGCGCTCTTCTGGCCCTGTTCAGCGACCTGGGGCTCGAGGTGATCGGCGATCCCTCGCCGACTGGCCTCTACCTCCTGCAGCCGCGCACCGAGGCAGATCTGGGCGATGCCGCCGCGATCCTCTCGGATACGCCCGAAATCGCCTTTGTTGTGTTGAGGACCGGACGATGAAAGCACTTGTCACAACCCTCCTGCTCAGCTTTTGCCTCGCCGGCTGCATGGCCGCCCCTGCGCAGAACGCGCCCGCCTGGCGCGTCATCCCGGCGAGCGACCTCGTCACCGGGCAGGATGTGATCTTGACCGTTGCCGCTGGCGCGCCCGAGGATATGCGGCGCCTCGCCAAGGATATCGAGCGGCGCTATGCGGTCGAGTTCAAGGCGGAGTGGCCGCTCGCCTCCATCGGCTTGCATTGCATCGTCGTGCGGGTGACGGGGAACAATCCGAGCGCGGTGATCGAGGCAATGTCAGAAGACGACATGATCCAGGAGGCGCTGCCAATCCAGATCTACGAGACCCTCGCCGCCCCCGTCTATGCCGAT
Source organism: Pseudomonadota bacterium (assembly GCA_038524325.1). Lineage (GTDB taxonomy): Bacteria > Pseudomonadota > Alphaproteobacteria > Rhodobacterales > Rhodobacteraceae > Thermohalobaculum. The sequence continues at coordinate 3,501 of JBCBIS010000201.1, forward strand.
GATCTGATCGAGCTTCAGGAAAGCCTGCGCCGGATGCGCGCACTGGATGTGCACGCGGCGACCACCGGGGCCAATGTGCGCGTCGGGATCATCGATACCGGGGTCGATTTTTCGCATCCCGACCTGAAAAGCCGCCGCGCCCTGTTGCGCGATTTTGTCGGTTCTGGCGAGGAGGATGCGCCACCCGAGCAACATGGCACCGTGATCGCCGGGGTGATCGCGGCGGATGCGCAGAACGGAACGGGGATCGTCGGCGTCGCTCCCGGGGCCGATCTGATCGGTTTGCGCGGCTGCTGGGAGGACCCGGGCGACCGCATCGGCCGCTGCTCGACCTTCTCCCTCGCTCGCGCCCTGAACTTTGCCATTCTGGCGGATGTGGATGTGCTGAATATCAGCCTGGCCGGGCCACCGGATCCTCTTTTGCAGCAACTTGTCGAACAAGCCGTCTCGGATGGCGTCATCGTGGTCGCCTCGGAGGGCATGTCCCCTGGCCAGAATTTTCCGGCCGGGGTCGAGGGCGTGATCGCCGTGGCCAAGGCGGGCCCATTCGGTCAGGGGCGGTTGGTCGCGCCCGGGGTCGATGTGATCAGCACCGTTCCCAATGCGGGCTATGACTTCTTCTCGGGCAATTCGGTGGCGACGGCGCATATCTCGGGCATGGTCGCGCTCTTGCTCCAAGCCTATCCGGGCATGCCGGTGGTGCAGGTCGAGACAGCCCTGCGCGCCGGGCGCAGCAGCGATATCGCGCAGCGCAACGGGGATGTGGTGGATATCTGCAAGGCCCTGAACTCGGTCTCGGGCCAAAGCAGCGTGGCCCGGTGCTAGCTGCAAAGGACCCGGGGCCTGCGCCTACGCGATGCCGAGCTGGCGCTTCCGGTTCTCCGCCCAGGCGCCGATGATCCGATCGGCAATGATGCCGAGTGCTGCAATGAAGAAGCCCGCCAGGATGCCGCGGCCGAAGTTCTGGGTCGAAATCGAGCGCACAACCTCTTGCCCCAGATCGGTCGAGCCGATCAGCGCGGTGATCGCCGTCATCGCCAGGGCCATCATGATGGTCTGGTTGACGCCCAGCATGATCTCGGGCAACGCAATCGGCATCTCGACCTTCCACAACCGCTGCCGCCGGGTCGCCCCATTGGCAATCGCCGCCTCGACCGTCACCGCCGGAATCCGCTTCAGCCCCAAATAGGTGTACCGGATCGCCGGGACCATCGCATAGGGAATGATGGCGAAGACATTCGAGAAATCGCCCACCCGGAACAGCATGATCGCCGGGATCAGATAGATGAACGAGGGGAAGGTCTGCAACGTATCACAGATCGGCATCACCACTTTCGCCACCCGCTCGGACCGCGACGACCAGATGCCCAGCGGCACCCCGATCAGAACACAGAGGATGGTGGCGATCAGGACCAGATATGTGGTCTTCATCGTCTCGACCCAGAACCCGGTCACCGTGAACGAGGCCATCAGGCCCAGACACAGAAGCAGCACAGGCCAGCGCCCCAGCCGCCATGCCGCCAGCCCGATCACCCCGAAAAACACCGGCCAGGGCAGCCACAGGAAAAAGTCGCGGATCGGCAGCAGGATATAGAGCGTCGCGAAATCCCGGATCGGGTTGATATAGGGGAAGGCGATGACGTTGAAATCGCGGATGCCCTGATCCAGCGCCCGGGCGATCTGCTTCGCGTCGAACAGAACCGTCTTGGCCTCGCCCGTGCCCCAGATCCATTTCGAGGGCGGCAGGCCCACCTGTTTGAAAAAAGCCGCCGCGATGTAGCTCGCGATCAGGATGCCGACGAACAAAACCATATGCTGATGGCGGTGCAGCCAGGGCCGCTCGGTCGCGAAATGGTCGGTCTCCTTATAGGCATAGGCCTGGGTCAGCCGATCCAGCACGATGGCGATCAGCGAGATGGCGATCCCCTGCTCGATGGCGACGCCGAGGCGCAGCTGTTGCAGCGAGTAGAGCAGCTTGTGCCCCAGCCCCTGCGCCCCGGCGATCGAGGCGATCACGACCATGGCCAGCGTCTGCATCACCACCTGATTCAGCCCCAGCATCAGGGTGCGTTTCGAGGACGGCAGCGCGACCTTCCACAAAAGCTGACGGCGGGTGCAGCCCGACATCTTGCCGCTCTCGATCACGTCGGAGGAGACAGTCTGCAAGGCCAGGATCGTACAGCGCGCCATCGGTGGCATGGCGAAGATCACGGTGGCGATCAGCGCCGTCACGGGGCCGAGCGCGAACAGGGCCGCCACCGGCGCCAGATAGGCCATATGCGGGGTCGCCTGCATCAGATCGAACATCGGAGTGACGATGCGCGCGACGATCTTCGAGCGCGTGACCCAGATCCCCAGCAGCACACCAATCGCAGCCGCCATCGGCACAGCCACGATCACGATGGTCATGGTCCGCATCGAGTCCTTCCAGAGATTGAAGAACACGATGTAGAGGAGCGAGGCGGCACAGAGCAGCGCCAGCCGCCAGCCCCCGACCCAATGGGCAAAGATCGTGACCCCGGCCACCACAGCAACCCAGGGCAAGGGGCCGAGGCCGATGGATTTGAACCCGCGGTAAAGCAGGTATTCCGCCCATTTCACTGGGGCTTTAAGCGCCTCGCCGATGCCGCGGGTGATCTCCTTGAACTCGATGCCAAAGATTGTTGCGTCGCGTTTCAGCCATTCGATAAACCCGGTCAGCCAGTCCTCGGCCGGGATCACCCAAGCCTCAGGCCAGCGCGCTGCCGGCTCCCAGATCAGGGACAGAGCCGTGCCGATCAGGATGATGGCCAGGAACTGTGCCCAGGGCGGCAGGGTCTCCAGCGTCAGGCCGGGCCTGGAGAGATCCCGCCCTGCCGCGGCCTCGGTCATGCGGCGTGCCGCCCGAAAATCGTCTCCGCAACATGGTGGCGGGTGATGGCGCCGATCACCTGCCCGGCCTCATCGGTCACGGCCACTGGGCGCTCCGCGGTGAGGACCTGCTCGGCAACTGCGCCGATTTTTGCCGAAGCAGGCACGGCCCCCTCCTCCGTCCCCGTCACCGGCTCCATGACGGCGCGGACCGAGATAATCCGCTCGCGCGGGGCGTTTTTGGCGAATTCGGCGACATAATCGTCGGCGGGGTTCAGAACCAGCTCCTCGGGCGTGGCCAATTGCACCATCCGCCCGTCTTTCATGATCCCGATCCGGTCGGCCAACTTGGTGGCTTCCTCAAAATCATGGGTTATGAAGACGATGGTCTTATGCAGCATCTCTTGCAGGCGGAGGAATTCGTCTTGCATCTCGGCACGGATCAGCGGGTCGAGGGCGGAAAACGGCTCGTCCAAGAACCAGATATCCGGCTCGACAGCCAAGCTGCGGGCGATGCCCACACGCTGTTGCTGGCCACCGGAAAGTTCGCGCGGGAAATAGCTCTCGCGGCCCGCCAAGCCCACGAGATCGATCATCTTCTTGGCCCGGTCAACGCGCTCAGATTTCGAAATGCCCTGCACTTCCAGAGGGAAGGCGACGTTTTCCAAGACATCGCGATGGGGCAGCAGGCCAAAGCTCTGAAACACCATGCCGAAATTGTGCCGGCGGATCTGCTCAAACTCTCGGAACGCGAGTTGATTGAGATCCGCCGGC
>JBCBIS010000202.1:0-7106 GCA_038524325.1 Pseudomonadota bacterium
CATGCGGGGACCGCAAATTCATGAATGCTCCGGACAGATTGCAACGCACCGACAAAGGCGCCATCGCTTACCACAAATCCGCCGAGCATGGCGATGGTGCAAACCTGCCGGAGCATTCATGAATTTGCGGTCCCCGCATGATGACCATGATCGGGAAGAGCCTAGTCTACACGAAGGGGTGGGGGAAGACCCGCGTCCGATGACCGTCCTTCAGGTGCTGCCGCGGCTCGATACCGGCGGGGTCGAGCGCGGGACGATCGAGATGACCGAGGCGATTGTGAGCGCGGGGGGGCGGGCGCTGGTGGCGACCTCCGGCGGGACCCAGGCCCTGCGTGTGACCAAGGCGGGGGGCGAGCTGATCCTGCTCGACGCCGCTTCGAAGAACCCGGTGACGATCTGGCTGAACGCGCGCTATCTCGCCCGGGTGATCCAGGACCATCAGGTGGACGTGGTCCATGCCCGCTCGCGCGCCCCGGGGTGGAGCGCCTTTTGGGCCAGCCGCCAGACCGACACCGCCTTTGTCACCACCTATCACGGCAGCTATCGTGAAAATCTGCCGATGAAGCGGCTCTACAACTCGGTGATGGCCAGGGGCCGTCCGGTGATCGCGATCTCGGACTTTATCCGCGATCTGGTGCTGACCCGCCATCAGGTCGCCGAGGACGACATCGTGGTAATCCCACGCGGTGCCGATATCGCGGTCTTCTCCGAGGAGATGGTCGGCAATGAACGCACGATCAAACTGGCCGAGGCCTGGGGCATTCTGGACGATCCGCGTCCGGTGATCATGCTGCCCGGCCGGCTGACCCGCTGGAAGGGCGCCGAGAGCGTCATCGACGCGGCGGCCCTTCTGAAAGAGAACCGCGGGAAATCGGATTTCCTGATCCTGATCGTCGGCGAGGGCGACGATGCCTATACCCGCACCCTGGCGGACAAGATCGAGGCACTCGGCGTTTATGATTGCGTGCACCGCACCGGGAACTGCACCGATATGGCGGCGGCCTATAAGCTGGCGGCCATGGTGGTCAGCGCATCGATCGAGCCCGAGGCTTTTGGCCGTGTCGTGGTCGAGGCACAGGCCATGGGCCGGCCCGTCATTGCGACCAACCATGGCGGCGCGCGCGAGACAGTGGTGCATGGCTCGACCGGCTGGCTCTATCCGCCCGGCGACCCCGAGCGTTTGGCCGAACAGATGAACAAAGCGCTCGACATGGACGATTCCGAGCGAGCCCATATGGGACTGGCGGCACGTGCCCGGGTTCATTCGATCTATACGATCTCGGCGATGCAGCGGGCCACGCTCGAGGTCTATGAGCGCGCTGCCGGGCGCAGCTTTGGCCGGGCAGGCTGATGGGCGAAGTGCCCGAGGCTGAGGCGCCGGACGAAGGGTTGGATGAGGCGGCCACCGAACGCTTGGCAGAGCTCTACGAGGGCGGTCTCGCGGCCGAGCGGGCGGGGGACCTGGCCGCCGCGGCCGCTGCGTTCCACGAGGTTCTCCGCATCAATCCGGATGACCATGGCGGTGTCGCGATCCGACTTGCCGCGATCGGCCATGGCCCGGCGCCGCAGAAAGCACCGGCCGCCTATATCGCGACCCTCTTCGATCAACATGCCGAGGCGTTTGACGAGATACTGGTCGAGAAGCTTGGCTATGACGTGCCGGCCCTGGCAGCCGAGGCCCTGAGGCGCCTGGCGCCGGGCCCCTATCGCTCGATGCTGGACCTGGGATGTGGGACGGGGCTCGCCGGCATCGCCATGGCGAATTCTGCGCAGCGGATCACCGGGGTGGACCTGTCCGAGGAAATGCTCGCGCTGTGCGATGAGCGGGAGGTCTATGACCAGCTCTTCATCGGCGATGTGGTTCAGTTTCTCGAGGAGGAGGAGGAAAGCCACGATCTGATCGTCGCAACCGATGTTCTGCCCTATCTGGGCGATCTTGCGCCGTTCTTCGCCGCTGCCTCCGCCTGCCTCGCATCCGGCGGGGTGATCGCGTTGTCGTCAGAAAGCTGCGAGGCCGGCACGTGGACGGTTGGCCGCAAACACAGATTCGCCCATGCACCGGAGTATCTGACCCAGCTTTTGAGCGAAAACGGCCTGTTCCCGCTCTGCCTCGATCCGATCACCGTAAGGATGGAAGAGGGTGCGCCGGTGCCGGGCCACCTGATCCTCGCCCAATGCTCTGCATAGTGCAGAGGCCCGCATCAGACCGAAAGCCGCACGCCTCTGGCCCCGGCCCCTTGCCCTGTCCTTGACAGCACCCGGTGCCATCGGGATGGTGCGCCCGCCAACGCTTTCGCATATATGAGGTCCGCGATGTCCGCTCAGATCACGATCACCCTGCCCGACGGTGCCCAGCGGAGCTATCCCGCCGGCACCACAGGCGGGGATGTGGCGGCGGATATCTCCAAATCACTGGGCAAGGCGGCGCTCGCCTGCCGGATCGATGGGGTGTTCAGCGACCTCTCGATCCCGATCGAGCGGGACGCCAAGCTCGCCATCGTCACGTTGAAAGACGAGGCCGAGGCGCTGGAGCTGATCCGCCATGACTGCGCCCATATCATGGCCCGCGCGGTGCAGGAGATCTGGCCCGACACCCAGGTTACCATCGGCCCGGTGGTCGATAATGGCTGGTACTACGATTTTGACCGCGAGGAACCGTTCTCGGAGGCCGATTTCGACGCCATCGAGAAGAAGATGCGCCAGATCATCGAGGCGCGCGACCCGGTCCGCACCGAGGTGTGGGAGCGCGCGCGGGCGATCCAGTTCTATAAGGACAACAACGAGCCCTATAAGATCGAACTGATCGAGTCGATCCCCGGCAACGAGCCGATCCGGATGTATTGGCACGGGCACTGGCAGGATCTGTGCCGCGGTCCGCATCTGGTGCATACCGGCCAGGTGCCCTCGGACGCGTTCAAGCTGATGAAGGTCGCCGGCGCCTATTGGCGGGGCGACAGCAACAACAAGATGCTCCAGCGGATCTATGGGGTCGCCTTCAAGACCAAGGCGGATCTGAAGGCACATCTGACCATGCTGGAGGAAGCCGAGAAGCGCGACCACCGCCGCCTCGGCAAACAGATGAACCTTTTCCACTTCGAAGAGGTCGCTCCCGGCTCGGTGTTCTGGCATCCGAACGGATGGCGGCTGTTCCAGACGCTGATCGGTTATATGCGCAAACGCCAGGAGGCGGCCGGCTATGTCGAGGTGAACTCGCCCGACATCATGGACAAGGCGCTGTGGGAAACCTCGGGCCACTGGCAGAACTATCGCGAGAACATGTTCCTGGCCGAGACGCAGGACGACCGTGAATACGCCCTGAAGCCGATGAATTGCCCGGGCCATATGCTGATCTTTGGCCAGGGGGTGCGAAGCTATCGCGATCTGCCGTTGAAGATTGCGGAATTCGGCAAGGTGCACCGCTACGAGCCCTCGGGCGCTTTGCATGGGCTGTTGCGCGTGCGCAGCTTTACCCAAGACGATGCGCATATCTACTGCACCGAAGAGCAGTTGTTCGACGAATGCGTCGAAGTGAACAACCTGATCCTCTCGATCTATCGCGACTGCGGCTTCGAGGATGTGCATGTCAAACTGTCGACCCGGCCCGAGAACCGGATCGGCAGCGATGAACGCTGGGACAAATCCGAAGGGGCGTTGCAGAACATGCTCGACGCCGAGGGGATGAAATACACCATCTTCGCGGGCGAGGGCGCGTTCTATGGGCCCAAACTTGAATATGTCCTGCGCGACGCGATCGGCCGCGATTGGCAATGCGGGACCCTGCAGGTCGACTTCAACCTGCCCGAGCGGTTCGGCACGACCTATGTCACCCAGTCTGGCGAGCGGGACCATCCGGTGATGCTGCACCGTGCTCTCTTCGGGTCGTTGGAACGCTTCACCGGGATCCTGATCGAGAATTATGCCGGCCGTTTCCCGATGTGGCTCGCCCCGCGCCAAGTCGTGGTGACGACGATTGTCTCGGACGCCGACGCGTATGCCGAGGAAGTCTGCGCCATACTCCGCACCCGCGGCCTGCGCGCGGAAACCGACAAGCGCAACGAGAAGATCAACTACAAGGTCCGCGAACACTCGGTGGCCGGCGTGCCCGTGATCCTCGCGGTCGGCCGGCAGGAGGTCGAGGGACGCAGCGTCGCCATGCGGGTGCTGGGTGAGCAGGGGCAAAAGACGCTCTCGCTGGACGAGGCGTTGGATCACTTGTCAGATGCCGCCCGGCCGCCGGATCTGGCCGCAGCCGCCGAGTGATGGACGCCCCGCCGCGGCTGACCCGGATCGCGCCGATCATACCTGTGTTCGACCTGCCCGGCGCCGTGGCGTTCTTCCAGGGTGTTTTGGGCTTCTCGGCGGTGGTTGTGCAGGAGCGACACGCGATCCTGGAGCGCGATGCGGCGCGGTTCACGCTGATCCCTGCCGCGCCTGATGCGACCCCTGGAGATCCGGCCCGGGAATGCTCCGCCTATATCTGGGTGGAGGAGCTTGACCGTCTCTGGTCGGAACTTGAGGAGGGGTTGCGGGCGCTCCCTGCCTCCCATGTCCGCGCGCCCTTTGTGCAAGAGTATGGCATGCGGGAGTTTCACGTGATCCACGGTCCTCTGCTGATTTTCTTTGGGGAGGCGGTGTGAGATGACCCTTCTCGCGATCGTTCTCAGCCTGAAGATCGCGGTGACTTTGATCTTCGTCGCGATCCCGCTTCTGCTGCTCCCGGTCGAGCAGGTCCGGCGCCTGACGGGGCTGTCTGGCGACCTCGTGCTTCTCCGGCTTTACGGGGTCGCCATTCTGGCGCTTCTGATCGGGTACGGGTTCGGCTTGTCCGATGCGATGGGCGGGTGGATGCCAACGGGTGTGATGGTGATGGGCATCGTGTCGAATGGAGGAGCGGCCTTCACGCTGCAATCCGCAGGCGGCCGGCATGCCCTGCCGGCCCTGATCTTCTTGGGTTTCGCGGTCGCCCTGGCCGCGGGTCTGATCTGGCCCAATCTGGCGATGCGGCAGGTGTTCGCGCTCTCCTGACCCGGACGACGGCCCTCGGGCTCACCGGACGACGAAGACCGAGACCGGCGCGTGGCAGGCGACATAGCCGGCATTCGAGTGGAAGATATGCTCCATCCAGCCGGGGACATGCGAGGCCATCACGATGGCATCCGAGCCGGTGGTCGCCACGGCCTCGATGATCGCCGGTGCGATCTCGACTGCGGGGTCATGGCTATAGTGCGGATGTGTCGAGATCTTGACCCCGCGCGAGGATGCCTCCGCCGCCGCAAAATCCTCGAGACGCTCGCGGTATTCCTTCTCCGTATGCGCCGAGGTCGAGGGCGACGCGCCATGAATGCCGACAAAGCACAGCTCTCCACCGCCTTCCTTGGCCATACCGCTCGCGATATCGAGCGCTTTGGTCAGCTTGTCGGCATGGGTGAGATCGATCGGGCACAGGATTTTCTTGAACATGGTTATGTCCTCCTCGCCGCCGATCATTGCGGACTGCAACGGGGCTGTCGTTGATCAAAATCAATCTCAGCGGATTTCCCGCGTGCACGGCTCTTCGATTACGGGCATCCCCGGCTTTGCCTTCACCAGAATTCACGCTATTGTTTTCGAAGCGTAGCAAAAGGAGATTGATATGATCCGCACGATCTTGCCTGCCATCGTCCTCGCTGTGTTCAGCGTTTCCTCGGCTGCGGCTTACAGCTGCAACAGCGGTCAGTCGACTTCGGCTGAAAAACCGGCCGAAACCAAGACTGAAAAAGGCACCAGCTGAGCCTGGGAACGCCTTCTCGCCCGTGCCGCCTCGTCTTGCGGCACGGGTTATTCGGTTTTTTGATTTACCGCACCGCTTTTCAGCGCGTTGGACAGGCGCAGTTCTTCAAATAACACATCACGCTTACGCAAACTGTCATAATTCCGTCTTCCTTCGAACACGACTCGCTCCTAGGTAGCGCGCACCGGAAGCCTTGCGGGGATGCCGGGGTCCGGCGGCGTGGCGTGGGTGGCCGCCGGACCAACCGGCCGGTCGTCTCTTTTCCCCCTTTCTTTGGCCATCTCAGGCTGAGATGCTCTGAAGAGGAGAAATGACACGGGAGCCCTGCAATGCGTCTCGCCACCCTTCTAGCCGCCACCGCCCTGGGTGCGATGGTCCTTTCGGGCTGTCAGACCAGCCAGACAGGTGCGCGCGCGCCAACGGGCGCCGCCCCCGCTCCCGACACGGTGGCTGTCCGGTCTCCGTCCGAGCAGAAACTGGGCGATGAAAACCATCCGAAAATCCTGGCCCGGTATGGCGGCGTCTATAAGAATGCGCGGTTGACGAGTTATGTGAACGAAATCGGTGCCGAGCTGGCGGCAGTTTCCGAGCAACCACAGGCCAAGTGGACCTTCACGGTGCTCGACACGCCGACGGTCAATGCCTTCGCGCTGCCGGGCGGCTATGTCTATGTCACCCGCGGTCTGGTGGCTTTGGCCGAGGATGAGGCGGAACTGGCGGGGGTGATCGGTCACGAGATCGGCCATGTCACCGCGGGCCATTCCTCGCTTCGCCAAGAGCGGGGCACGGTGGCCGGCGTTGGCCTCTTGCTCGGTGCCATCGGGCTCTCGGTGCTTGGCGTCGAGGGCAGCGCGGCACAGGGTCTGTTGCAGATCGGTCAGGCCGCGGCCGGCGGGATCCTGGCGGATTACTCGCGCGGCGACGAGCTGGATGCGGATAATCTGGGCATCCGTTACCTCGCGCGTGCGGGCTACGATCCCTATGCTCAGGCCGATTTCCTCGACAGTATGGGGCAGGCCTCGGCGCTCGAGGCGCGCATCGCGGGCCGGGGCTATAACCCGAACTCGGTTGATTTCTTTGCCTCGCACCCCGCCAATGGGCCGCGGACGCGGCAGGCCATCGAGGTCGCCAAGCAGAACGGGCTCGCCCTGCCACAAGGCAGCAACCGCAATCAGCGCCGCTTTCTTGAGGTGATTGACGGGATCACCTGGGGGGACTCTCCCGATCAGGGCTTTGTCCAGGGCCGCCGCTTCAGCCACCCGAAACTGCGCTTTACCTATGCGGCACCGCAGGGGTTCACGATCACCAATTCGACCAACTCGGTCACGGCACGCGG
>JBCBIS010000203.1:0-6991 GCA_038524325.1 Pseudomonadota bacterium
AGCTTCTATTTTGCCGAGGAAGCGCTGGATCAAGCCACGGTCGAAGGCTTTGGCGCCGTGGATGTCGACGGCCCGGCGGCTGGTTCGATTGCGGCCAATGACTACCAGCTCAACTTCGACACCGGGCTCGACGATGCAGATTTTGGCGAGGTCACTGTCGCGCCGATCAGCCTCGCGGGACCGGGCGAGACCTCGTTCCTGGTCAAAGGCTCGATCTTCGGCAACCCGGATGGCGAGGGCGAAGCCGCCCTCTATCAGCAATCCAACGGCGCGGATGAGCGGCTGATCTGGTTGGGCGAAGGCGCCACCGAGTGGCGTGACTATACGTTCGACGTGGTGATCGAGCCGGGCGACAACGACACCGTGGGCGCGATCTTCTATCACCAGGACGATCAGAACTTCTATCAGCTCACCATGGACCAGCAGAATGACGAGCGGGTCCTGGTGCGGGTCCGGGATGGGGTCGAGACGGAACTGGCGCGTGAAACCGCATCCTATCGCCACTTTGCCGAGCAGGATCTGCGCATCGCGGTCCTGGGCGGCGAGATCACCATCACGCTGGACGACGAGCTGATGTTCGGCGGTGTTGTGGTTGATGAAGACCCGTTGAAGGGTGGTTCAGTCGGGCTTTTGGGTCAGGAAAACGACCGGGTGAAGTTCGACAATGTCTCGGTCAACCCGATTGCCCTCGCGGCCCGTGCCCTGACCGAGGAAAAGGATGGCCGCTGGGCCGCCGATCTGGACGGCGACGGCACCGCCCCGGTCAGCCTGACGGCAGAGGCAAGCCTCTCGGCCGAGGGCATCACCCTCTTCGAATGGCTTGTCGACGGCGAGGTGGTCGCAAGCGGCGAGATGGCCACGCTCGACCTCGCGCCTGGCGAGACCACGGTCACCCTGCGCGTCACTGACGCCGCCGGGGCGGTTTCCGAGGATGACATCACAGTCTCGGTCGCCTCGAACGCGCAGATCCTGCTGTCGGACGATTTCGCGGATGGCGATTTCAATGGCTGGACCATCGTGGACGAGGGCGATCTGAACGGGCCCTCCGACTGGCAGGTGGTTGATGGCGCGCTGGTGCAGGCGAGCGATATCCAGTCCGATCAGCAAGGCACCGGCTCGACCGCCTTCTCGGTCGAGGGCGATGGGCCGTTCATCCTGCGCGACGGCACCTATGCGCTGTTCGACGATCCTGCGGCGGCAGGTTGGAGAGACTATGCCTTCGAAGCGACGATAACCCCGAACGATGATGACGGGATCGGTCTCTTGTTCCGCTATGTCGATGCCGAGAACTACTACAAGCTCGAGGCCGACGCGCAGACCGGCCTGATCATGCTGACCCGGCATCTCGAAGGGCGCGAGACCATCCTGGCTCGCGGCTATAACGAATACACCCCGGGCGAGGCGCAATCCTGGCGTATCGAGGTGGAAGGCGGCGTGATCCGCAGCTTCATCGACGGCAAGGCGGTGTTCGGAACCGAGGTCGAGGACCGCACCCTGCCGATTGGCACCGTGGGCCTCTATGGCTGGGGCTCGGAGGGTCTGGTCTTCGACGATGTCCTCGTGACCAGCGGCCTTCCGGTCATCACGGGCACGCCCGAGGATGACCGCCTGTTCGGTACGGAAGAGGCGGAGCGGATCCTCGCCGGAGACGGCAATGACCGGGTCACCGGGCGCGAGGGTGCAGATGAGATGGATGGCGGTGCGGGGCTGCGTGATGTCCTGATCTATCGCAACTCGTCCGAAGCCGTGGATGTCGATCTGGGGCGGGCGGAGCAATCCGGCGGCGATGCCGAGGGCGATATCACTCAAGGATTCGAGGGTATCTGGGGTTCGGACTCCGGTGACCTCCTGATGGGCGACGATCAGGACAACGTGCTGTTCGGCTTTGCCGGGGATGACACGATCGACGGCAAGGGCGGCGATGACCGGATCAGCGGCGGCGGCGGGGCGGACAGTCTCGATGGCGGCGCTGGGCTCGGCGACACCCTCGTCTACCGTGGGTCCGCCGCTGGCGTGGAGATCGATCTGGCAAGCGGGAGCGCGACCGGCGGGGCGGCGACTGGTGATCTCATCGCGAATTTTGAGCGGGTCCAAGGCTCCGAATTCGGCGACATCCTCACCGGCGATGCGGGCAACAATGTGCTGCAGGGCTTTGGCGGGACCGATGTCATCTCGGGCGGTGCGGGGCGCGATCTGATCAGCGGCGGCGCAGGCGCGGATGATTTGGATGGCGGTGCTGGGCTTGCGGATACGGTGTCCTATGCGTCCTCCGACGCGGGTGTCTCGGTCGATCTTGCCACCGGAACAGCTTCGGGCGGCGATGCTGAAGGCGATAGCTTGCAAGGCTTCGAGCAGGTGATCGGCTCGCGCTCTGCCGACGAGATTACCGGTGACGCAGGGAACAACCGACTGACCGGTCTTGGCGGAGATGACATGTTCATCGCCTCGGCAGGCGAGGACCAGATCCTCGGGGGGGCGGGTACGTTCGACACGGTGGTCTTTGCCGGAGCGCAGGCCGAGTTCGATATCTCGGGCGCCGGCGCTTCAACGCTGGTCACGGATCTGGCGAGCGGTGACACGGACACCCTGACTGGGATCGAGGTGCTGGTCTTCAGTGACGGACAGCTTCTGCTCTGAGGCGCAGGCGGGGCCGCTTCGGCGGCCGCTTCATTGCGGCCTCGGCGCTGCCTTGCCCGGGGCTCAGGCGGCGTTCCAGCCCTGGATCAGATGTCTGAGGCCCAGCGCGGCGCCAACCGCGATCGAGGCGAGCACGACCGGGGCGCTGAAGGCCAGGGTCGAGAAAGCGGTCAAGCCCTGGCCGACCGAGCATCCCAGCGCGATCACACCGCCCATGCCCATCAAGGCCGCTCCGGCGATCTGGCGGCCAAGCTCGCGCGGGTCATCGCAGGCCTCCCAGCGGAACTGCGCCTGGATCAACGCGCCGCACAAGGCGCCGGCCAGAACTCCGGCGACCGATCCGATGGCAAAGGACAGGCCGCCGCCGCTCGACGTCATCAGATAAAGCAGCGCTTCGCCCAATGGTGCCGTGAATCGGTGGGAGACTGGGCTCAGATCTTCGAAGCTCGCCGCGCTCAACAGCCCCATGCCGAGCCAGGCCGAGACGATCGCGAGACCCGCCGCCATCGCCCAAAAGGCGCGGCGCGTGCTCCGGAAACCGGGGTCCGAGAGCGCCCAACCCGCAAGCGCCGCAGCGATCAGGAGGGCCGGTAGCAGGGGCGAACTGCCCAGAGGGGCCGCGATCAGATGGGCGAACCCGATCACCTCGGTTGCAGCGGTTGTTTCCTGCGGGAACAGCGCGATGCGCAGCGCCGCCAGCGGGCCATTCAGAGTGACGTAGGCGCTGATCCCCATCACGACGACCACCACAAAAGATCTCAGATCACCGCCGCCCAACCGGGCCAAGGCGCCGAGACCGCAATTTCCCGCCATCGCCATGCCATAGCCAAAGATCACGCCGCCGACGATGGACGCGGCTGGATCCAAGGCAGTGCGGGCGTAGACCGTGTCGGCCAGCTCCAGCCAGCCCAGTGCTGCGATTGTGAAGGTCCCCGCGATGGCGGTCCCTATTGCAAGGCTCCACATCCGAAGGCCCCGCATGTCGGCGCCGTAGAGTGCGTCCTCAAGCGCGCCGAGGGTGCAGAAACGCCCCAGCCGTGCCGCGAGGCCCAACACCGTGCCGCCAAACATTCCGATCAGAGCCGCAATGATCGTGTCGGATAGCTCCATTCTCTGCCCATTCGTTGCAGATCAGGACACATCCTTAGCACAAAACATATCGTACACAATGTCGAGCATCCGGGCCGCGCGGTCGTCGCTGAGGCTGTAATAGATCGCCTTGCCCTCGCGGCGCGCCTCGACCAGCCCTTCGAGCCGCAAGCGGGAAAGTTGCTGTGACACCGCCGCTTGTCGGGCCGAGAGCAGTTCTTCCAACTCGGTCACCGACTTCTCGCCCGAGACCAGATGGCACAGGATCATCAGCCGCCCCTCATGCGCCAGCGCCTTCAGGAAATTCGTCGCATTGCGCGCGTTTTCCATCATCTGGTCCATCTCGGCATCGCTGAGACCGCGATCTAGTGCTGGAAGACCCATGGCTCGTCTCGCTACCCAAACCCGGCGGTCATCAGAGCAAGGTCTGATTTCGCACGCGCAGCATGATTGTGGGGAAACGCCAATTTATCAAGGGGCTCCATCCCGGCCCTAGCCGTTTGAAACGGTTGCGGGGTCCGGAGGCAGCTTGTCCAACAGCCGTTGCAGAAGCCCCCAGAAAAAATCCTCGCCCGGATACCCCTCGATCCGTCCGACTTCCTGCCCATTCTCGACCAGGATGAAGGTCGGCGTATAGCGTGGGCGGCTGTCAAAGGTGAGGTCCGTCGGTTGTGCTCCATGGATGTCGATCCGGCGCAGGGGGGCGCGCTTCCCCTCGGCGGTTTTGTGATAAACAATTCCGATTTCCTCGTTCCAGCGCTCGCACCATTCGCACCAAGTCTCCTCGACCATCACCAACTCGGCAGCGCTGGCGGCAGGCGCCCAGGCAAGGAACAGGAGCAGCAGGAGAGGGCGCATCACGGACCTTCGGTTGACCTTCATTGCCGACATATATAAAAAATCTAATATGAATATGCAATCTGGGTGACGGGCGATGGGCTTCGAGATTGGATATGGTGCTGCCGCCTTGGCCGGCCTGCTATCCTTTTTGTCGCCCTGTATCCTGCCGATCGTTCCCTTCTATCTCTGCTATGTC
Source organism: Pseudomonadota bacterium (assembly GCA_038524325.1). Lineage (GTDB taxonomy): Bacteria > Pseudomonadota > Alphaproteobacteria > Rhodobacterales > Rhodobacteraceae > Thermohalobaculum. The sequence continues at coordinate 4,763 of JBCBIS010000203.1, forward strand.
GCGGGGCTGTCCTTTGATGCGTTGACCGAGGAGGGGGCCAAAGCCGGTGCGATCCGACGGCAGGCGGTGCTGTCGGCGATTTTCTTCGCGCTGGGCATCATCGTGATTTTTGTCGGCCTGGGCGCCACGGCGACCGTATTCGGTCAGCAGTTGCGCGAGTGGTTCGACGTATTACGCTATGCGGCTGCGGCGCTGATTATCCTTCTGGGGCTGCATTTCCTCGGCGTGCTCAAGATCGGCCTGTTCTATCGCGAGGCCCGGATGGATCTGGGTGCGCGGAGATGGGGGGTGGCCGGGGCTTTCCTGATCGGCATGGCGTTCGCCTTTGGCTGGACGCCTTGTGTCGGGCCGATCCTTGCGGCCATCCTGTTCACCGCAGGGGCTCAGGAAACGGCCGGTCACGGGGCGCTGTTGCTTTTGTTCTATGCGCTGGGAATGACGCTGCCTTTCATTCTGGCAGCGGCGTTCATTGGCCCGTTCCTGCGCTGGGCCCAAGGGTTTCGGCAACATCTCGGCCGGGTCGAGAAGGCGATGGGCGCCGCGCTGATCTGTTTTGGCCTGCTGATCGGCACAAACAGTATGAACGTGATCGCGGGCTGGATGCTCCAGATCGCCCCGGATATCGGCACCTTGCAATGACGGAGACCGCCATGCGCCTGCTCACCTTCACCCTCGTTTTCATCGGATTGTCGGCCCAGGCGGCGGAGGTCGGCGAAGACGGCCTGCACAAACAGGCGTGGTTTGCCGTCACCTTCAAGGACATGGCCGAGGATCTGGCCGACGCCTCGGCCGAGGGCAAGCGCCTCGCGGTGATCTTCGAGCAGCGCGGCTGTATCTATTGCGAGAAGCTGCATGACGAGGTGTTCTCGGACCCAGACATCGCCGGCTACATCGCAGATAATTTCAACGTCGTTCAGATGAATCTGTTCGGTGACGAGGAGGTCACTGATTTCGACGGTGAGTCGCTGCCGGAGAAGGAAATGGCGCGGCGTTGGGGCGTGGTTTTCACCCCGACCATCCTGTTCATGCCGGAGGCCGCCCCCGAGACGGGCACCGCGGCCGAGGCCGCCGTGGCCACCATGCCCGGTGCGTTCGGCAAGGGCACGAGTTTGCATATGTTCCAATGGGTTGCCGAGAAGGGCTATGACAGCGGCGAGCATTTTCAGAAGTACCATGCGCGCAAGCTCGCCGCTGGCGAGTGACGTTGACGATCTCTTAACACATTTTAAAATTCAATTTCCTGAATTTATCTGTTGATCTCTCCGCGGCGGCGTGACACGTTTTCGTCAACAAAAGAAACTTGCGGAGGAAAGAATGCACAAGACTTGGGTGATCGCCCTGGTGGCGGTCTCGGTGTCCTCACTTGCGGTCGCGGGGACAATGGCCCCCAGCGAGGTCGCGTTCAAGGACGGGGCGGTCGGGACCTCCCTCACCGGGGTTCCCGGCGATCCAGTCAAAGGCAAGGAGTGGTTTGTTGGCCGCAAGCTTGGCAATTGCCTCGCCTGCCATCAGAATTCTGACGCCAAGAATGAAAGCTTTCATGGCGAGGTCGGGCCAATCCTCGACGGGGTTGCCAGCCGTTGGACCGAGGCGGAGCTGCGCGGGATTGTCGTGAACTCGAAGATGATGTTCGACGGCACCATCATGCCCGCCTTCTACAAAGACAGTGGCTACAACCTGCCGCTCGACAAGTTCGCGGGTAAGACGATCCTCGAAGCCCAGCAGGTCGAAGATATCGTCGCCTACCTCATGACACTGAAAGAAGAATGACCGGCCACGCCGGACAGATCTGGAGGATCACATGGAACTGAACCGACGTCATGTCCTGCTCCTCGGCGCCGGAGCGGCGGCGACGGCGGCCCTGCCGCTGCCCGCGCTGGCCGAGGATAACGGGCTGCAGGCCGCGATCGACGAATTCACCGGCGGCGCTGCCGTCGCAGATGGTGGGGTCGAGATCGGCGCACCCGAGATCGCCGAAAACGGCAACACCGTGCCGGTCGAAGTGGCGGCCGAGGGAGCTTCCGCCATCCTGCTGCTCGCTGCTGGCAACCCCAACCCGGGCGTTGCGACCTTCAACTTCGGCAAGCTCTCGGCGGCCTCGCAGGCCAAGACCCGGATCCGGCTGGCGCAGACTCAGGACCTGGTGGCCGTCGCCAAGATGGCCGATGGCAGCTTCGCAAAGGCAAGCCGCGCCGTGAAAGTCACCATCGGCGGCTGCGGCGGCTGAGC
>JBCBIS010000204.1:0-6983 GCA_038524325.1 Pseudomonadota bacterium
CGGTCAGCTTCGACGTGATCGGCCGTCTGGTGGTCGGAACGCCCGCCACTGTGCGCCTGGCCGACGACCCGGAGACCGAGCTGGAGGGCGTCGTGAGCGAGATCGGCGAGCGGGCCGGAACCGTCTCGTCCTTTCCCATCGTCGTCCGCTTGCAGCGTGTCGTCCCGGTGATCAAGGCAGGCATGGCGGTCGAGGTCTCGTTCGAATTCCCCCTGCCCGAGGCAAAGGGGTATCTCATCCCGATCTCGGCGGCGATCCCGGACGGGCAGATCCCCGAGGAGGCCGGGCCGAACACGGTTGTCCCCCTGGAGGTCTTTGTCTTCGACGCGGCGACGAGCACCGTGACCCGGCGCCAGATCAAGATGGCGGGTCTGCGCGGCAACCAGTTCCTGGTCATCGACGGGCTCTCTCTCGGCGAGCATGTCGCCACCAAGGGTGTGACCTTCCTGCGCGAGGGCATGGAGGTCAAACTGCTCTCGCAGGGGGATTGACCGGTGGATTTCGTAACCCGCTTCGGCCTCGAGAAGAGCCGCTTCACCGCGCTGATGATGATCCTGATCCTGGTGATGGGCACCCTATCGTATACCGGTATCCCAAAGCGCGAAAACCCTGAGATCACGATCCGAACCGCGGTCGTCAGCGCCAGCTTCGACGGCATGTCGCCCAAGCGGGTCGAGAACCTCATCGCCATCCCGATCGAACGCAAAATCCGTGAAATCGGCGAGGTCGAGGATATCGAGACCATCGTCACCTCGGGCGAGGCGCTGGTCTATGTGCATCTGTTCGACACCGTCTATGGCGAGGACATCGAGTCGGCATGGGAGGACCTGCGCAACAAGATGTCCGCCGTCCGCGCCGAACTGCCCGACGGCACCTCCGAACCCGCCGTCAACACGGATTACGGCGATGTGGCGATTGCGACGATTGCGATCACGGGCGATGGCTTCAGCCTGGCCGAGATCGAGGATGTGGCCGAGGACCTGCGCACCGCGCTGTTCCGGGTCGGCGGGATCAACAAGGTCACTTTCTACGGCGCGCAGGAGGAGCGGGTCTGGCTGGAGGTCGATATCCGCAAGATCGCGGCGGTTGGCGTGCAACTCGAAAAGCTGCTCGACGATCTGCAGGCGCAGAATGTCATTTTGCCAGCGGGGGAGATCGATGCCGGCGGGACCAATATCGTCCTCGAAGCGAATGGCGATCTCAGAACGATCGAGGAGATTGAAGGGGTTCTGACCAAGGTCGACGGCCTGTCGGGCTTTGTCCGGCTGTCGGATCTGATCGATGTGCGGCGCGGCTATGTCGATCCAAAGGAAACGCCCGCCTTCTTCAACGGAGAACCTGCAATCGTCGCCGCCATCGAGATGTCGCCCGATGCCGATATCCAGGACCTCGGCGACCGGCTGCGGACCGCGTTGATCGATTTCGAGAACCGCCAGCCCATTGGGATTTCACTCAATGTCTCGACATTTCAGGAGACGATTGTCACGGCCTCGGTGAACAATGCGCTGGAGAATGTCGGCCAGACCTTCCTGATTGTCCTGCTGGTGATGTTTGTCTTCCTCGGCCTGCGCTCGGCCGTCGTGGTGGCCTGCATCGTGCCGTTCACCATCTGCTTTGCCCTGAGCGCGATGAATTTCATTGGGGTCGATATCGAGCAGGTGTCGATCGCCGCGGTCATCATCTCGCTGGGCCTGCTGGTGGATAACGGCCTGGTGGTGGTCGAGGATATCGGCAACCGGATCGATGCGGGGATGGAGCCCGAAGAGGCCGCGAAATCCGCTGGTTCGCAATTCCTGATCCCGCTGGGTGTGGCGTCGATCACCACCGTCTCGGCCTTCCTGCCCATGCTGCTGATGGCGGGGACCGAGGGGGAGTTCGCGTTTTCGCTCGGCGCAGTGGTCTCGGCGATGCTGCTCGGATCCTGGGTCACGGCGCTTTACATCCTGCCCTTCCTCTGCGCGCGGATCCTGCGGCGCAATCCAAAGGCCGGTCAGGGGCCGGGGGCCGTCATCCGGGCCTATGGCGGCCTGATCCGGCGCTTGCTGCCCTTTGGCCTGCCGATCACGGCGCTGGCCTTCGCCGCAGTCGGTTTCAGCGCGATGCAGTTCTCGCAGCTGAAATCCGCGATGTTCCCCTTCAGCGAACGGGCGGATTTCCTGATCTACATGGACCTGCCGAGCGAGACCGCGATCTCGGAGACCGAGGAAATGGCGCTCAGGGTGCAGGCATGGCTCGGCGACCGTGAGGCCAACCCCGAGATCCTGAACAGCACCGTCTATGTCGGCAGTGGTGGCCCGCGCTTCAATCTCGGCCTCGATCCGGCCGATCCCGACCCCGCCAGCGCGTTTTTCCAGGTGAACACTCAGGATCTGGAGGGGGCGAAGACCGCCCTCCTCCGCGCGCGCCGGGTGTTTCTGGAACAGTTCCCCGAGGCCCGTTTCCGCGTCACCCGCCTGCCGACGGGCGGGGGGGAATCCGGCATCGTGGATGTCGAGATCTCGGGCCCCGATGCCGAAACCCTGGTTGCTGCTGCACGCGATGTCGAGGCGGCCTTTGACGTCCTGCCTAATGTCGTGAAGAACGAAAGCGACTGGGGCAACAAGGTGCTGAAGGTCACCGTCGACATCGCGCAGGACAAGGCGCGCGAGTTCGGGATCACGTCGCGGGATATCTCCGAGGTGATGGACGCTTATTTCTCGGGCACCGAGTACTCGACCTTCCGCGAGGGCGACGAGCAGATCCCCATCGTCATGCGTGCCACCAGTGCCAGCCGCGATAGTGTCGAGGACCTCGCGAATCTCTCGATCGCAACCGGGGGCGAGGTCATCACCATCGATCAGGTGGCGCGCTTCAGCCCGTCGCTGGAATACTCCGAGATCCGCCGCGAAAACCAGGTGCGCAAGATCATCATCTCTGGACGCAGCGCCGATCTGAGCGCCGAGCAGACCCTGGCGCGTCTGCAGCCGAGCCTGGACGCGCTGGACCTCGGCCCGGACTATGCGATCGAGATCGGCGGTGAGTTGGAGGACAATGCCAAGGTCATGGGCCAGATGGGCGGCAACCTGCCGCTTGCCTTCGGGGTCATGCTGGCGGCGCTGGTGTTTCAGTTCAACTCGGCCCGGCGGTCGCTGGCGACGTTTCTCACCATCCCGCTGATCGTGATCGGCGCGCCCTATACGATGATTGCGCTGGGCCAGCCAATGTCATTCTTCGCTGTCCTCGGGCTGATGTCGCTGATGGGGATCATCATCAACAACGCCATCGTCCTGATCAACCAGATCGATATCGAGCGCGAGACCGCCGAGATCAAGGATGCCATCGTCGCCGCGGCCCAGGCCCGGGCGACCCCGATCATGCTGACGTCTCTGACGACGATTTTCGGGTTGGTCCCGATGGCCTTGTCCGGCGGTGCCTTGTTCGAGCCGATGGCCACGATCATGATCGGCGGTCTGTTGATCGCCTCGCCTCTGACCCTGCTGGTCGTCCCACCGCTTTGCCATCTCTTGCTGCGACCACGCGGAAGGCAGGCAAAAGTGGCGGAGCCGGCCGCGGCCTGATCCCGCGGGACCTGCTTGCATTCGCGGCGCCCATCGGGTTGCCTGACACAATCGGGCCGCACGCAGGAAAGCCCAAGATGCAGACCACGCCTCTCCATCCCGACTTCGGTGTCGAGATCCACGGGATCGACCTGACCCATGCGACTGCAGATCAACTTTACCCGGAGATCCGCGCCGCATTTGAGGCACATTCGCTTCTGCTGTTTCGCGGGCAGCGCTGGGACGATGCCGCGATCCTCCGCTTTGGCCGCCTGTTCGGGCCGATCGAGAATCGGACGGACCGCCCGGATTTCGTCGCGCGGGTCTCGAACGTCCTGCCCGATGGCACGGTCATGCCGCCCGACGCGCAGCGACTGAAGGACTTGCAGGCCAACATGCTCTGGCATACCGACTCGACCTTCCTGCCGACCCCGTCACTGGCCAATATCATCACCGCCCGCACCGTGCCCGATACCGGCGGCGCCACCGAACTGGTCTCGACCCGCGCCGGCCTCGCGCGATTGAGCGACGCGTTGAAATCCGTGCTGCGCGGTGCGCTGCGCCATCGTTATGCGCATTCAAGGGCAAAGATTGACCCGGACCTGGCCAAAGCGGCGCATATCACGAAATGGCCCGAGCAGGTCTGGCATGGGATCTGGCGCAACCCGGTGAACGGGCAGGACGCGGTCTATATCGCCTCGCATGCCTGCGGCATTCTGGGGATGGAGGACGACGCGGCGCAGCGCATCATCGACCGGGTGATCGCCGAATTGACCGTCGCTCCGGCCATCTACGCGCATCAATGGCAGGTCGGCGATGTTCTTATCTGGGATGAACGCGCGACCCTGCATCGCGGCATGCCCTGGCCTTATGACCAGGCCCGCACGCTGGCGTCGATCTGCATCTCGGCGGGTCCGGAGGACGGTTTGGAGCAGATGCGACCCGCCGCCTGACGGTCTCGGCGCCCCGGCATCCGTCCCAGATTGCCGCTAAGGCGCGGCAACGTTGAAGACCACCATCTGCTCGGCCACAAGGCCCTCCGAGCTTTCCGCATCCAACAGGAAGCTGAACGTGCCGTTCTCGGTCGGCACCCCGGCGATCTGACTGATCCCTCCATCGTGACTGAAGGAAAGCCCCGGCGGGATGCGCCCGATCACGCGCAGGATCAGTCCAGCCTTGTCGCCATTGTAGCTGAACGGGCGGCTGGTCCAGTCATAGGTGGCGCCGACCGTGGCCTCGAGCGCGACGATCTGTTCGTGGAGCGGCTCGAGCCGGATCGGCGCCGCCTCCGCTCTCTGCAAGGAGAACCCGTCGCGCAGCCCCGGCTCCATCAGCACAACAGCCCCGATCGCCATGGCCGCACTGACGGTGACGCCCGCGCCGATCAGACGCCGCCAGCGGCGCGACCGCGTTTCCTGCTGTTTTGCCTTGCGGGCGGCGCGTCTGGCCGCCTGACGCTCCGATTTGCGGATCTGCCCCGGCCGCATGGTCGTCGTCTCGAGCGGCTCCACATCGAACCATGCGGCCACCTCGGCCATATCCCTGGGCCGATCCTCTGGGTTTGGGGCCAGCATTGCGCAGATCAACGGGCGGATCCGCTCGGGCACTTCGCTCAGATCGGGCAGGCTGCGGCGCTTCTCGAGGATCGAGAGCTGCGACCCGGTCATCGGCAGCGCCTTGCCAGTCGCCGCCTCGGCCAAAACCAAACCGAGGGAGTAGATATCCGACTTCGCCGTCACCTCACCGCCGTTCAATCCAAGCTGCTCGGGTGAGATATAGGCCATCTTCCCGGCCAGCCCCGAGCCGATCAACGTCTCGTCGCTATCGGTCGCCTTGGCGATGCCGAAATCGATCAGCTTGGCGTTTTCGATCTTGCCGCCAACCAGGATAATGTTGTCCGGAGAGATGTCCCGGTGGCAGACCCCGGCGGCATGGGCCGCCTGCAGCCCCTCGGCCAGGCGCCGACGCAGCCGGTCATGCTGCTTGGGCGACAGCGCGCCATGCGCCTTGATATAACCCCCGAGCGACGGCCCCTCGGCATATTCCATCACCAGGTAAGGCCGCTGCAGAACCGGATCGACCGAAAACACGTAATAGCGGACAATCGCCTCGTGATAGAGATTGTGGAGGACCGAGGCCTCCTTGCGGAAAAGGCTGATCATCAGCTCGTTCCCGGCGTGCTGTGGCAGGATCATCTTGATCGCGACGGGATCTCCGGTCTCGATCACGCGGCCCTTATAGACCTCGCCCATTCCGCCCTGTGCCAGCCGGTCCTCGACCTGATAGATGCCGTTCAGGATGACATCTGTGGCCTCCGAGCCGGTCAGAACATCGCCGGTATTCATCTCTTCACGCCCTGCCTGCTGACCGGAACCGTCCACGACCCGTTCTCCAATGCTCTTATGACCGGCGGACGCGCGCACGCCCCCCAAAGATTGCTGCTCGTGCGAAGTAACCTGTCAGAGCGGTCTGAAAGGATGCTAAAGAAAAGGGGTTAGCCGGCCCTTCACCTCCATGTCCCTTTTGGCTGCGGGAGGATGGCCTTGCTGGCTTTCGGCTTTTAGAGTGCCATTCGCTCCGGGCCGTCCCACAATGGGAGAGGAACATGCCGCAAGACATCCAGATCCGCACCATGTGCCCGATGAATTGCCACCCGACCCTGTGCGGTATGAAGGTCACTGTCGCAGGCGAGGAATTGGTCGGGATCTCCGGCGACAAGGCGAACCCCGACAGCCGCGGTGGCCTGTGTATGCGCGGCAAGGCGGCGCATCAGATCGTCGGCAATCCGGACCGGTTGCTGACCCCGATGACTCGTGACCGGCGGGGAAGCACCGCGTGGCGCGGGCTGAGCTGGAGCGCCGCGCTGGATCGGATCGCCGCGCGGATGCGGGCGGTCGGGCCGGATGCGGTCGGGCTGTGGCAGGGCCATGGCAACCTCGCCAATGATTACGGCGTCGGCGTAAAACGCGGGCAGATGCAGCGTTTCGCCAATCTCTATGGCTGCCACCACTGGGACCCGGGGATGATCTGCTGGGGCCTGGGCGGGTTCGGGTTCGGCCTGACCGGCGCGCTCGAGACCTCGACCAAGGAGGATATGGGCGAGAATTCCGCGCTGATCCTGCTCTGGGGCGCGAACACCGTCAGCCAGGCGAACACGACGCCCCATCTCGAGCGCGCCCGGCGCCGCGGAGCGCGGGTCGTCGTGATCGATGTGCGGCGGACCGAGGCCGGTGCGCTGGCCGACGAGGCCCTGACGATCCGCCCCGGCAGCGATGCGGCGCTGGCACTGGCAATGATGCATGTGATGCTCCGCGACGGGCTGTGGAACCGGGAGTTTGTGGACGCGCATTGCCTGGGCTTCGAGGCGTTGCGGGGGCATCTGGCCGACAAGACCCCGGACTGGGCGGCGCGGCAAACGGGTCTCTCCGCCCTCCGGATCGAAGCGCT
>JBCBIS010000205.1:0-6947 GCA_038524325.1 Pseudomonadota bacterium
GGGCTGAGCGACCGGCGGGTGGCGGCGGTGCTGGAGCGGATCACGGTTCGCGAGGACCCCCGCCACTCCGCCCGCTTCCCCCTGTCCCGCTGGTCCGATGTGACCGTTACCACGCGGGAGGGACGCCGGCTGAGCTCCGGCGATGTCCACGCAAAGGGCGGCCCGGAAGCGCCGATGGCCCTGGCGGAGGTCGAGGCGAAGTTTCACGTGATGGCCGCTGGCCTGGGCGCCGCGCAGCGCGAGGCGATCTGGTCGATGCGCCAGCGCCTGCTCGCGCCGGACTGCCTGTTCTCCGACCTGCTCAGGCTTGTGGGCACCGCGGATGGCTGAGCCGTTGCGCGTTCTGCTCCACAATGCCGAAACCGCGGCTTTGGCCGAGCGGTTGCACGATTCGCATCCCGGTATCGCCTGTTTCGAATGTCAGAGCTATGCCGCGCTGCCCGCCATGCTGGCCCGTCATCGGCCCGATGTGGTCTTCGCCGTGCGCTTTGCCGGCAGCAAGGGCTATCCACGCGATGCGCTGCTGGGGCCGGAGGGGCCCGCCTGGATCGCCAATGGCGGGGTGGGTGTCGATCACCTCGGTCAATGGGATCCCGCCCGTGTCACCGTGACCAATGCCGCCGGCGTCGCCTCCGAGATGATGGCCGAATATGTCCTCGGCGCGTTTTTGCATTTCACCCTGGATGTGCCCGGATTGCAGCAGGACCAGCGCCACAAGGTTTGGGCTGCGCGGCAAATGCGCCGGCTGCAGGGCGAGACGCTGCTGATTGCCGGGCTTGGCCATACTGGGCGCGCGATTGCGGCGCGGGCCAAGGCGTTCGGGATGCATGTGATCGGCACCCGTGCCCGGCCGCAAGCCATGGCGCATGTCGACGAGGTCCACCCGGCCGATGACCTTGTGCGGCTGATGCCGCGCGCCGGGTTTCTGGCCGTCTCGACCCCCCTGACGCCCCGGACCCGCGGCTTGATCGGCCGGGCGGCGTTCGAGGCGGCGATGCCGGGTCTCGTCCTGGCCGATGTCTCGCGCGGCGGGGTGATCGACCCGCCGGCTCTGCTCGCCGCGCTAGATGCCGGGCGGGTTGCCGGAGCCGCTCTGGATGTGTTCGAGACCGAGCCTCTGCCAGCCGACAGCCCGTTCTGGGTGCATCCCCGCGTGCTGGTCTCGCCGCATTGTTCGGCCGTTTGGGAGGGGTGGGAGGAGGCGTCCTTCGACCTGTTTCTCGCCAATCTCGCGCGGTGGAGGGCGGGCGCGCCGCTCTGGAATGTGGTCGACCCGACCCGCGGCTATTGACGGGCCGGTCTTTATCTTCATCGCAGGGTCCCCATCGGGGACCGCTGTTCAGGGCTGTTCGGGCCCGGAAAGGAAGTGCCGTACCTCGGGCCTCGTTCCTGGGATGAGATGCGCCAGGATCCGGGCTTGCAGCTTTTGATCCTCCTTGGTGACCCGCTGATGTTGGCGCTGATGGTCGCGCCATGAGGCCTCCCACCAGGTCTCGAGATAGAGGTGCGGCCGGGCAGCATCGCGCATCACCGACCAGCGATACCCGCCCCCCCGGCGCCGCGACGCCGCGAGTTGCGCCATCAGACCGGTGAAAGCGGCCTCCTCCCCCTCGGCCAGTTCGTATGCGATCTGGATCATGACCGGGCCGTCGCCTGGGGCGGGCCCGCTCAGCACAGGCTCCGGCCAATGCATCGAGGGCGAGAGATCCTGCGCGGCCCCCTGCTGCAACCGCGCCGCCCGCGTCAGCGGGATCATCAGCGTAGCACCGAGGGCGGCGGCAAGCAGCGCGGCCGGCACCCCCCAGATCTCGGCCACTTGCCCCCAGGCCAGACTGCCCAGCGACATCGCGCCGAAGAAGACCGTGAGGAAGACCGAGAGGCCGCGTGCCCGCACCCAATCGGGCAGCGCCGTCTGTGCCGAGACGTTCAGCGAGGAGAGCACCGCGATCCAGGACAACCCTGCCAGCGCCGCCGCCGCGATGGCCGCGGCCTGGTTCGGCATCAGCGCTAGGATCACCATCACCGCACAGGTGCCGATTGTGCCGCCAGCAACGGTCCCATCCGCGCCCAGGCGAGCCTTGATCTTCGGCAGGATCAGCGCGCCGCCCACGGCGCCGGCGCCAACCGCCGCGAGCAGGATGCCATAGAGTGTCGGCCCGCCCTGCAGCACCGTGCGTGCGATCAGCGGCAGCATCGCCCAGAACGCGCTGGCGAAGACGAAGAAGGCTGCGGCGCGCACCAGCGTGGCCTTCAGCGCGGGGCTGTTCGCGGCATGGCGCAGCCCGGCCACCATCGCGCCGCTGAGATGCTCGGCCGGCAGTTGGGTCGCTGGCGCGGCCGCGACGGGCCGCCACCAGACCAAGGCGGCGATGATCCCCAGCACGCTGAGCGCATTGACCAGAAACGGGGCCGCCAGTCCTGCCACAACGATCAGGAAACCGGCGAGCGCCGGCCCGATCGCCCGGCTGATATTGATGCCCATGGAGTTCAGGGCGATGGCGGAGGAGAGATCCTCGCGTGGCACCAGCTTTGGCACGATCGCCTGCCAGGCCGGTGCGATGAACGCCGCGCCGGTTCCAAAGAGGAAGGTGAAGACCAACAGCAGCCAGGGCGTCACCAGTCCCAGATGCACCAGCGCCGCCATGACCAGCGCGGCCACGCCCATTGCCAGGTTGACCCAGATCAACAGCTTGCGCCTATCGACGATATCCGCCACCGCGCCCGCCAGCAGGGCGAAGAGGAAGATCGGCAGCGTGGTCGCCGCCTGCACGGCGGCCACCATCATCGGCGAGGGTGCGAGCTCGGTCATCAGCCAGCCAGCACCGACATCATGCATCCAGGTGCCGATATTCGAGGCGACCGTGGCAATCCACAGCAAGGTGAAGGCGCGATGCCGGAACGGCGCCATCGGGCCCGGGGCGACCGGGGCGGTTTGTGTAAGTGTCGCGTTCGCCATCACTGTGTCTCCGCAGACAGGATGCGCGCGTGCACCGTAACCGCCATACCGGGCCGCAGCAGCATATCGGGGTTCGGCATGGTGGCGCGCACTGTCACCGTCCCATCACTCGGATCGACCAGGGCCGAGGCCGTGTCGGGCCGTACGGTATGGGGATAGAGCGCTCCTCCCGGCAGGACGATGCTGAGATCGATCCGGTCGAACATCCGCTCAAGGGTCTCGGCGCCCGTCTCGGCCATCGTGGCCAGCCGGGTCGCATAAGGTACGCGATAGGCGATGACCACCGGGTCGAGCGCGACGATCCGACCGAGCGGCGGGCCCGCCTCGGCCTCCAGAAACGCGCCTGTCGCGGTCTCTGGCGGCCCGGCAAAGCCGTCGATCGGGGCGCGGATCACGGTCCGCTCGACATCCAGCAGGCTGCGGTTCCGCTCGGCCTGGGCCAGCGCGAGGGCGGCCTCCGCGGCGGCTTTCGCGGTGCGGGCCGGGCCGACCACCGCATCGGGCGAGATCCCGCGCTGGAACAATCGCTCCTGCCGCTTCGCCTCGCGGGCCGCGCCTTCGAGCTCGGCTTCGGCCACGGCCACGCGGGCATCAGCGACGGCCAGCGCGAGTTCCGCGTCCGCCGGGTCGAGCCGGATCATCGGCTGATCGGCGGTCACAGCATCGCCTGCCGAGAACAGGATCTCGGCCACCACGCCGTTGAGCCGGCTGGAAAGCTCGGCCTGCTCGGCCGCCTCGATCCGCCCCTCGAACACCAGCGTCTCGGCGATGGCGGGCGGGGCGAGGGAGAATGCAAGAAAAAGTGTCGCCAGTCTCATGCCGCGTCCTCCTCCGGTTTGGCGCTGCCTGCCGCGAAGTCCTTGCCCTCCAGACAATGGGTGGCCGCTTCGCCGAGGGTCATCTGACTGCGCGCCCAGGAGACCGCGCTCTCGCCGATCAACATGCCGAGCAGGCCGAGCAGCGCAATCACCGGCGGGGCGGGCGACCTTGTGTTCAACAGGGCATAGAACCCGCCCATCAGAAGACCGACCGCCAGCGAGATCACATAAGGTTTCCAGTCCATCGCATCCTCCCTCAGACCAGCGCGGGGGCGCCGGGGGCGCCGAAAACAGGTACGGGCGACCAATCCGGCAGCTCCGGCAGCGGGGCCGGTGCATGATCCGCGAAGGCGCCCTTGGCATGGACGATCGCGCCGCCGGTGAATGTCAGATCGGCCGAGATGTCGATGATCTCGTCCTCGGCGATTTCGAAATAGTCCCGGTCGAGCACGGCGATATCGGCGAATTGGCCGGGTTTGATCTGACCCTTCACCCCCTGTTCGCGGCTGAACCACGCTCCGGCGGCGGTCCAGTGGCGCAGCGCGTCCATCCGGCTCAGCCGGTTCTCGGGCGCCCAGATCTGATCGCCGCCGCGCCCCTTGCCCGAAACCGCCCAGTGGATCGCCAGCCAGGGATTATACGAGGACACCCGTGTCGCATCGGTCCCCGCCGCCAGCGGCACGCCGGAGGCCATCATCTTCTTGACCGGCATCACCTCGCGCAGTGCCGCCTCGCCATAGCGCGCGCGATAGGCCACGGTCTGGAAGGCGATGCGGTTCTGATAGGAGATCCCGCCGCCGAGCCGTGCAACCCAGTCCATGGTTTTCTCGGAGATCGTCTCGCCATGGTCGAAGATCCAGTTCAACTCCTCCAGCCCCTTGTCGCGGCCGACCTCCTCCAGCACGCTCAGCAACCGGTGCGCGCTTTCCTCGTAGGTGCAGTGGAACCGGATCGGCCAGCGGTTCTCGAGCAGGAACTCGAGAACGGGTTTCAGGTCGCCCTCCATGCGTTTGGACAGCTCGGGCCGAGGATAGGAGAAATCCTCGAAATCATAGGCCGAGGCGACCAGCATCTCGCCCGCGCCGACGCATTTGAGATAGTCGTTGCCCTCGTCGGGCTTCACGATGTCATGCCAGCGTTTGAAGTCGTCCAGCTCGAACAGCGGGCGCTGGGCGAAAAGCTGATAGCCGATGCGCACACTCTGCTCGCCGCGTTTGTTCAACTCGGAGATCACGCCGTAATCATCGGGATAGTTCAGAAACCCGCCCGCGCAATCCAGCGCCGAGGTGAGGCCGAGCCCGTTCAGCGCCCGGAAATAGTGTTTGGTCGACAGGATCTGCTGTTCGAACTCCAGCTTTGGCGCCATGTCGAGCAGGGCATAGAGGGGCTGGGCATTGGGCCGGGCCAGCGCCAGACCGGTCGGGTTGCCCTGATCGTCCCGCTCCAAGCGGCCCGAGACGAAGGGCTCGTAGAAATGCTTGTCGATGCCAAGCGCGCGCAAAGCCGCCCGGTTCAGCCAGCAGCGGTCATAAAGGTGGAGCACATAGACCGGCACCTCCGGCGCCACGGCGTTGATCTCGTCGATGGTCGGCAGGCGCCTCTCGGCGAACTGATCCGCCGACCAGCCGCCGACGACGCGGATCCACTGGCCCGCAGGGGTCCTCTGCGCCTGAGCTTTGAGCATCGCGAGACCGTCGGCCAGCGAGGGCACATGGTCCCAGCGCAGCTCCATCGCGAAATTGTTGCCCTGGCGGATGATATGGGTGTGGCTGTCGATCAGACCGGGGATGACACGGCGGCCCTCCAGATCGATGGTCTCGGCGCCATTTGCCTGGGCCATCACCTCCGCATCCGTCCCGGTCGCCGCGATTTTGCCGCCCGAGATGGCAACCGCTGTCGCCTCCGGCTTCTCTGGATCCATTGTCGTGATCCGACCGTTAAAGAGGATGATGTCGGGCATTGTGTCTCTCCGTCGAAGGGGCGCTGTCCCTGGCGAAGCGCGGGACAGCGCCTTGTGGCGATTAGATCTCGCGACCCTGAAGGATCACGGGCGACCAGTCGGGGCTGATCGGGGGCACATGGCTGAGATCCTGGGTGGCGAAGGCGCCGGCGCCATAGACGACCTTGCCTGCGGTCACCGTCAGATCGGATTTCAGCTTGGCGATCTCGGCATCGGTCACGGTGAAGTAATCGCGGTCGAGCACCGCGAAATCCGCCAGCTGCCCCGGCGTGATCGCGCCTTTGACCCCGGCATCGCCGGTGAACCAGGCCGAGCCGGTGGTCCAGAGACGCAGCGCCTCCTCGCGGCTCAGCAGATTGGCGTCGTGATACATCCGCATCCCGCCCCGGCTGAGCCCCGTGGTCATCCACTGGATCGAGAACCACGGGTTGAACGAGGTCACCCGCGTCGCGTCCGTCCCGCCCCCGATTGGCACGCCCAGATCCAGGATCGCGCGGAAATTCGGCGTCTGGCGCAGGGCGTCCTCGCCATAGTTCGCGACGAAATCCTCGGCCTGGAACTGGATCCGGTTCTGCAGGGCGATCCCGCCGCCCAGCTTTGCGATGCGTTCCAGATTGCGCTGGCTGAAGGTCTCGACATGGTCGACGAACCAGCCGGGTGTGAGGCCCGCGCCCTTGGCGACATCCTCATAGACCGGCAGCAGGCGGTCGCCTGTCTCGTCATAGGTGATGTGCTGGCGGAAGGGCCAGCCGCCCTCGCCCAGGACGGTCATGACCTGGCGCTGATATTCCTCGGCCCCGTCATCGATATCCGGCCGCGCATCGGCGAAGATCTCGAAATCATAGGAGGCCCAGGCGAGGTTCTCGCCCGCTCCGACGAATTTCAGCATGTCATCGCCGGACCCCGCGCGGGTCTGGGCGGTCCATTCCTGATAATTCGCCAGCTCCTGCCCCTTGTGCTGCGGGAAGGAGTGATAACCGATGCGGGTGGTCAACAGATCCCGGCCATGCAGCCAGCGGATCACCTTGTAGGGATCGGCATCCGGGAACTCCATCCCGCCACCACCCGCGTCCGAGACCGAGGTGATGCCCAGCCCGTTCAGCACGTCGAAATACTGCAGCGAGGAGTTGATCTGATCGCGGATCGACAGTTTCGGCGCGGCGGCCAGGGTCTTGTACATCACCAGACCGGAAGGCGCAGCCAGCAGGCGCCC
>JBCBIS010000206.1:0-6889 GCA_038524325.1 Pseudomonadota bacterium
GATTCCATGATGGCCATGGCCAGCCCGATGCAGATGCGCGGGCCGCCGCCGAAGGGCAGATAGGCATAGCGGTGCCGGGCACGGACAGCCTCGGGCGCGAAGCGGTCCGGGTCGAAGCGGTTCGGATGCTCCCAGAGCAGGCTGTTTCGGTGCAGCGCGTAAATAGGCAGGATGACGGTGGCGCCGGCTTGAACCGGGTGTCCGGCCAGCGCGTCGGCCTCGCGGGCATTGCGGGTGAGAAAGCCGGCGGGCGGGTAGAGGCGCATCGCCTCCTCGACGACCTGCTTTGTGTAGGGCAGCGCCGCTGCGTGCCGTCCCTCGGCCGGGCCGCCATTGAGAACGTCGCGTGCTTCCTCGGCCGCGCGGGCCTGGGCTGTGGGGTCGAGCGCCAGGAGATAGAGCGACCAGGTCAGCGCCAGGGCCGTGGTCTCGTGCCCGGCGAAGAGGAAGCCAAGGAGATTGTTACGCTGATCGATGGCCGAGAGGGTCTGGCCTGTCTCCGAGTCCTCGGCCCCGATCAGCATATCGAGGAAATCCGGCGGGGTGCGGGGACCTTCGGCGACGCGGCGGGCGATGACGTCATCGGCCAGCTTGTCCATATCGACCCCCGCCCGGGCGCGCAGGGCGCCGGGGCGGGGGATCCAGTTGGGCAGGCCCAGCAGGTCGAACAGCGACAGGCGGGCGATATTGGCGACGAAGCTCTCGACGCTCTCGGTCAAGGCCGCGCGGTCGATGGCGTCGCGACCCGACAGGGCCAGGTCGCAGATCACATCGCAGGTGGCGGTGATCATCAGCGGGTAGACGTCATAGGGCGCGTCGCCCGCCGTCTCGAGCCGGCGGGATGCGGCCTCAGCGGCATCGGTGAAGATCTGCGCATTGTCCTGGATGGCATTGGCGCGGAACATGGGCGACATCGCCCGGCGTTGCCAGCGCCATTCGGCGCCCTCGGCGATCACGAGATTGGAGCCACGGCGCGGACGCATCAGGCGCTGGACGACGCGGGATTTGGGGTAGTTCTGCTCATTGGTCTTCAGCACGCGTTCGAGCGCCTCGGGATCCATCAGCATGATCCAGCCGCGGCGGCTGCCGCCGGTCAGCACCTTCTGGTCGAAGGCGGGGCGGGGGATGAGTTCGAGCACATTGCGCCGCGCTGTGCGATAGGCGCGCCAGAAGCCCAGCGGCGCCTCCGGTGCGGGGACGCCGACGGCGTCGACGGGCGGGAATTTGCTGTCCAATGCCATGGCGGTGCCTCCTGCATGCTCTCGCGGGATAAGGTGCTGTGCAAATGGCGGCTGTCCATGGCTGACCCGCGTCTGCGGGCCGAAAGTCGCGCGTTTTGCGCGCTATGGCGCCGGGCCGACGGCCTCCCGCGAGGCTGGCGCCCCGCGTATCGCCCGCCCGCCCGGCGGATCCGTCAGGGTTGGGAGAGGTTTGGCTTTGCCGGGCAGTTTGTTGCGAAATGGCAGTGTTGCCTGTTCCGGTTCGGGTTTAGTTGGGGCGACATCTGCTCTAATCTGCTTGCATGATGCGCCCGATCCGATCGCTTTGGTACTGGCTGCTCCCAGGTCTTCTGGCCGTGCTGGGCGGGGGCGTGTTCGCGCTGCATGGTGCGGTCGAGCGGCATTATCTGGCAGAGCTGGAGGCGAAGGGCCAGGCTTCGGCCGAGCTTTATCGCGAGGTTGTGCGCGGCTGGCTGGGGCGCTATCGCGCGCTGGCGCCGATCCACGCGCGCAACCCCGATATCGTGCGTTTGCTGCGCTGGCCCGAGGACGGCGTGCAGATCGATCTGGTCAATGCCTGGCTGGAGGAATGGACCAGCGCCACCGGGGCGTCCGACACGTATGTGCTGGATGCTGACGGTCGAACATTGGCTGCCTCGAACTGGTCGGAGCCGCATTCCTTTGTGGGGCGCAACTATGGGTTCAGGCCTTATTTCTCGCAGGCGATGGAGGGGCGGCTGGGGCGGTATTTCGCCCTCGGGACCCGGTCGGGCAAGCGCGGGTATTACTTTGCCTTCCCGGTGCGCGATGCGGGTCAGGTGCGTGGCGCGGTGGTGGTGAAGGTGCCGGTCGATGCCATTGAACAGGAATTGCGGGCCAGCCCGGCAGAGGTGTTTCTGACCGATGATGCCGGTGTCGTGCTGCTGGCCGGCCACCCGGCCTGGCGGCTGAAGACGCTGGGGCCGATCGCGCCGGCGGGCATTGCCGAGATCCGCGCCAGTCGGCAGTTCGATGCCGAGGCGCTGGATCCCGTTCCCATCGAGGGCGCGATTGCGGGAGAGGCGGCGGGCAGTGGCTTGGTCTGGGCGCTGCCCGACCGGTCGGAGGCGGTGCGGACCGAGTTCCTCCATGTCTCGGTGCCCATGGTGCTGGAAGGCTGGCGCTTGCATCTGATGCTGGCAACTGCCCCGGCCCGGGCGCAGATCGCCACGGCGCTGATGCTAGCCGGGGCTCTGACCCTGTTGCTCCTGTCCGGTGCCGTGATCCTGCTGCAGCACCGCCGCCGTCTGGTCGAGCGTCTGGCGGCGCGGGCGCGGGCCGAGGCGGCGCTGGAGCAAGCGGTGGCCGACCGCACCGCCGACCTGCGCCGAACCCAGGCGGAGCTGGTGCAGGCGGGGAAACTCGCTGCGCTCGGCCAGATGTCGGCGGCGTTGAGCCATGAGTTCAACCAGCCTCTGGCCGCCGTGCGGAGTTATGCCGAGAATGCGGCGGCCTTTCTCGACCGTGGCCAGGGTGGACGGGCGGTCGAGAACCTCTCGCGCATCGCCCGGCTGACCGAGCGGATGGCGGATCTTTCGAAACATCTCACCCGCTTCGCGCGCAAGCCGAAGGACACGCTGGGCCCGGTGCCGCTCAGCCCGGTGCTGGAGGAGACGCTGGCGCTGCTCGCCGGTCGGCTGGAGCGCGCGGATGTGGCGCTGGAGATCGCGGTGCCGGAGGATCTGGTGGTCCTGGGCGGGCATACGCGGCTGAGCCATGTGCTGATGAACCTGATCGGCAATGCCATCGACGCCTCGGCAGCGCAGGCCGAGCCCTGGATCCGCGTCTCCGCCCGCGCGCATGGTGAGCGGGTCGAGATCGAGGTGCGCGACAACGGGCCAGGCGTGGCGCCAGAGGTGGCCGAGACGCTGTTCGATCCCTTCGTCACGACCAAGCCCGAGGGGCAGGGGCTGGGGCTGGGGCTGTCGATCACCTACAATATCCTCAGCGATTTTGGCGGCGGGATCACGGTGCGCAACGCGCCTGGCGCCTGTTTCACCGTCTGGCTGCACCCCGCGATCCTCCGGGCTGAGGCGGCGGAATGAGTGCGCCCGCCGTCCTGCTGATCGATGACGAGGAAGAGGTGCGCCGCGCCACCGCGCAGGCGCTGGAGCTCGAGTCGTTCGAGGTCATCCCCCTGGCCCGGGCCGAGCGGGCGATGGACCGGGTGGGGCCGGGCTTTGCAGGGGTCGTGGTCTCCGACATTCGGATGCCGAAGATGGATGGGATGGCGCTGTTGCGCGCGGTGCGCGAGGTCGATCCCGATCTGCCGGTGATCCTGATGACAGGCCATGGCGATGTGCCGCTGGCGGTCGAGGCGATGCGGGCCGGTGCCTATGACTTCATCGAGAAGCCATTTCCGACCAGCCGGCTGACCGAGGCGGTCGCACGTGCTCTGTCGATGCGCCGCCTGACGCTGGAGAACCGCGACATGCGCCGGCAGATCGAGGCGCGCGACCCGGTCGAGGCCCTGTTGATCGGCCGGGCGCCGGCGATGGTCGCGTTGCGCCGTCAGATCCGGACCGTTGCGGCCTCGGATATCGACACGCTGATCCTGGGCGAGACGGGCACCGGCAAGGACCTGGCGGCCCGGGCGATCCACGAAAACTCCGAGCGGCACGACAGGCCTTTCGCCGCGATCAACCTGGCGTCCCTGCCGCCCGCGACCATCGAATCGGAGCTGTTCGGACACGAGGCAGGGGCTTTCCCCGGCGCGCATCGGGCGCGGTTTGGGCGGCTGGAGCATGCCAGCGGCGGCACCGTTCTGCTCGACGAGATCGGCGCGGCGCCACTGGAACTTCAGGCCAAGCTGCAGCGGGTGATCGAGGAGCGGGCCGTCATCCGCGTGGGCTCGAACGAGCGGATCGATCTGGACGTACGGTTTCTGGCCAGCTCGAACCGCGATCTGGAGGCGATGGTGGCGGAGGGGCGGTTTCGCAGCGACCTGCTCTATCGTCTCGCGGTAGTCTCGTTGGTGCTGCCGCCCCTGACCGCGCGGCGCGAGGACATTCCGCGGCTGTTCCAGCATCTGGTGACCCAATCCGCCGCACGCTATCGCCGCCCGGTGCCCGAGGCCGATCCCGCCCTGATGATGGATCTGGCCCGGCGCGACTGGCCCGGCAATGTCCGCGAGCTGCGCAATCTGGCCGACCGCTTCGTCTTGGGCCTGGAAAGCGCCGACAACCCAACGCCCGACCGGCCCCTGGCCGAGCTGGTCGATCAATTCGAGCGCGGCGCGATCGCAGCGGCGCTGGCCCGACATGGCGGCGACCTGAAATCCACCTACGAATCGCTGCACATCTCGCGCAAGACGCTGTATGAGAAGATGCAGCGCCACGGGTTGCGGCGCGACGAGTTCAGCAGCGATTGAGCGTTTGTCCCCGGCCCGACCCATCCGTGCCCCCGGTTTGGGTTGGACTCGACACAAATTGGCGAAAAGCCGGAGGAATGCAGGTTCCAGCACAGGCGCCATGGCTTGCATGCCGGTCTGTTTTCCCGTGTCTCACCCAAGCCCCAACACGAGGGCAGCTTCCGGCCCGATGCCGGGCCACGCATATCAACAGGAGGAAAGTCGATGAGCTTCCGCAAGATCTTCGCCACGGCCACTGCCCTGGCTGCCCTGGCCGCAGGTCCCGCCATGGCTGCCTGCGATCCGGGCGAGATTGTCATCAAGTTCAGCCACGTCACCAATACCGACAAGCACCCCAAGGGCCTGGCTGCCAGCCTGCTGGAACAGCGCGTCAATGACGAGATGAACGGCAAGGCCTGCATGGAGGTCTTCCCGAACTCGACGCTCTATGACGACAACAAGGTGCTCGAGGCGCTGCTGCTCGGCGATGTCCAGCTGGCCGCCCCGTCGCTGTCGAAATTCGAGAAATACACCAAGAAGTTCCGGATCTTCGATCTGCCCTTCATGTTCACCGATATCGCGGCGGTCGAGCGTTTTCAGAACTCGGAAGCCGGGCAGAAGCTGAAGGACTCGATGCAGCGCAAGGGGCTGCAGGGCCTCGCCTTTTGGCATAACGGGATGAAGCAGCTCTCGGCCAACAAGCCGCTGCTCGAACCCACGGATGCCAACGGTCTGAAGTTCCGCGTGCAGGCATCGGACGTGCTGGTCGCCCAGTTCGAGGCGGTCGGTGGCAACCCGCAGAAGATGAGCTTCTCCGAAGTCTATGGCGGTCTGCAGACCGGCGTGATCGACGGGCAGGAGAACACCTGGTCGAACATCTACGGCAAGAAGTTCTTTGAGGTGCAGGACGGCGTGACCGAGTCCAACCACGGCATCATCGATTATCTCGTCGTGACCTCGACCGAATGGTGGGACGGGCTGGACGCCGAGACGCGGGATCAACTGGCCACGATCATCTCCGAGGTGACCGAGACCCGCAACGGGCTCTCGACCCAGGTCAATGCCGAGGCCAAGCAGGCAATCATCGATGCCGGCGGTGAAGTCCGCCAGCTGACCGACGCGCAGCGTGCTGCCTGGGTCGAGGCGATGAAACCGGTCTGGGCCAAGTTCGAGGCCGATGTCGGCGCGGATACCATCGCCGACGCTCAGAAGGCGAACCTGACCAACTGATCGGATGGCGCCCCGGGCTTGACCCGGGGCCGCTTTCTCGGGCCCCATGACGGGGACCCAACAAAAACCAAATCACGAGGGACCGCGCGGACCCGCCGCGACCAAAGATCGGCGGGCCGCAAACAACGACCGTCTGGAGGGAACGATGTCCGCCGCACCACATGGCCGGCCCAAGAGCTTTATCGACCATATCGAGGAAACGGCCATCGCCCTGATCCTGGGCCTGATGACCATGATCACCTTCGCCAATGTCATCGCCCGCTATGTGTTCAACTCGAACATCCTTTGGGCGCTGGAGCTGACCGTTTTCCTGTTCGCGTGGCTGGTGCTGATCGGTGTCAGTTACTGCGTGAAGATCACGGCCCATCTGGGGGTGGACGCGGTGGTCAACCTGGTGAACCCCGCGCTGCGCCGCACGATGACCCTGGCAGCCGTCGCCTGCTGCCTGATCTTCTCGCTGCTGCTGCTCAAGGGCTCGTGGGATTACTGGTGGAAATTCGCCACGACGGCCTCGTTCCTCGAGACCGAGGACATCCCGATGCCCGAGTTCCTGCAATTCCTGGCCGACTCCATGAATGAGGGCGAGCGCTATGAGAAGATCCCGCGCTTCATTCCCTATTTCGCGCTGCCCTTCGGGATGGCGTTGCTGACCTTCCGTTTTGCACAGGCCGGTTTGCGGATCTGGCGCGGCAGTCAGGGCCTGTTGATCGCCAGCCACGAAGCCGAAGACATGGTCGAGCAAGCCGCTCGCCAACGCGAGGACTGAGCCATGGATGTCGCTTTCCTGTTCATCATGGTGATCGGCTTCCTGCTGATCGGCGTGCCCATCGCGGTGTCGCTCGGCCTCAGCTCGATCATCTTCCTGCTGATTTATTCCGACAGTTCGCTGGCCTCGGTCGCGCAGACCTTGTTCAACGCCTTTGCCGGGCATTACACGCTGTTGGCGATCCCGTTCTTCATCCTCGCCTCGGCCTTCATGTCGACCGGCGGGGTGGCGCGGCGGATCATCCGCTTTGCCATCGCCTGCGTGGGGCACTTCCCGGGCGGGCTG
>JBCBIS010000207.1:0-6847 GCA_038524325.1 Pseudomonadota bacterium
GCCTATCGCGACGGGGCCGGCACGGTCCTGGGGCTGACCGGCCCGCCCGGGGTCGGCAAATCGACGCTGATCGATGCGCTGATCCGTCAGGCCCGCGGCGCGGGGCAAAGCATCGCTGTGATCGCGGTCGACCCCTCTTCCCGCCGCTCGGGCGGTGCCCTGCTGGGCGACCGGACGCGGCTGACCACCGACCCCGAGGATCAGGGGGTCTTCGTCCGCTCGATGGCCGCCCGCGACCGGCTGGGCGGGGTGGCGGATGTCACCTTCCCTGCCAGCGTCCTGATGCGTGCCGTCTTCGACCTCGTCATCGTCGAGACCGTGGGCGTCGGGCAATCCGAAACCCAGATCGCCGATATCGCCGATTGCGTGGCGTTCTGTGCGCAGCCTGGCTCGGGCGATGCGCTGCAATACATGAAGGCCGGGGTGATGGAGATCCCCGATCTGGTGCTGGTGACCAAGGGCGATCTCGGTCAACTGGCGGACCGCACCCTCGCCGATCTGAAGGGCGCGCTGTCGCTGACCGCGCCGGGCGATGTGCCGCCCGAGATCCTGCGGGTCTCCGCCCAGACCGGGTTGGGGCTGGACGAAACCTTCGCCTGGATCGCCGCGCAGGCCACGCAGCCAGGCGCCGTGCGGGCCGATCGGCGCCGCGCGCAGGCCCATCTCTGGGGCTCCCGTCAGGTGCGCGAGCGATTCGGCAGCGCCGGGCTTTCGCTGCTGGAACAAAGCGGACCCAGGCTGGATCCCGCGGTGCCCTTCGCGTCTGCGGCAATCTGCGCGGCCTGGCTCACCGCCCGACTTTTCGGTGATATTCAAGCCGATTAGCCACCATTCCGACAAAATCAGCCATGCAGGCGTCGGATTCGGCATGGAAATTCGAAAATCGACCCTTTATGGCTCGCGTCGCTGCCACAGACGACAACAGACTTTGGCTCGTGACCGGGATGCGCTCCGGGCGGGGGACGCGCGCATCGGAACCGGCGACAGGGCCAAGGCAGGTGAAGGACGAAGACATGACGACCACCACATCCCGGGCGCCCCGTCGCCCGTCGACTGCCGTGACCGTTCTTGCCACGACACTGGCGGTCCTGACCGCCGCGCCCGCGCTGGCCGACACTGCGCCGAACGCACCGAGCGTGCAGACCGGCAGCAGCTTCGTCGCCCGTCTCCTGACGGTCGAGCGTGATGCGCTCAGCGCATTCGCCGAAACCGCCAAGTTCCGCCGGGTCGCGGGCCTGCCCAGCACCGATGTCTCGATCGAGCCGCCAGTCGACACCTCGCATCAGCAGGAAAAGATCGAAGACCTCGCCGCCCAGGATGAGGCCGCAGTCGAGACCACCGACAAGGCCCATGCCGAGCATCAAGCCGCCCTGGTCGCCGTGGATAAATCCGGCAAGATCGATCTGAAGGCGATCCGCCATGTCGAGATCGGCGAGAAGACCGAGGCCTGGCGCTGTCTCGCCGAGGCGCTCTATTTCGAAGCACGGGGGGAGAGCACCCTGGGCCAGGTCGCCGTGGCCGAGGTGATCCTCAACCGCGTCGACAGCCGCAAATACCCCAACACGGTCTGCGGCGTGATCCGCCAGGGCGAAAACTCCGGCCGAGGCTGCCAATTCTCCTATCGCTGCGACGGCCATTCCGACGCGATCCGCGAGAAGAAGGCCTATGCCCATGTCGGCAAGGTCGCCTGGGTTATGCTGCAGGGCAAACCGCGGATCATCACTGGCAAGGCCACCCATTACCACACCACGGCGGTCAGCCCGCGCTGGGCCCGCAAACTGGTGCGCACGACGAAGATCGGCGAGCACATCTTCTACCGCTTCAAGACTCGCGTCACCAAAAGCTGACCGAACGGCACCGCGCCCGGCCACGCCTTTCGAGGCCGTGGCGCCTGGGGCCAGGACATCGCCGGCGACTTCTGTCGCCGGAGTGTCGCATTGCCGATGGCTTTTGTCCCGACCAGCGCGTAACACTCTCGCTCAGAAACGGTGCCACCACGGCACTGTCACGCGACGCGGAGGCGGGACATGGATCAGGGCAGCCCCTCGCCCAAGCCTATGCCGGGAGCCGGGCAGGATCTCGCCCCGGCACAAGACACAGGCACCGCACAGGCCCATGAGCCGCCCGACAAGATCATGCTGGCCGATTACGTCACCGAGGTGGAAATCGGCGCCTATCGCGAAGAGTTCGGGATCACCCAGCGCCTGCGCTTCAACATCACCCTCGAAGTAACGCGCAACACCGCCCATCTCGATGACCGCGTGGGCCGGGTGATCAATTACGACGATCTGATCGCGGCGATCGAGGAGATCGCCGCTGGCCCCCGGATCACGCTGCTCGAGACCTATGCCGAACGGCTGGCCAGCACCATCCTGATCGACCCGCGGGCCCGCCGCGCCCATATCCGCATCGAAAAACTCGACCGTCTGCCGGGCGGCGCGACCCTCGGCGTCGAGATCACCCGCCGCCGCACCCCGGAAAGCAACGAGAAAGTCTGGGCCCTGGCCCAAGACATCACCTAAACAGCGCCCCCACTTACCTCGGTCCATTTTCCTGGCGCAAACCGCGCCGAAGCGCCACGAGCGGCGCCGGAGGCGACGCGCAACACAAGATGTATGCGGCGCCAGCCGCATGCCGTCTCGAAACCTCTGCCCGCCTAGCCGGGCGCTGACGACGACCTGTCCCCGAACCGGCGCGCGATGATCTCCGCCGCCACCACCCGCACGGAGGACAGCCGGGTCTCCAGCGTCTCCCCGTCGGCCAGCCCCGCCGCGCCGGCCAGCCTGTCCTGCAACGCCGCCCCCAGTGGAGCGGCCTCAAGCGGTGCGTCCAGCGCCAGCCGTTCAATCTGCTGCAACCGGTGCAAGAGCGCATGGGTGTCCGCCAGGCGCGCGGCGTCCCGCTCCGCCAACCAGCCGGCCGCCGCCAGCGCCGGCAGGGCCGCGCTGGCCGCACGCGCGCCTGTCAGCCCCGCCTCCAAAACCCCTGTTTGCGCCAGGAACTCTATCTCCATCAGACCTCCCGGCCCGGATTTCAGCGCCAGCGGGCCCGAGTCGCCCTGCGCCTCGGCGAGGCGGGCCCGCATCTCGCGCGCCTCATCCATCACCTCGGCCCGGCCCTTGCGGCGCATCAGCGTCCGGGCGATCTCCTGCTCGATATCTGCGACCAGATCCGCCGCCCCCGCCACCACCCGGGCCCGGGTCAGCGCCAGATGCTCCCAGACCCAGGCGGCCTCCGTCTGATATTTGGCGAAGCTCTCCAGCGACACCGCCACAGGCCCCTGCCGGCCCGAGGGGCGCAGCCGCATATCGACCTCATAGAGCCGCCCCTCCGCCGTCGGCGCCGTCAAGGCCGCCAGCAGGGCCTGCGTCAATCGCGGATAATAGGCCGAGACCGGCAGCGGCCGCCGCCCCTCGGACATCTCGACGCCGCCGGGATCATAGACCATGATCAGATCGAGATCGGATTGCGCCGTCATCTCGCCTGAGCCAAGCTTGCCCATGGCGATCACCGCCAGCCCGCGCCCCGGCGGCGGCCCGTGGCGCGTGGCGAAATCCGCCGCCACCCGGGGCAGCAACACCCGGATCGCTGCTTCGGCAATGGCCGAGAGCGCCCGTCCCGTCTCCTCCGCATCCGCCGTGTCCGAGAGAAGCTGCACCCCCGCCCGGAACCGCACTTCCCGGGCCCAGCGCCGCACGGCATCCAGCATCCGCTCGTAATCCCTCTCGCGGTCGAGATCCGCGGCCAGATCCGCCGCCAAAGCGCCGGCATCGGGCAGCGGTTCGAAGAAATCCTGGTCGAGCAGCGCGTCCAGCACCTGCGGATTGCGCCCGAGATAGCCCGCCAGCCGCGGCGCCATCGCACACAGCCGGACAATCAGATCGAGGAGATGCGGGTTCGAAGTGAAGAGCGCGAATACCTGCACCCCCGCGGGCAGACCCGAGAGGAACCGGTCGAGCCGCACCACCGCCTCGTCCGGGTCTCCGGCCTGGGCCAGAACATCGAGGATCCGCGGCGCCAGCCCGCGATACATCGCCCGCGCCCTGGCATCGCGCGTGGCCGCGATCTCGCCGCCATGCCACCGCGCCAGAATACGGCCCGTATCCTCGATCCGCTGAAACCCCAGTTCGGTCAGCCGCTCTGCGGGCACCGTTCCTGACAGGGGCGCGGCTTCCGGCGCCGGGTCGGGCACGAAGAAGGTCTCGGCCGTCGCATGCACCCGGGCCATGCGATCCGAGATCTCCTGCTCCCAATCCGCCAGATCGCCGCGCCCCATCAGGGCGGCGACCCGGGCGCGGCCCTCGGCGCTGGCGGGGATCGTATGGGTCTGCGCATCACCGATCATCTGCAGGCGATGCTCGAGCGTGCGATGCGCGGTATAGGCCTCGGACAACCCCGCCGCGGTCGCCTCGGGGATCACCCGCGCGCGGGCCAGCGCCGCCAAGGCGCCCAGCGTGGTCGAGTCGCGCAGTTCGGGCTGCCGCCCGCCGCGGGTCAGTTGCAGGCATTGGGCGAAGAACTCGATCTCGCGGATGCCGCCGGGCGAGAGTTTGATATCCGTCCCCCCCAGCTCGTCCCGGGCGAAGCGGCCCTTGGTCTCGCGGATCTTGCGCAGCATGCCATGGGTTTCCTCGACCGCGGCAAAGTCGAGATGGCGGCGCCAGACAAACGGGGTCAGCCGGTCGAGATAGGCCCGGCCCGCCGTCAGATCCCCCGCCACGGGGCGCGCCTTGATATGTGCCGCCCGCTCCCAGGTCCGCCCGACGCTCTCGTAGTAGCGTTCGGCGGCCTCCATCGCCATGCAGACCGGCGTGGTCGAGGGCGCGGGGCGCAGGCGCAGATCGGTGCGCAGGACATACCCATGCTCGGTGGTCTCGGAGAGCAGCTTGACCAGATCCCGCGTCACCCGGACATAACGCGCCTTGGCTTGGGCGAAATCCTCAGGCGCGAAACGGGATTGGTCGAACAGGCAGATCAGGTCGATATCGGAGGAGTAGTTCAGCTCGCGCGCGCCATGTTTGCCCATGGCCAGCACACAGTAGCCGGCACCGGAGGCGAGATCCGTCATGCTTAGCCCCGGCAGCTTGCCCGCCGCAAGATCGCGCGCCAACAGCCAGTCCGCGGTCCGCGCGACCGCCCAATCGGCGAAGCGGCTGAGCGCGCCGGTGACCGCGCTCAGATCCCAGACCCCGCCCAGATCGGCCAGGGCCACCAACAGCGCCATGCGTGCCTTGGCCCAGCGGAGGCGGCGGCCAATCTCAGCCATGCTGGCGGCGCCCTCGATTCCGGTGCGGGTGTGGTCGAGCAGGTCCGACAGCGCCGATTCGGGGGCCGTGGCGCCGATCTCCTCGACCCAGGCCGGATCGCGCGAGATCAGCTTGTCGAGATAGGGGCTCGCCGCCGCCGCCCCGGCCAGCAGCGCCGGAAACCCGGACGTGCCCGGCGACAGGGGCAGTTGCGTTATTCGGTCTGACAGGGGGCGCATGGGCCTGAGACTGACCCCGGCCAGCGCCCCCTGTCAATCAGGCCCGCTCGACATGCCTCTTTGCCGATTGGGGGCGCGGCACCCGCACCCTCCGGGCCTGGGGCGCGGGGGGAGGGAGCAGGCCCCCGCAGTGCCGGATGCCGATGGCCGTTTCGTGACGGGTCAGAAAGCCCGACAACTCCCGCCGCAACTCGGCATAAAACGCGGCCCTGCTTCCGCCGAGCACGGTCAGAGCCGCGCCGTGATTGATCCAGAGCATGGTCCCCGCCGCATGTCCAAGCAACCGGAAGACCGCGCGACGGAGCGGGCCAAGGCGCCGGCCCTCCGCTGCCAGACGCGCCCCGTGGAACCGGATATGCCCGGCTTCGTCCCGCAGGGTCAGCCCGCACATCTCGGCCACCGCCGGGTCGCCGCAATGCCGCCGGAGCAGCCGGTAAGTGCTGGTCGAAGCGATCTCGGTAAGGAGCAGCACAGTCAGCTCGACCCGCACCCCGAACCAGCGCCGGCAGAACAGAAAGCACGAAAAGCGCCAATGCCCGGTGATCGGCCTGCCGCCAAAGCGCCGGATGGCGGCCAGGAGCAGGCGGGAATGCTCCTTCTCCTCGTCGAACCAGGCATCGACCAGCCGCCGCATCTCGGCGCTCTGATCCCGGAACCGGCCCGCGTTCCAGGCGATCAGGCTGGCCGGGCCGCCGCCATCGCCCAGTTGAAACTGCGCGAGCGAGCGGGTGAGCTTGCACCGCACCTGCGGCGGCAAGGGGACCGGAGCGGCCCAATCCGGCTCGGGCCGGTTGGTTTTGTTCGCTTCGAAAGGGCGGATCCAATGGGCGAGGTCCATCGCGGTGCTCCTGCACTCGCTGCGGTCCGGGTGAGAGGGACGCGGCAATGGGGCCGCCCCGCGCCCGCCCTCAGCAGCCAGGCCCGAGATCGGGCGCAGGCGGCGTGCAGTCAGCGCCCTTCGAAATCCGGCTTGCGCTTTTCGAGGAAGGCCAGCACGCCCTCGCGGTAATCGCGGGTCTGGGTCAGGGCCTGCTGCTGTGCCGCCTCCAGCGCCAATTGCGCCTCGAAGCTCTGACCGGGCGAGGCGCGCAGGGCGGCTTTCATCGCGCGATAGGCGCGGGTCGGCCCCTCGGCCAGGCGCAGCGCCAGCTCCTGCGCCCGGGTCGCGAGCCGATCATCCTCGACCACCTCCCAGATCAGCCCCCAATCGGCGGCGGTCGCGGCCGGCAAGGGATCGGCCAGCAGGCTCAACCCCATCGCCCGCTGCGGGCCGACCAGGCGGGGCAGCCACCAGGTCCCCCCCGCATCCGGCATCAGCCCGATCCGCGCGAAGGCCTGCAGAAAACTGGCCGAGCGCGCCGC
>JBCBIS010000208.1:0-6845 GCA_038524325.1 Pseudomonadota bacterium
GTGTTCGACCACGATCACCGTATTGCCCAGATCACGCAGGCGTTTGAGCGTCTCCAAGAGCCGGTCATTGTCGCGCTGGTGCAGGCCGATCGAGGGTTCGTCGAGGACATAGAGCACCCCGGTCAGGCCCGAGCCGATCTGGCTGGCCAGCCGGATGCGCTGGCTCTCGCCGCCTGACAGGGTGCCGGAATTCCGGCTCAGCGTCAGGTAATCGAGGCCCACATTCACCAGGAATCCCAGCCGCTCGCGGATCTCCTTCAGGATCGCGGCGGCCACCTGGTTCTTTTGCGTCGAGAGGTGGTTCGGGACGTCCTCGATCCAGGCCAGCGCCTCGCGGATCGATTTCTCGGTCACCTCGCCGATATGCTTCCCGCCGATCTTGACCGCCAGCGCCTCCTCCCGCAGCCGGTGCCCGCCGCAGGTGCCGCAGGCGCGTTTGCCCTGATAGCGCTCGAACTCCTCGCGGATCCAGTTCGAGTCGGTCTCGCGATAGCGCCGCTCCATATTCGGGATCACCCCCTCGAAGGGGCGCGCGATGGTGTAGACCCGGCCGCCATCGTCATAGCGGAACTTGATCTCCTCCTCGCCCGAGCCGTGCAGCATCAATTGCTGGGCGAATTTCGGCAGTTTCTCCCAGGGTTTTGTGGTCGAAAACCCATAGTGTTTCGCCAGCGCCTCCAGCGTTTGGCGGAAGGTGGGGGTCTTGGATTTGCTCCAGGGCGCCAGCGCGCCCTCCATCAGCGAGAGCGTGCGGTCGGGGACCACCAATTCCTCGTCAAAGAACAGCTCCACCCCCAACCCGTCGCAATCCGGGCAGGCGCCGAACGGGGCGTTGAAGCTGAACAGACGCGGTTCGATCTCGGCAATCGTGAAGCCGGAGACGGGGCAGGCGAAATTCTCACTGAAGGTGATGCGCTCCGGGTCGCCCTCCTTCGGCGACGTCTCGAGGATCGCAATGCCATCGGCCAGTTTCAGCGCGGTCGAGAAACTGTCGGCCAGGCGGGTCGCGATGCCCTCCTTGACGATGATCCGGTCGACCACGACGTCGATATCGTGGCGGAATTTCTTGTCGAGGGTCGGCGGGCTGTCGAGATCGTGGAACGCGCCGTCCACCTTGACCCGCTGGAAGCCCTGTTTGCGCAGCTCCAAGAACTCCTTTTTATACTCCCCCTTCCGGTCGCGGATGATCGGGGCGAGGAGATAGGCGCGGGTGCCTTCCTCCATCCCCATCACCCGGTCGACCATCTCGCTGATCTGCTGCGCCTCGATGGGCAGGCCGGTGGCGGGGGAGTAGGGTGTGCCGGCGCGGGCGAACAACAGGCGGAGATAATCGTAGATCTCCGTCACGGTCCCAACGGTCGAGCGGGGGTTCTTCGACGTCGTCTTCTGTTCAATGGAAATCGCCGGAGACAGACCCTCGATATGATCCACATCCGGCTTCTGCATCATCTGCAGGAACTGCCGCGCATAAGCCGAAAGCGATTCGACATAGCGCCGCTGCCCCTCGGCATAGATCGTATCGAAGGCCAGAGAGGATTTCCCAGAGCCCGAAAGCCCCGTGATGACCGTCAGCGTATCGCGCGGGATGTCGACATCGACGCCTTTGAGGTTGTGCTCGCGCGCGCCGCGCACCGAAATGGTCCGTCTCTCCGCCATAATATCCCCTGACCTCGACTAGCGGCATGACATAGCACTGCGGGCTGAGAATGCGAGTCGGGCGGAGTGTAAACAAATAATGAACATTAGACCAGCGGAGACCGGCGGCGGCGCGGCGGGCAGGGGCCGGCCGTCCACTCTCCTTTAAGCCTGAAGGCGCAGAACCAAGGAGATGATAAGTCTCGACCCCACCTCCATGGTTGTGTTCGCCGCCGGCTCGGTCGCGATCGCCATTGTGCTGTGTTTCGCTTTGCGCCGGCACCGGCGTGGGGATCGGGCCATCCGCTGGCTGATCTCGTCGAATCTGCTGCTGTTCTCGGCCGCACTGGGCGTGCTGCTGACCCCTGCGCTGGGTTTTGTGACCGGCGCGCTCGTGGTGATCGTCGGGGCCTATGGCGGGATCTGCTGCGCCTATTTCGCCGTCCTCTCCGCCGAGGGGCATCCCCTGCCATGGCGGAGCTATGGCCTGATCGGCCTTGTCGGCACCGCGGCCCAGGCGGCCATCGCGCTGCTGTGGCAGGATGCCTATCCGCTGATGCTCAGCAGCTCCTGCCTGAATTCCGCGGTGACTGGGGTCATGGTCGTCACGCTCTGGCGGCGGCTGGAGAAATATGGCCCGCGGATGGCGACGTTGCTCTGCCTGCCCTTCGCGGCGCTCTGCGTCGGCTATGCCGGGCGGCTGCTGGCGATTGCGCTGTTCGGAGACAGCGGGGTCGCCGTCACGGTCAGTGCGACGATCATCGTGGCCATGGCCTGGGCCGCGATCATGCTGGAACTGGGCCTCGCCGCCTTGCGAGAGCGGCAGCTCAACCTGCAACTGAAAGAGGCGCTGGACCTCGCGCATCGGGCCGAGGCGGCGCGGAGCCGGTTCCTGCTGGGCATCAGCCACGAATTGCGCACGCCGCTGAATGGGATCACCGGGCTGGCGAGCCTTCTGAAGAGCGAAGCGATGGGCCCGCTCCCGCCCGCCTATGCCTCCCATGGCGCAGAGATAAGCCAGCAGGCGGCAGACCTGCTGTGCCTGATCGAGCGGTTGTTGGATCATACGGAAGGCGATGAGATGGCCACGGAGGACTCTACCCAAGCTCTGTTGGAGGCGATCCGTTGGAAATTCGACGAAGTGGAGGAGGCGCGCGCGACCCAGGACCTTCCGCCGGGCGAGGATGCCTCGAAACCGGCGGCGTAAAGGGCTCCGCCGACGTCGCACCGCATGCAAGGTCAGCATTGACAAAGCACTGAATCTTCCGGCCTGTTGCCGCCGGCGGGTTTGATTTGCCGCTGTCTCCCGGGGGGATGCGATGATCACCTATATCCTGTGTGTGATCCTGATGGTGATGCATATGGCCTTCGGCCTCGCCGAGATGTTCTTCTGGCGGAGCCTGGGCGCCAGCCTCGCCCGGAACCGCCATAACGAGGGGTTGGACGACGCAAATCTCGACCGGGCCTTGCGCTGGTCGGGCTTTATGGCCTTCAACCAGGGCGTTTATAACCTGTTCCTTGCGGGCGGGTTCTTTGCGGCGCTCGATCCCGGCATGACGGTGAATGTCGACTTCGTCTATTTCTTTGCGGGCTGCGTCACCATCGCGGGCCTCGCGGGGTGGTATTGCGGCATCCGGACCGTGCTTTACGTGCAGACGATTCCGGGGCTCCTCCTGCTCGCCGCGAACGCGTTCGAGATCTGAGCGAAACGCCGTCTCGCCCGCGCCCTGCACAAAGGTCTGAAGATTTTCTCAGCAGAAAATCGACCGCGCGCTGCCCGGATCGACAGGATCTGTCAACACTTTGCGACACGGGCATCAAAAGCGGTGTTCCGAGGTCTAAAAGCGACGCCGGCCGACGCGAAAAAGCCATATTAAATCAGATGTTTACCGTGGATTTGTGCGATGCAAAAAATGCATATCAGTCATGCAGGCTCGGCAATTGTGCCGCGGGCGTCTCCCCCCTATTTGCGGCTCAGAACAGCGCAGGATGCGCGCCAAACACTCATCTGATGGAGGACCGCAATGGCCCATGTTTCGACCCAAGCAGCGCCCTTTGGCGCGATCACCGTTCACCGCATTGCCAGCGCCGCTTCCGGCCTGGTCGCTCGCTACAACGCCTGGAACGCCCAGCGCCGCACCCGCGAGGTGCTCTCGCAGCTGACGCCGGAGCAACTGGAAGACATCGGCCTGACCAAAGCCACCGTTTCGGACATGTTCCTGATCCGCGGCTGATCCGCCGGATTTTCTGATCGAGAGCCGCTCCTCACGGGGCGGCTCTTTTCGTTTGTGGCAGGGGATCGCGGCGGCGGAGCAGCAGCGAGGTCCACTCGCCCAGGCGAAGCCGCCGCACGGCCCGGAAGCCATAGCCGCGATAGACCGCCTCGACCCCCGGCGCCTGATGCGCCAGCAGGCCGGAGAGGATCGCATACCCCCCCGGCGCCGTGACAATCGCAATCGGCTGCGCCAGGCGTTTGAGGGGCTGCGCCAGGATATTGGCGAATACCAGATCATAGGGCCCGCCGCGCCACAGGGCCTCGCGGCCCAGACCGGCGGCCTCGACGGCGCGGATCCAGGGGTGCAGGCCATTGGCCCGGGTATTCTCGCGCGCCGTGGCGACCGCGATGGCATCGATATCTGCCGCCATGGCCCGGCTGCGCAGGGCGGCGGCGGCTGCCATTACCAGCACCCCGGTGCCGCAGCCGATATCGGCAACCCGCCGGGGACGGCACCCCCGGGTCAGCAGATGGTCGAGCAACAAGAGACAGCCCCGCGTGGTGCCGTGATGCCCGGTGCCAAAGGCCATCGCCGCCTCGATCTTCAGCCCGATCGCCTGTTCCGGCACCCGATGCGCGTCATGGGCGCCGTGGACGATGAAGCGCCCGGCCTCGACCGGGGTCAGCTCGCGCCGCACCTGCGCCACCCAATCGCGGTCATCCAGGCGCGAGACGGTGAAATCCGCCGCGCCATACAGGGTGGCGAGCAGGGCGAGGCCGGCGGGGTCGGGCCTTGCCTCGAAATATCCCCCGACTTCCCACAGGCCCGAGCCGTCCTCGATCTCGAACACGCCCACGCCGGTCGGTGCGGGGTCGAGCGCTTCGAGCGCTTCGCCCAAGGCTTCCGCCGGCGCGCGGCCGGTCAAGGTGGTCAATGCTGTGAAGGTGGTCATGCAGGCTCCCCGGCGGTCACCGCGCCTGCATAGCGGGGCGGGCCGCCGGGGAAAAGGGTCAGTGCCGGATCAGGCGGTCAGCCCCTCGGCGCAGCGCACGCCGGTGCCGCCGACGCCGCAATACCCGCCGGGGTTCTTGGCGAGATATTGCTGGTGGTAATCTTCCGCGAAGAAGAACTCGGGCGCGGGCAGGATCTCGGTGGTGATCTTGCCGAAGCCCGCCTTGGTCAGCCGGCTCTGGAAGGCCGATTTGCTCGCCTCGGCCGCCTGCGCCTGATCGGCGGAATAGGTGTAGATGCCCGAGCGGTATTGCGAGCCCACGTCATTGCCCTGCCGCATGCCCTGGGTGGGATCGTGGTTCTCCCAGAACAGTTGCAGCATATCGGCATAGGAGGTCTTGGCCGGGTCGAAGACGACCAGCACGACCTCGTTATGGCCGGTGCGACCGGTGCAGACCTCCTGATAGGTCGGGTTGGGGGTAAAGCCCGCCGCATAGCCGACGGCCGTGACCCAGACGCCCGGGCGGGTCCAGAACCGGCGCTCGATGCCCCAGAAACAGCCCATGCCGAACATCGCCATCTCCAGCCCCTCGGGATAGGGGCCTTTCAACGGGTGGCCGTTGATGAAATGCGTCTCGGCGGTGGGGATCGGCTCGGCGCGACCGGCCAGGGCCGCCTCCGCGCTGACCATCGAGGTTTTGCGGAACCCAAACATGTGCTGCTCCATAAAAAATTGCGTAGTGCAACTTTGGGTCCTCGGGCCCGGCTTGCAAGGTTATCCCCGTTAAAATCCCCGTCATCCACAGAAAACCCGTGAACATTAACTGAACAAATCCTTCCTCTTCGGCGTCGATGGCGCTATTGTCTATGTCATGAGCAGTGCTTATCCGAACGAGGCCGAGGAGTTCGACGCCTGGGAGGCGCGGCCCCTGTCGCAACAGGCGATGGCGCCGCCGCCCTATCTGAGCGGGCTGAACGCGGCGCAGATGCAGGCGGTCGAGGCGCTCGACGGCCCCGTGCTGGTCCTGGCCGGTGCCGGCACCGGCAAGACCCGGGTGCTGACCACCCGTCTGGCGCATCTCATACACACCCGCCGCGCCTGGCCCAGCCAGATCCTGGCCGTGACCTTCACCAACAAGGCCGCGCGCGAGATGAAGTCCCGGATCGGCGCGATGATGGGCAACGCGGTCGAGGGGATGCCCTGGCTCGGCACCTTCCACTCGATCTGCGTGAAGATCCTGCGCCGCCATGCCGAGCTGGTGGATCTGAAATCGAACTTCACCATCCTGGACACCGATGATCAGCTCCGCCTGATCAAGCAGATCCTGGATGCGGAGGAGATCGATCAGAAACGCTGGCCGCCGCGCCTCTTCGCCTCGATGCTGGACCGCTGGAAGAACAAGGCGCTGGTGCCGAGCAAAGTGCCCGCCGATGAGTGCGGTTTCGCCAATGGCCGCGGGGCGGAGCTTTACGCCGCCTATCAGGCCCGGCTGAAGACGCTGAACGCCGTCGATTTCGGCGATCTTCTGTTGCATGTCGTGACGATCTTCCAGGGCTTTCCGGAGGTGCTGAAGGACTATCAGCAGCGCTTTAAATACATGCTGGTGGACGAGTATCAGGACACCAATGTCGCGCAGTATCTCTGGCTGCGCCTGCTGGCCGCCGAGCACCAGAACATCTGTTGTGTCGGCGATGACGACCAGTCGATCTATGGCTGGCGCGGGGCCGAGGTCGCCAACATCCTGAATTTTGAGAAACATTTCGAGGGGGCCCAGGTCATCCGGCTCGAGCAGAACTATCGCTCCACCCCGCACATCCTCGCCGCCGCCTCGGGCGTGATCGCAGCGAATGAGGGGCGGCTCGGCAAGACGCTCTGGACCGACAGCAATCATGGCGAGAAAGTCCGCCTGATCGGACATTGGGACGGCGAGGAGGAGGCGCGCTGGATCGGCGAGGAGGCGGAGGCGCTGTCGCGCGGCACCCGCGGCCACGACCCGCTCAGCCTCGACGATATGGCGATCCTGGTGCGCGCCTCGTTCCAGA
>JBCBIS010000209.1:0-6839 GCA_038524325.1 Pseudomonadota bacterium
GTCGAAGCATGGCGCGCCAAGGACTGCGCCATGTCGATGATGGTCATATGCGAGCTCACCCGGGTTCTCCCACCGTTCATAGTCAAGGCGGGCTTAACCATCAGAGATTTACAAGGCGTAACCCGACAGCGCCCTGGCCTGCCCGGCTTTGAGACAGATCACCGGTCAAGCCCGGCGAAACGGGGGAAATGGCGCTGTCAGGCCTGACAGCCCGGGACATGAGGAGAGTGACATGATCGATATCGCCGGCCTCGAGGCCGATCTGGCACGCCTCTCGCCCCGCAGGCGCTGTGGCAGGGTGGTGTCTGCAGATGGTGGGGCCCTGACCGTCTCGGGCCTGGGCGCGCAAGCCCGCCTGGGTGACCGAATCAAACTCGGTGACAGCGCCAACGGTCCGGGACGCGAGGGCGAGATCGTCGCCCTGGCCGAAGGCGGCGCGCGCGCGATGATCTATGGCGCGGTGGAAGGGATTGGCCTGCATGACCCGGTTTGGCTGATGCCAGACCGTCCGCTCCGCCCGGATGATGCCTGGATCGGGCGGGTCATTGATGCGTTCGGAACCCCGCTGGACCCGGGGCCGCTGCCCGAGGGCGATCGGCAGGCCGATCTCCGCCGCGCCCCACCCCCGGCGGCGGGGCGGGCGACCCTGGGGGCTCGGCTGGCGACCGGGCTGTGTGTTCTCGATACCCTCCTACCCATCGTGCGGGGGCAGAGAGTCGGCCTGTTCGCCGGATCGGGCGTGGGCAAGTCCAGCCTGCTGACCGATCTCGCAAGGGGGGTCGAGGCGGATATCGTCGTCTTTGCCCTGATTGGAGAGCGTGGGCGGGAGCTGAAGGAGTTCATCACCAACGGCCTGGGGGCCGAGGGTATGCGCCGGGCCGTTCTGGTGGTGGCGACCTCGGACGAATCACCTCTGATCAAGCGCCGTGCGGCCTGGACTGCGATGGCGGTGGCAGAACATTTTCGAGATCAGGGCAGACATGTCCTGTTGCTGGTCGACAGTCTCACCCGATTCGCCGAGGCCCATCGCGAGGTGGCGCTGACCGCGGGCGAGACACCCAGCCTCCGCGCCTATCCACCCTCAACCGCCAATCTGATCGCAGCGCTGGCGGAACGCGCCGGCCCGGGACCCGATGATGGGCAAAGCGGAGATATCACGGCAGTCTTCTCGGTTCTCGTCGCGGGCTCGGACATGGAAGAGCCGGTGGCCGATATCACACGGGGCGTTCTCGACGGGCACGTGGTCCTCGACCGCAGCATCGCCGAGCGGGGCCGCTTTCCCGCGATCGATATCGGCCGCTCGGTCAGCCGCGCGCTGCCCCGGGCGGCCTCGGAGGCAGAGAACCAGCTTCTGGGCGAAACCCGGCGGCTGATAGGGGCCTATGAGAAAGCGGAACCCATGATCCAGACGGGGCTCTATAAAGTGGGCGTCGATGCCGAGCTCGACCGTGCCGTCCGGCTCCACACGCCGCTCGACCGGTTCTGTGCCGAGCGTTCTCCCGGCTCGATCCCTGACAGCTTTCAGCAACTGATTGCAGTTCTGGACGAGCGTGCAACTTCCGCGCCAGACGCCCAGCCGGCCGAAGATAGCTAACGCATTCTCAATGCTTGACGCCCTATTATTCGGCCTCACAGGCAATCGGGACAGTCATGTCTATCCAGACCTTCGAGGAGTTCGAACACAAGGTGGGCGACATCTTGTTGCCCACGGCTGAACTTGTCCGGATCGAAGAGACGTTCTCCCTGGATGTGCGCAGCAAGCGCCAATTTCTGAAAATGCGCGCTGAACTCCTCTCGATGCAGAAGGACTGGGCCGAGGAGATGCTGCTGCAGGTGGTCACCAAGATCCCGCAGGACAGCCAGCTGACCGTGCGCGCGGTTCTGGCCCTGAAAGAGATGTTCCAGAACCATTTCGACCTGTTGATCCGGGGCCGGTTCAACAGGACATTCTTTCATTCGCTGCGCCGATTGGGGATCTTCTGCCTCTATCACGGCATCTCGACTGGTCCGATCCAGAATGGCTATTCGGCCGTGCGCGATCAGGTCTATGAGGCCTTCGTGGTCCAAGATGGCGGCCGGGGTCTGGAAGAGGCCGCCGAGGTCTATCGCATGCTGATGCGCTGGACCTCGGTCGAGGGGTTTTGCATCCAGCAAATCCAGACCCAGTTCTGGCAGATCCATGTTCAGGATCTTCTGGTCCATGGCGAGAGCCGGCGCTTGCCGATGCCCTATCGCATGCTGAACACCTTGGAAGGCGCTCAAGAGAATTGACCGAAAATCGAACGGTCCCGCCTACCCATCAGAGAGAAATTGTTAGGAGATTGGCGGGATAGTCCCCCTCGCGAACCATTAGGGTTCATCAGGACAACTGGCCCGACCCGTTGTCCGACACGTCAGAAAGGCGGATCTGCGCCCCGGCACAACCGGGAACACATGAACCGCGGGTTTGAAGCCCGCACGCCTTGAAAGGACATGCCAGATGGCAAGCATTCTCACCAACAGCAGCGCGATGGTCGCGCTCCAAACCCTTCGCAGCATCAACTCGGGCCTCGAAGGGGTTCAGAGCGAGATCTCGACCGGTCTGAAAATCGGCGACTCGAAAGACGATGCCGCGATCTTCGCGATCTCGGAAGTGATGCGCTCGGACGTCGCTGGTTTCGAAGCGATCAAGTCGTCGCTTGACCTCGGCTCCTCGAGCCTGGGCGTCGCCTCGCAAGCTGTCGACAATGTCGGCAACCTGCTGGAAGACATCAAGGCCAAGATTGTGGACGCAGGCAACCCTGCCAACGACGCCACGATCATCCAGAACGAAATCACCTCGCTGGTCGGCCAGGTCGGCTCGATCATCTCGGCGGCTCAGTTCAACGGTGTGAACCTGATCGACGGTTCGGCCGGCGCATTCAACATCCTGGCGTCGCTTGACCGTTCGGCAACTGGCGTGACCACCTCGACCATCACGCTTGCCGCTCAGAACCTCAGCACCGCAGCGGGCGCTGCGCGGGCTGGCGCCCTGAACGGCACCACTGGTGCGACCGCGGGTACCGACGAGACCTTTGCAGCTTTCACTCTGGAAGCTGGTGCCGCCGTCGGCGATGCCGCTCCGGCAGCTGGTGAGATCGAAATCGACGCAACGACCCTGACCGCCGGTGACAGGATCTCGGTCACGATCAGCGACACCACCGTGACCTACACGGCGACCGCTGAAGATCTGGCCGCAACGGACCCCGATGCCGCTGTCATCACCAGCCTTCGCGATCTGATCCTGGCCGAAAATCTGGACGGTGTTGTCGTCGACTATGACCCGGCAACCGACACTGGCACCATTCAGCTTGGTAACGACGCAACCGCGACTGCCATCGACCGCACTGTGACCGTCGAGGTTGCATCGGTGGGTACCGGTGGTCTGGCCGCTCTGTCGGGCATTAACGTGGCCACCAACCAGGCTCAGGCTCTGACCGATATCGAGACCCTGATCCAAACCACAATCACTGCACAGGCAGCGATCGGTACGGTCGAGACCCGTGTCGAACTTCAGTCCGAGTTCCAGCAATCGCTGATCGACAGCTTCAAGACCGGTATCGGCGGTCTGGTCGATGCGGATCTGGAAGAGGCTTCGGCCCGTCTGCAGGCCCTGCAGGTTCAGCAGCAGCTGGCCACCCAGTCGCTGTCCATCGCCAACCAGGCACCGCAGAACATCCTGTCGCTGTTCCGGTAATCTGACCCATCCGGGGGCGGGCATCCCTCCGCCCCCGGGTTTCGTCTCAAAGGCCGGGTGAATCCGGTTCCACGCCTCGTCCCTGCTGAAGGGAAAGGCTTTTGAGGTATATGAAGATGTCTGCTGCAAACACAGCGAACTCGGCCTATGGCAGTGCAAAGATCGCCGTCAATTCGCCGCGCATGATCGAATACCAGGCCTTTGCAAAGGTCACCGCACATCTCTCACGCTTGGCCGCGGAGGAGAAGCCGCACTATCCGGATCTGGTCGCGGCACTGCATGAAAACCGCCGTCTGTGGACCGTGATTGCCGCGGATGTGATGCTCGACGGCAACCCCCTGCCCGAGCTTCTCCGTGCCCAGCTTTTCTATCTGGCCGAATTCACGCGCGACCATACGACCAAGGTCATGAAGGGCAAGGCCACAGCCACGCCATTGATCGACATCAACACCTCGGTGATGAAAGGTCTGCGCGCCAGACCCGAGGCCGCGTCATGCCCGGCCTGATCCTCAAACTCGGCCCGGGTGAGCGCTTTATCGTGAACGGTGTGGTCATGGAGAACGGGTCGCGCCGCGCGCGCCTGAACATTCTGACCGCCGACTCCAATGTGCTCCGCCTGCGCGACGCCATCCATCCCGAAGACGCGAACACGCCGGTGCGTCGCGTCTGCTACATCGCACAGCTTGTCCTGGCGGGCGAGGCGGACCCGGACGAGGCGCAGCCACAGCTCCTCTCGGGGATCGCGCAACTCGAGCAAGTGTTGAGCGACGAGGAAAGCCAGGGGCGCCTGTCGGATGCGCGCCTCGCGGTCGAGGAGGGCAAGTATTACCAGGCGCTCAAAGCGCTGCGCCGGCTCCTCGAGCTCGAAGAGAAGCTTTTGGCCATGGGAGGGTCCTGATGTTCGCACCGCTCATTCCCGCAACGGGCATCATTGGCTTTCGACTGCTGGAGCAAACCGAAGCCAGTCAACGGCTGGTCTTCGAGGCGCAGCCCGAGATTGCCCGGGAAATCGCGTATTTCGAGGAAAACATCGCGAGCGCCACCACCGCAGAGGCCCTGGTCAGCGACCGGCGTCTGCTCCAGGTCGCGCTCGGCGCCTTCGGTCTTGACGACGATATCAACAAACAGGCCTTCCTGCGCAAAATGCTGGAGGAGGGAACGGAGGATCCGGGTGCCTTCGCCAATCTTTTCGTCGATCCCCGGTATCAGAACTTCGTCAACGCCTTCGGCTATGGCAATTCGGGCGGTGCTCAGGTGGCCGAGCCCGGCTTTGCCGCATCCATCACCGACGCCTACAAAGAGCGGCAGTTCGAAATCGCGGTTGGTGAGCAGGATTCGACCCTTCGCCTGGCGCTGAACTTCCGTCGCGAGATCGAGACCTATGCCACCGCCAGCGACCCGGACGGGACGGCGTGGTTCTCGGTCTTGGGCGACCAGGCGGTGCGTGCGGTGTTCGAAGGCGCCTTTGGTCTGGGCGACAGTTTCGCCCAGCTCGACATCGACCGCCAGCAGCAGGAAATGCGCGAGTTCAACAATCGCACCTTCGGCAGCACTTCTCTCGAGATCTTCACAGATACCGAGGAAGTCGACCGAGTGATCTCGCGCTTCCTCGCCCGTCAGGCGGCGCTGGATGGTCCGACACCGCTGACGCCCGGCTTCTCTGCCCTGACGTTGTTCGGGATCAACAATGGCGGCCTTGGATCAAGCTCGATCCAGAACATCCTGCTCTCTGTCGAAAGCTGATCCGGCAGCGGCTGGAAAGACCGCTCACGCCTTGCGATCTTTTGTCCGCCGTTTCGCCGCAGGATCCAAGCGGGCGCCATCGCTGCCATAGGCGCCGATGCTGCTCTGGTTCGCCTCGATCTCCGCGAGCCGATGCACGGCCTTCCGCGCCCCGTCGATATAGGCCGAGAGCAGGAGCTCATTTCGTTTTGCCAGCGTCTTGATCCGGGAGATCTCGGCCTGATGCGCCTCGGCCATGCGCTCGGGGATCGAACGCAGCTCCGCCTCCATATCAGCTCGGCGCAAAGCATGATCGGCAAGGCGTTCCGACCGGCCCTGCAGCAGCAGCTTGCGATCCTGCTCCAACATCGAGATCACACGGTTGAGCCGAAGCTGCCAGGAGAGTTTCTCAAACATCTCCGCCCTCACGTTCGAGCAAGCTTTCAAACAGGCGGTCGGCCAGGCCGATCCCGCCGCGCTCCGCCAACAGCCGCGCCTGCTCGCCGGCCAGCAGGCCCGAGAACGCTTCTTCGCCAGCACCCCCGCCAAAGCTTTCGCGTGCGCTGCCCAGACCTGCATGTTTCAACATCTCTGCCAGGAACAGCGTTTCGAATTCGACGGCTGTTTTGCGCAAAGCTTCCTCGCGCGTCGGCCCCTCTGGCATGGCTTTCAGATCGGGCAGCCGTGCGAACTCGCTGCTTACAGCGGCCTGCGGTGTCGTGATCACGGTCATCTCAAATCCGTCCTCTGTGGTTTGGCTTATGGTGACCGAGTGCAGTAAATGATTGGTAAGGCTTGCTCCCGATACTCCGCCCTCGTGAGAACCAGGAGGGTCTTCCATGATCGGATTAGAAGGCTTCGGCGCGCATTCCGCCGATACCGCAGCGCGTAAATCCCTGCAGAAAGAGGCAAAGTCAGCGTCTCAATCCGCACCCGCCGACGACAGATCCCGCAGCGAGAAACCGCAGCAGTCCGCTGGGCCGGGGGAAAAGCAGCCCATGTCGCAGCCGCAGGAGACCGACGCCCAGCGCACGGCCGCGGGCACTGAGGATAGCGCCGAGGCACCGGCACCCGACCAGTCGGGCACGGAGCCCGTCCGGCGTGACGACGCCGGGGATTTCTCGGACGTTCTGCTCGAACTCGACCAGGTCGAGCC
Source organism: Pseudomonadota bacterium (assembly GCA_038524325.1). GTDB lineage: Bacteria > Pseudomonadota > Alphaproteobacteria > Rhodobacterales > Rhodobacteraceae > Thermohalobaculum. Next base: position 6,594 of record JBCBIS010000209.1, read on the forward strand.
CGTCGTGATCCGCCCGCAGGGCCCTGCCGAGACGGTGTCCAAAACCGCGGCGCCGATCCTGCCATTGGGGCCGATCGCTGAAGCCGTGCCCGCTGAAACGCTGCCGCCGATTGTCCTGCCGCAAGTGGGCCCAGCCACGCCGCAGGCACCACTCGCCGATGTGGCGCCCATGCCGGTTCCGCCGACCCTGCCGCAAGCACAACCCGCAGGCGGCACACAGATCTCCGCCAATCTGCCGACACTGGA
>JBCBIS010000210.1:0-6816 GCA_038524325.1 Pseudomonadota bacterium
CGGCCCCGGCTGAGAACGTGGCGATCCGGCAGGCCAGCCAACAGCATGACGCGATGATCGCCGCCATCGAGGCCGGCGAGGTCGGCGTGGTCGTCGACCTGACCCTGCAGCACTGGGACCTCAGCCGCGACCGGCTCGAGCGTTTCGTGCAGCCCGACCCCCTACCGCTGGACGTCATCAGCTTTGCGGAGAAGAAGAATGCAGTTTGAGGGCATCATCACCCCGGTCGTCACTCCGCATGACAGCGATCATGGGATCGACCATGCGCGCTTCTCCGAGGTGCTGGAGTTCCTGGTCGAGAAAGGCATCCACGCCGCCTTGGTCGCGGGGACCACGGGTGAATACTATGTCCAGACGCCCGAAGAACGCTTCGAGATGATGAAGCTGGCGAAGGAGGTGCTCGGCTCGCGCCTCCCGCTGATCGTCGGCACGGGCGCGATCCGGACCGAGGACTCGATCGCCTATGCCGAGGCGGCGCGCGAGATCGGCGCCGATGCCATCCTGATCACCACTCCTCCCTATGCCTATCCCACGGGCCGCGAGATCGCCCTGCACGCTCTGGCCATCGACCGGGCAGCCGATCTGCCGGTGCTGCTCTACAACTACCCCGGCCGAATGGCGGTGAACATGGATGAGGAGACGCTCGACCGGCTCGGCCGCTCGCCAAATTTCAAGGCGATCAAGGAAAGTTCCGGCGATCCGAACCGCCTGCATATGCTGGCCCGGGACTATCCGCATATCGCCCTGAGCTGCGGGATGGACGACCAGGCCTTGGAGTTCTTTGCCTGGGGCGCGACGTCCTGGACCTGTGCCGGGTCCAATTTCGCGCCCGAGGCCCATCTGTCGCTCTATCGCGCCTGTGTGATCGAGAAGGATTTCGACAAGGGCCGGGCGATCATGAGCGCCATGCTGCCCCTGATGTGGGTGCTGGAGCAGGGCGGCAAATTTGTCCAGAGCATCAAATACGGCATGACCGGACGGGGGATCGCCTGCGGTCCGCCGCGTCGCCCGCTGCAATCGCTCAACAAAGAAGACAAGCGCGCCTTCGACGAGGTTGTACGCACTATGAACACCACCATCGCCGCCATCGAGCGTTCGCATAACAAGGGGGGCAAGTGATGTCGGATCTGCTGACCAGGGATGAATACGCAGCCATTGCGGCCGATATCGACTATCCCCGCGGCGCCTTCATCGATGGCAAGTTCCGCCCGGGCAAGGGGGCGAAGCTCAAGACCCTGAACCCCGCGAATGGCGAGACGATCGCTACGATTGCCGCCTGCAATGCCAAGGACGTGGATCTGGCGGTCAGCAAAGCGCGAGAGGCGTTCGACCAGGGCCTCTGGTCAAGATTGCCCCCGGCGGAGCGCAAGGGCGTTCTGGTCCGGCTGGCCAAGCTGATGACCCGGAACCGGCGCGAACTGGCCGTGATGGAATGCGTCGAGGCCGGCAAGCCCATCGCTGATTGCGAGGGGATCGATGTGCCCGAAGCGATCAACACGATCCTTTGGCATGCCGAGGCGATCGACAAGATCTATGATCAGACAGCCCCCGCCGGGGACGATGCCATCGCGATGATCCTGCGCGAGCCGGTTGGCGTGGTGGGCGCGGTGCTGCCTTGGAACTTCCCGATCCTGATGCTGGCCTGGAAGATCGGGCCGGCGCTGGCGGCGGGCTGCTCGGTGATCGTGAAACCCGCCGAACAGACCAGCTTTACCGCCCTCCGGGTCGCCGAACTGGCGCATGAGGCAGGGCTGCCGCGCGGTGTCCTCCAGGTGCTGCCCGGCGATGGCCCCAGCGTGGGCGAGCCGATGGGCCTCCATCCCGGGATCGACATGATCTCCTTCACTGGCTCGACCGAGACCGGGCGGCGGTTTCTGCGCTATGCCGCCGACAGCAATCTCAAGAAGGTCGTTCTGGAATGCGGCGGAAAGAACCCCGCCGTGGTGCTGGAGGATGCCGAGAACCTCGATCTGGTCGCCGAGCATATCGTCAATGCCGCCTTCTGGAACATGGGCGAGAATTGCTCGGCCGCTTCTCGCCTGATCGTCCACAAGGCGGTGCGGGCGCCGCTGATGGAGCGCATCCTCGCCCGCGTGAAGCTGTGGCGTGTGGGCGATCCGCTGGATCCGGCGACCAGGCTCGGCGCCTTGATCGATGGCGCGCATCTGAAGAAGGTAAAGGGCTTCCTGAAAAAGGGCGCGATCACCGGCGGCAAGGCGGACGGGCCCTTCGTGCCGCCGACGATCTATGATGCCAAGCCAGGGGACAAACACGCAACGCAAGAGATCTTCGGCCCCGTTCTCTCGGTCATCGAGGCCGCCTCGACCGAGGAAGCCATCGCCATTGCCAATGACACCGAGTATGGCCTGACCGCCTCGGTCTTCTCGGCCAATGGCCGTCAGGCGATCCGCGCGGCGCGGGAGATCAAGGCCGGTACGGTGACCGTCAATTGCTATGGCGAGGGCGACATCACCACCCCCTTCGGCGGCTACAAATCCTCGGGCTTCGGCGGGCGCGACAACGGCCTCCAGGCCCATGACCAGTACACCGAGTTGAAAACCATCTGGATCGACCTGTCCGATCCCGCCTCTGGAGATGATCTGGGATGACCGCCATTGCCGAGGAAAAGCGGGTTCGCCGCGGGGGACGTGGCTCGCGGCGCGAGATCCGCACGGCAGTCTCGGATGACATGCTGCCCGCCCTGAAGCGCCGCCTGCCGCTGACCGAGCCGATGAGCCCGGAGCAGGTCGAGCAGATCGATGCTGCCTCGATGGATATCCTCGAGAATGTCGGCGTCGTCTTCCGCGACCCGGAGGCCATTGCCGACTGGAGGCGGGCCGGTGCGGATATCCGCGATGGAGACCGGGTGCATCTCGACCGTGGGCTGGTGCGGGAGTTGATCGCGACCATCCCCGAAAGCTTCACCTATCACGCGCGCAATCCGGCCAAAAATCTGCCCTTCGGCAAGGATCACGCGATCTTCGTGCCGATGACCGGCGCCCCCTATCTGCGCGATCTCTCCGATACCCGCCGGGGGCCGACGCTGGACGACCTCGCGAACTTCCACAAGCTCAGCCATATGCTGCCCGCGCTGCATTCCAGCGCGCACCATATCGTCGAGCCGATGGATCACGCGGTCAGCCACCGTCACCTGCGCATCACCTATTCCAGCATGAAACACTCGGACAAGACGTTCATGGGCATGACGACATCGCCCAAGAATGCCGAGGACGTGCTTGACATGTGCGCGATCCTGTTTGGCGAGGCGTCCCTCGAGACCCACCCGGTCGTGACCGGCAATTGCAACGGCAACTCGCCGCTGGTCTGGGACGAGGTCATGCTGGGTGCGATGCGGGCCTTCTGCAGGCGCAACCAGCCGGTGCTCTGCTCGCCCTTTGTGCTCGGTGGTGCGAACACGCCCGCCTCGACCGCGCCCGCGGTGGCGCAGCTGAATGCCGAGGCGCTGAGCGCGCTGGCCTATACCCAGGTGGTGCGCAAGGGCTGCCCGGCGATCTATGGCCACTACCTCTCGACCGTGTCGATGAAATCCGGCGCCCCGATGGCCGGCACGCCCGAGATCAGCCTGATGAACTTCATGATCGGCCAGATGGCGCGCCATTACCGGGTGCCATGGCGGACCTCGAACACGCTCGGCGGTGCCAAGACCTTTGACGCGCAGGCAGGGTATGAGAGCGCCACGACCCTGATGGCCGTGATGATGGCGGGCGCGAACTATATCTGGCACTCGGCAGGGTGGAACGAGGCCGGAATGCACTGCTCCATCGCCAAGTTCATCGTCGACGCCGAGCAATGCGCCATGGCCTATCGAATGGCCGAAGGCGTCCGCTGGGACGATTTCGACGAAGCCCTCTCGGCTGTCGGCGATATCGGTCCGGGCGGGCATTACCTGGGCCATCCGCATACACAGGCCAATTTTCAGCGCGCGTTCTTCATGCCGGAACTGTTCGACAACAACTCGATCGAGCAATGGGCGGCCGAGGGCTCGGTCGAGATCACCGAGCGTGCCCTGCAGAAGGCGCGGGACCTGCTGGCGGCCTATGAGGAGCCCGCGCCCGACCCGGCAATTGATGAGGCCCTGCAGGATTACATCGCCCGCCGCGAGCGGGAGATCCCCGCCGAAGACGCCCTGAACAACGATTTCTGAGATGAGCTTGCAGGGCCGCAAAGCGCTGGTCACCGGGGCCGCGGGCGGGATCGGAACGGCGATCGTGCAGCGCCTGCGCGACCAAGGGGCAGAGGTGGTCGGCACGGACCGGACCGGCGCCGATCTCGATGGCGACCTGATGGATCCCGCCTTCTGCGACGCTCTGCCCGGCATGGCGGCCGAACGGATGGGCGGGCTGGACATTCTGGTCAACAATGCCGGGGTCATCACCCGTGGCCGGATCACCGAGGCGAGCGATCAGGACCTCGCCCGCAGCTTGGCCGTGAATGTCGAGGCGCCCTTCCGGACCTGCCGCGCGGCGATCCCGCTGATGGAGCGGGGTGGCGGGGCCATCGTCAACATCGCCTCCTGCTGGGGAGTGCATCCCGGGCCGGACCACCCGCTCTACTGCATGACCAAGGCGGCGGTGGCGTCTCTCACGCAATGCCTGGGCCGCGATCATGCGCGTGCGGGGATCCGGGTGAACGCAGTCTGCCCCAACGAGGTGAACACGCCGATGATCCGGACCGGGTTCGAGATCCGCGGGCTGGAGGCGGACCAAGCGGTCGCGGCGCTAAACGCTTCGGTGCCGCTTGGCCGGATCGCCGAGCCTGAGGACATCGCGGATGTGGTTCTGTTCCTGGTGTCCGATCAGGCCCGCTATATGTGCGGGTCACTGGTCGAGGTGAATGGCGGAAAGCCGGTGGGATGAGCGTGCTCGAAGGCAAAGTGGCCCTGGTGACGGGCGGCCGCTCGGGCATCGGGCGGGCAACGGCGGATCTGCTGGCCGCGCGCGGCGCCCGGGTCTTCACGGCGCAACGTGGAGAGGACGATGCGCATCACGGCATCCGCGCCGATCTGTCGGACCCGGACGCGGCGGAGGCGATCTTCGCCGAGATCAGCGCCCGGGCCGGACGCCTCGACATTCTGGTGAACAATGCCGGCCTGATGCGCGAGGGCACGGTGCTGGAGATGTCGGCGGCGGAGTGGACCGAGACCCTGCAGGTCAACCTGACCGCGCCTTTCCTGCTGATCAAACATGCGCTCCCTCTGCTGATCGCCTCGGGCGGAGCGATCGTGAATGTCGGCTCGGTCGAAGGGTTGGGGGCAAACCCGCGCCACCCGGCCTATTGCGCCTCGAAGGCGGGCCTGCACGGGCTGACCCGGGCGGTGGCGGTGGATCACGGACCCCAAGGCATCCGCTGCAACGCTGTGGCGCCCGGATGGATCGACACCGAACTGAACCAGGCCTTCATCGCCAGCCAGCCCCGCCCCGCCACATTCCACGCGCGGCTTGGAACCATCCATCCGATCGGGCGCACCGGCACGGCCCAGGAGGTCGCCAGCCTGATCTGCTGGCTCGCCAGCCCCGAGGCCGCCTTCGTCACGGGCCAGATCTTTACGGTCGATGGCGGGCGCATGGCCAAGCTGAGCCTGCCATGAAGATCACGCGTCTGCCGAAGGATACCGGCCCCGCTGGGTGGAGCGAACTGCTCTCGCCCGAGCGGGATTTCGCGCCCTTGGAGGATGATCTGACGGTCGACTGGCTGGTCATCGGCGCGGGTTTTGCCGGGCTCGCGGCGGCACAGCGGCTCTCGATGGCGCATCCCGGCGACAGTATCGTCGTGCTCGATGCCGTCCGAATTGGCGAGGGGCCCGTCGGCCGTAACTCGGGCTTCATGATCGACCTGCCGCATGTGCTGACCTCGGGCGACTATACCGGCGAAGACCAGCGCGACCGGGCCGAGACGGCCGCGAACCGGGCCGCCATTGCCTTCGCACTTGCGGCGGCAAAGGCCTATGACCTGCCAGAGGAGGCGATCCATCGCGCAGGCAAGGTGAACGGCGCTGCCACAGCGAAGGGGGTCGCGCATAACCAAAACTATGCCCGCCATCTCGATGCCATCGGCGAACCCTACCGTTTGCTCGATGCGTCGCAGATGCGGGAGATGACGGGCTCGGATTATTACCTCGGAGGTCTCTTCACCCCGGGAACGGCCATGCTGCAGCCTGCGCTCTATGCGCGCGGGATCGCGGGGGGGCTGAGGAGCAACCGGGTGCTGGTGCATGACCGCAGCCCGGTGCGGGAACTCACGCGTCAGGGCGGTGTCTGGGCCGCGGGGACGCCTGGCGGCACCGTCAGGGCGCCCCGGGTCATCCTGGGCGTCAACGGGCATGTGCAAAGCTTTGGTGGGTTCCGGGATCGGCTGATGCATGTGATGCTCTATGCCTCGATGACCCGCGCCCTGAGCGAGGCCGAGATCACCCGGCTGGGCGGTGAGGAACGCTGGGGGATCACGCCCTCCGACCCGATGGGCACCACCGTACGCCGGGTCGCCGGGACGGGCGGACACCGGATCATCATCCGCAACCGTTGTACGTATGCGCCGGAGCTGGAGCTGAGCGGCGACGACCTTGACCGGGTCGCCGCCGATCACGACCGGTCGTTCCAGAACCGGTTTCCCGGGCTCGACGGGGTCGCGATGGAGTATCGCTGGGCCGGGCGGCTCTGCCTCTCGCGAAACGACGCCCCGGCATTCGGCGAGATTGATGAGGGGCTCTTCTCGGCCTGCTGCCAGAACGGGTTGGGCGCTGCGAAGGGCACCTATAGCGGCATCGCCGCGGCCGATCTCGCGGCGGAGCAGGACACC
>JBCBIS010000211.1:0-6783 GCA_038524325.1 Pseudomonadota bacterium
AAAGAATTTTGGTCCAGACTCAGAGCTTTGAGCAAAATCCTGGGATCTGACTGGATCAGTCAGATCCGTTTTTGCTCGAGCCTCCCGCTCCAAACCTGTCGAGCGACTCGCAGGCCGCCATCTTCGTCGCAGACGAAGCGGGAGGGGCCAGCCCCTCCCGGCCCGTCCCCAGACGGGCATGGCGGCCTGCGAGTCGCTCGACGCTCTGCGCCAAAAGGTGCCGTCGGCCCACCCTTGCGCCCGGCTCCGAGTTTGGCGACAAGGCTTGCGACCATGGGAGGTGACATCATGACATTCCGGACCCTCGACGATCTCGATCTTGGCGGCAAACGGGTGCTGGTGCGGGTGGACATCAATGTGCCCCTGCAAGACGGCAAAGTCGCCGATGACACGCGGATCCGGGCCATCGTGCCGACCGTGACGGACATTCTGGCGCGCGGCGGTGTGCCCATCCTGCTCGCGCATTTCGGCCGGCCCAAGGGCGAGGTCCGGCCCGAGATGTCGCTGCATGTCACCCTCGACGCGCTCTCGGCCGCGCTGGATGTGCCGGTCAACTTTGCCGGAGACTGCATCGGCCCGATCGTCGACGAATTGATAGATCGCACGCCCGAGGGCCATGCGATTCTTCTCGAAAACACCCGCTTCCATCCAGGCGAAGAGGCCAATGATCCGGGCTTTGCCGATAAGATGGCGCGCCTCGCCGACATCTATGTCAACGATGCTTTCTCGGCCGCGCACCGGGCCCATGCCTCGACCGAGGGGCTGGCGCGCCGGCTTCCCGCGGCGGCCGGCCGGCTGATGCAGGCGGAACTCGAAGCGCTGGACCGGGCCCTGAGCGCGCCGGAGCGTCCGGTCATCGCCGTCGTGGGGGGGGCGAAGGTCTCGACCAAGCTCGACCTTCTGGGCAACCTGATCGCAAAGGTCGACCGCATCGTGATCGGCGGCGGCATGGCCAATACCTTCCTCGCCGCCCAGGGCATCGATATCGGCAAGTCGCTTTGCGAGCACGACCTGGCCGAAACCGCGCGCGAGATCATGGCCAAAGCCGACGCGGCCGAGTGCCAGTTGATCCTGCCGAGCGATGTCGTGATCGCGCGGGAGTTCAAGGAAGGCGCCGAGAGCGAGACGGTCGCCGCCACCGCCTGCCCGCCCGATGCGATGATCCTCGATGCTGGGCCCGACTCGGTCGAGGCGATCAAGGCGCATTTTGCCGAGGCGAAGACCCTGGTCTGGAACGGACCCTTAGGCGCTTTCGAGATCCCCCCCTTCAACGCGGCCACCGACGCGGCGGCCCTGGCGGCGGCGGAACTGACCGAGGCCGGCTCTCTCCTCTCGGTCGCCGGTGGGGGAGATACCGTCTCCGCCCTTAACCAGTCCGGCGCGGCGGCACGGTTCTCTTACGTGTCGACTGCGGGTGGCGCATTCCTCGAATGGCTGGAGGGCAAGACCCTCCCCGGGGTTGCAGCGCTGGAGGCCGCGGCGGGCTGAACCTCCGTCACGGCGCCATCAGCGCCAGGGCCACCGGCAGGGCGACCGCATAGATCACGGCCACCACCGGAACCAGATCGCGCCCGCGCTGCTCGCTGAGCGAAACCGCCAGCGCCAGGGCGATCAGTTTTGCCGCGAGAACGCCGATCACTTGCAGCGCGAGCGGCGAGGTCGTGCTCGTGAATTGCAACATATCCATGCTCCGTTTCAGGCGAGGGTGCGGCCGCGCGCCCCGATCCCATTTAGGGAGCGAGCAGGTGCCGCGGCAGGCGGTGAGAGGGTGGCTCAGCAGGTGGCGCATCTTGTCACTCCATTCTCATGACTTGCTACACATATTATAGTGTATTCATTTTTCAAAGCGGAATTGCTACATCTCGCGCCATGACAGGAAAAAAAGAGACCGATTGCCCTTTCTCCGATGCCCTGCGCCTTCTGGGGGATCGCTGGGTGTTGCTCATCATCCGCGACCTCTTCGTGGATGATTGCTGCCGCTTTTCGGATTTTCAGAAGACCATCGAGGATATCAATCCGACGACTCTCTCGAACCGCTTGAAGCTGCTCGAGCGCGAGGGGCTGGTCGAGCGACGGATCTATTCCGACCGCCCCCCCCGGGCCGAATACCACCTGACCGAGGCGGGACGCGATCTGAAGCCGGTGCTGGTGGCGATGATGGATTGGGGCAGCAAGCATATCGGGTTTGACAAGGAAAGCGTCCGTCGCCCGCCCCGGTCGGCGCCCGAAGCCTGGCTGAGGCGCATGGGCCAAAGGTCTTGATCGCCACACCGTCATCGAAGCGCGGTATCACACGCAGATCAGACCGGTTACTCTGACGGGGCATTGAAGGAGATCGCCCCATGCCCGTTCGCCTGCCTGCCGCCTGTGTCGCCCTGACCGCCGTCACAGTCCTCGCCATTCCCACAGCCTCCGCCCAGGAGAGCGAGGCCGACCGTGCCGCCCGGCTGGCGCTGCGTCTGCTGAACCATTACTCGATCCTGTTCGCGCGCTCCGCGGTCGATCTGACCTATGAGAGCCTGTCGATCACGCCCGAGACCTTCGACACGGTTCTGACCGGCGTGCGGGTCTATCCCGACCTGGGCGGAGAGGATCCGCGGGCCTGCGAAGTGGTGATCGACCGGCTGTCCTCAGGCACGCTTTACAGCTTCGAAACCTCGGAGACGCTCATCGAGATCAACGGGCTCACCGTGCCGCGGGGCTGTATGGCGCCGGAACAGGCGGCGATGATTCTGGGCATGGGCTATGACGGGCTGACCTCGGACACGATGTCGATCCGGATCTCCTATGACCTGCCCAGCTCCGCCGCCGAGATTTCTGTGGTCGCCGATGTGGTCGAGGCGGTTGATCTGAGCATTGACGCCTCCTTCGACTATCTCTGGCTCCGCCTCCCTCTGGATGGCGGCAATGACGAGCCGGTTCCCGTCGCCCGTCTCGGCGCCATCGAGGCCAGTTTGGAGAATCGTGGGCTGTGGGAGCGGATGGAGCCAATCCTCTCGGCCCAACTCGGCGATCTCTCGACTGCGCCGCAGATGGTCGAGGGGATGGTTCTGCAAGGCCTCTCCGGACCGACAGGCGCAGCCCCCGGTGCCGAGGCGCAGGCCTTCGCTGCTGACCTTGGCCGGGAAATCGGGCGTTTCCTGGAAGAGAAGAACCGGCTCGTCGTCGCGGCCCGGCCTCAGAACGGATTGTGGCTGGACGAAACCCTGCTGGCCGACCCGAACGCTTTGCTCGCATCGCTCAATCCCAGCGTCTCGGCGGTCCCCTCCCCCATTGGCGCGCTGATCCCGCCGGCCGATCTGGCAGCGGCACTGGGGGGCGGGGCCCTTGACGATGAGGCCCGGCGGCGCGTCGGCCGTGCCCTGGTCACCGGCATCGGCGCGCCCCGCTCGATCGAAGAAGGAGCCGAAGTGCTCGATCCCCTGGTCGCCGCCTGGGATGGCGAGGCGGTGGCACTGCTGGCAGAGGCCCGCGCCGCACAAGGGGCGACCGAGGACGCCTACCGCCTGGCCCTGCGCGCCATGTCAGCCAGCCGCGCCGAGGGCATCACCCTCGCCGATCAGCTCGAGACCGAGCTTGCACTGGACCAGACCCTCGTCTTGCAACGGCAGGCATATCAGACCTGGCCCGGGGCCGAGGCACGCGACACGGAGGATACGGCGCTGCTCGACAGCGCCGATGTCCCGGCAATCCGGCAACGCGCCTATGATGCGGCACTGGGCGATGGCGTGCCGCGCAACTATGCGCAGGCCTATCTCTGGGCGACCCTCGCGGCAGCAGCGGGCGACCGCGGGGCGGCCACCCTGCGAGACCGGCTCGACCGGCGCTTCTCCGGCAGCACTGGCGGGGCGTGGACGGATCTGACACGCACCGCGGGACGGGAGGCGGCCGAGATCTGGTCGCAGCAGGGCCTCGCCACCCGAATCCTGGGCCGCTTCGGCCTGGACTAGCCCGACAAAAACGGCTGTGCGACTGCGAAGTCTTGACACTTGACCGGCGCTGCTCCGGGGGCTAACCGCATCGCCAGTCAAGCTGTCATGGCCGCGAGGGAACCGACCGATGAAAGCCACCAGAACCGTCCAGAAAATCCTGAGCCAGTACGAGGGCGACACGCCCGGAGTAAAAGGCAATCTCTGCCGCATGCTGATGACTGGCAAGCTGGGCGGGACCGGGAAAATGATCATTCTGCCGGTGGATCAGGGCTTTGAGCACGGCCCGGCGCGCAGCTTCGCGCCCAACCCCGACGCCTATGACCCACACTACCATTATCAGCTCGCGATCGACGCAGGCCTGAACGCCTATGCCGCTCCCCTGGGCATGCTCGAGGCCGGCGCCGACACGTTTGCGGGGCAGATCCCAACGATCCTAAAGGCCAATTCGGCCAACTCGCTGATCCCCTCCGAGGCGCCGAAGGACCAGGCCCTGACCGCCAGCGTCGATGACGCGCTGCGGCTCGGCTGTGCCGCCATCGGCTTCACGATCTATCCCGGCTCCAGCCAGGGCCTCGAGATGTTCGAGGAAATCTCGGCCATGCGCGAGGAAGCCGCCGCAAAGGGCGTCGCCACCGTCATCTGGTCCTATCCCCGCGGCGAGTCGCTGACGAAAGACGGGGAGACCGCCATCGATATCGGCGCCTATGCGACCCAGATCGCGGCCTTGCTCGGTGCTCATGTCATCAAGGTGAAGCTCTCCACCGACCATCTGGAGCTGAAAGAGGCCAAGAAGGTCTATGAGGCCGAGGGGATCGATATCTCCACCCCGGCCGCAAGGGTGGCCGATTGCGTCAAGGCCGCGTTCAATGGCCGGCGGATCATCGTCTTCTCCGGCGGATCGAAAAAAGGTGCCGACAGCGTCTATGATGATGCGCGCGCGATCCGCGATGGCGGCGGCAATGGCTCGATCATCGGCCGCAACACCTTCCAGCGCCCCCGTGCCGATGCGCTGGAGATGCTCGGCAAACTTGTCGACATCTACAAGGGCAAGGCCTGAGCACAGCGGCAGCCACCCGCAAACGGGCCCCGCGCGCGAAAGCGCGTGGGGGAGATCAGCAAAACCCGGGCCTGCCCGGGTTTTTCCGTTTAATTCGGCCCTGTTCGAAGCAGATCCAGGGTCGCCGGATCCGGCCCGTCATAGAAAAGATCCAAGGCAGCGCCAAAGATCTCCGGCGCCCCCTGCACCGCCGCGAACAGGGTCAGGCACGAGCGGAACTTCAAATCGTCCGGGCTGCCGAAAATCTCGTGCGCCGTCCGCGGATGCCCCCGCATCGCCACCTCGACACAGCGCAAGAGCCGCGGCCCCAGAACCGGATGCGCAAGATAGGCCGCAGCGTCTTCGCGCCCTGTCAGGCCATAGTATCGCGCCGTCGGACTGCGCCCCAACCCCGCCAATTGAGGAAAGATGAACCAGATCCAATGGGTCGCCTTCCGCCCCGCCGCCAACTCGGCGAGAACCGTGTCGATCACCGGGGTCTGCGCCTCGACGAACCGCTCCAGCGCCATCAGGCCCTCCATTCTCGTGGCGCAACACTATAGTCTACCGAAACCGCTCTGCCGAGGACCGCTTACATGACCACCGCCCGCCAGATCATCGAGACTTTACACCTCGCCCCGCATCCCGAGGGCGGCTGGTACCGCGAGACCTGGCGGGCCGAGGCAGAGAACGGCGCCCGCCCCACCGGCACCGCGATTTACTACCTCCTGGATGCCGGCGAATTCTCGCATTGGCACCGGGTGGACGCGGCCGAGATCTGGCATTGGTATGCCGGCGGCCCGCTGTCGATCACAGTTTCGCGAGACGGGCACGACGCCGAGAGCTGGATGCTCGGCCCCGAGATTGCCGCCGGACAGCGCCCGCAACGCGTCGTTCCGGCGGGATGGTGGCAAACCGCGACGTCGATGGGGGCATGGACCTTGGTCGGATGCACCGTTTCGCCGGGCTTCACCTTCGACGGCTTCGAGATGGCACCGCCCGATTGGCGCCCCCTGCCCCGGCCCCGCAGCGGCGGCTGAAATAATACTGACATGTTGGCCGTGGTATTCTCCGCGATCAGCGAGCGGAGCCCATGTACCGACCTTCGATTCCCGTCCCTATCGGATTTTGCCTGGCCGACCCCGAGGGCGGGTTCGCCTTTCAGCCACCCCGCCCGGTCTTCTCGAGCCGGGAAAAACCGCTGGGCGCGCGGGCGATCCAGAATTGCCCGGCCGTCAACGGGCTGGAGCGGCGCCTCATTGAAATCCCCTCGCCGATCGGCATCCGGCTGGGCCTGGAGGAGGGCGACGAGGGGCCGGAACTGATCGTCGACCCCGTCGGCACCTTCGCCCAGCCTGACAAGATCGCCGCTCTGCTGTCGATGGAGCCGCCCGCACGCTGGCGCCATCCCAAGCGCCCGGTCATCCAGCTCCGCCTGCCGTTCTTCTTCGTCACCGACGCGGCGGCAATGATGAACATTGTCCCGCCCTTCCTCGGCACCGGCCTGCGCCGATGGCCTGGGATGATGGTCGCCACGCGCATTCCGGTTACGATCTGGCCGCAGGACATTGTCTGGGCCTTCGAATGGGACAAGCCGGGCGAGGAACTGGTGCTCCGCCAGGGCGAACCGCTCGCCTATGCGATGTTCGAGTTCGACGATCCGAACAAGCGCCCGGAACTGGTCGAGGCGGCGCTGACACCCACTCTGGACGAATGGCGCCGGGGCATGGACGGGATCGATCATCTGACGCTGGAGATCGAGGAGACCTGGGAGCAGGCGAAGCATCGGCGCCCGGCCCGCCTGATGGTGCCGCT
>JBCBIS010000212.1:0-6762 GCA_038524325.1 Pseudomonadota bacterium
TGTCGGTCGAGCGCCTCGTTCAGCCGCGCGGTGCGGTCGATCCGGCCCAGCATCGCCTGCGCGCTTTCCTCGACCATGTTGAGCCGCGCCAGCATATCGCCGATGGCCTTGCGTTCCGGCGCGATGCTCTCGGCCGCGATCTTGCCGAGCCGCCGGGCCAGATCCGCATCCGAGACCGGCGGGTTGGCCGCCAGCGAGGCCTGGATCGTCGCCAGCGCCTTTTGCAGCCCCAGCAGCCCGGCGGGGATATCCGTCTCCAACAGCCGGTTCTGCGCGTCGAGATTCTCGCCGCGCCGGGCGAAGGCGGCATCCATGCGGTTGTGATTGTCCGCCAGCGCCTTCTCGAACCGCTCCGAGAGGTCTTCGACCCGCGTGGCGATCTGGCCGATCTGTTCCGACATCAGCCGGTCGAGCTGGGCGCTGCTGGTGCCCAGCGCCGTCTCGATCCGCGCCGCCCCCTCGCCCAGGATCACCTCGGCCCCCGCGGCCCGGTCCGAGAGGAGTTGGTCGAGCTTCTCCGCCCGGTCCGCCAGGGCGCCGTCGATCCGCTCGGCCTGGGCCAGCAGGGTGGTGTCGATCTTGGCAATCTCGGCCGCGAACCCGGCCTCGATCCGTTCGGCGCGGGCCTCGAAGGTCTGGTCGAGCCGTTCGACCTGCTGGCTGAGGGCGGTGTCGATGGCCGCCGCCCTGGCCGCCAGCGCCTCCTCCAGCCTGGTGCTGGATTGGGTGAGCATCCCCTCCATCCGCTCGGTCGCGGCGCTCAGATAGCCATCGGTGCCCAGCGCGCGTTTCTCCATCACCGCGGCGATCCGCTGCTGGCCATCGGTGATCGTGCTATCCAGCGCGCTGACCCGTGCGTCCAGCATCTGGTTGAGCATGGCGAGCTGGTCGACCAGATGCCGGTCGATCCGGTCGGCCGTGCTCGACAGCGTCTCGTCCACCGATTGAAAGCGCTGCGAGATGGTGGTCGAGATCGTGTTCTCGGTCCGGGCCAGCGCCTGTTCCAGCGCGGCGTTGCGTTTGGTCAGCACCTGGGCCGCGTCATCGGTGAGCAGGGCGACCGTGCCGGCCATTTCGGTCGCCGAGGCCTCGACCTGTTTCTCCAGCGTCAGGAGCGAGGTGGCCAGCCCCTGCTCGATCGCATCGCGCTGCCCATCCACGGTGGACCTCAGATCGGCCAGCTCCGCCGTCAGCCGGCGGGCGGCCTCGCTCTGCTCCTGCAGGCTCTGGCTGATGCCGCCGGCGCGGCCGACGATGATGGCCGCGCCCCAGATCATCGTCAGCGGCCCGATTGCGGCAAAGGCGAACAGCAGAAGGTTCATCGTAGGCGGCGGCGGCGCCACCCCGCCATCGGTCTCGAACAGCGAGAAATAGCCATAGCCATAGCCGGCCAGGCAGGCGATCCAGAACAGGCTGAAGAAGATGGCGAGGCGATAGCGCCCGAAAACGCTCTGCCGCGGGGCGCGTTTCGGCAGCGGGCGGCGCTGGGGCTCGGGCTTTGGCGAGGACGGCCGCTCCTCGCGCTCCGGCAACGCGGCAGCGCTCTCGTCAGAGGCCTCGGTCATGCTGCGCCCCACGGGCCACCGCCCTTGACGGGGCAAGCGGGCCGGGACCTGGCGCCACGCTCAGATATACTGGACCTTTTCAATCTCATAACTGCGCCCGCCCCCGGGGGTGACGACCTCGACCGTGTCCCCTTCTTCCTTGCCGATCAGCGCGCGGGCCAGCGGCGAGTTCATGTTGAGCTTGCCGGCATTGATATCGGCCTCGCTCTCGCCCACGATCTGATAGGTTTTTTCTTCTTCGGTATCTTCATCCACCAGATCAACGGTGGCGCCGAAGCGAACCGTCGGTCCGGTGAATTTCGTCGGGTCGATCACATCGGCGCGGCTGATCAGCCCCTCCAACTCCTTGATCCGGCCCTCGATAAAGCTCTGCTTCTCGCGCGCCGCGTGGTATTCGGCGTTCTCCGACAGGTCGCCATGCTCGCGGGCCTCGGCAATCGCCTTGATCACCGCCGGGCGCTCGCTGTCCTTCAGCGTCTTCAGTTCGGTGTTGAGAGCGTCATAGCCCCCGCGTGTCATCGGAACCTTGTCCACGGCCCCCTCCTCGAAAAAACCTCGGCATCCATGCGGTTTTGACCGGGGTGCTCAGCGCCGCCCCCGACATGTGCAAAACCGCGCCGGGAGGGGCGCGGTCTGATGCTCGCCCGACCATAAGCAGGCAAATCGCGAAGGGCAAGCGCCCGATCAACCGGTAGCGTAGCTCTGCAGCGGTGCCACTTCCAGCCCGCCCTCCGAGATGTTGACGATGGCCTTCGCCGCCGCCTCGGCCCCCGCGGCGGTGGTGTAATAGGGAATCTTCATCTGCAACGCTGTGGCGCGGATGTCGAAGCTGTCGCGCACGGTCTGCGCGCCCTCGGTGGTGTTGAAGACCAGGGTCACGCCGCCATTCTTCATCCGGTCGACGATATGGGGGCGTCCCTCATAGACCTTGTTCACCCGCTCGGCCGCCACGCCCTTGTCGCGCAGGAACCGCGCCGTGCCGCCGGTGGCGACGATCTGGAACCCGTTGGCCGAGAGCAGGCGGGCCGCCGCCAGGATGATGTCCTTGTCCTGATCCTTGACCGAGACGAACACCGTCCCCCCGGTCGGCAGCGGGGTGCCGGCACCGAGCTGGCTTTTGAGGAAGGCGCGGGCAAAGCCGTGGTCCAGCCCCATGACCTCGCCGGTCGAGCGCATCTCGGGCCCGAGCAGCGTGTCGACACCGGGGAAACGGGCAAAGGGCAGCACCGCCTCCTTCACCGCGATATGCGGGGTGTTGGGGTCCTTCAGGTCAAAGGTCGAGAGCGCCTCGCCCGCCATCAGCCGCGCCGCGATCGACGCGATGGGAGAGCCCACGGCCTTGGCCACGAAGGGCACGGTGCGCGAGGCGCGGGGATTGACCTCGAGCACGAAGATCTCGCCGCCCTTGATCGCGAATTGCACATTCATCAGGCCCGAGACGTTCAGCGCCAGCGCCAGCGCCTCGGCCTGCCGGCCCAGCTCGGCAATCGCTTCGGCGCCCAGCGAATGGGGTGGCAGCGAGCAGGCGCTGTCGCCGGAATGGACGCCCGCCTCCTCGATATGTTCCATCACGCCGGCGATATGCACCGACTGGCCGTCCGAGAGCGCGTCGACATCGACCTCGACCGCGCCCGAGAGATAGCTGTCGATCAGCACCGGGCTGTCGCCGGAGACGACCACGGCATCGCGGATATAGCGCTCCAGCTCCGCATCGTTGCGCACGATCTCCATCGCCCGTCCGCCCAGCACGTAGGATGGCCGGATCACCACCGGATAGCCGACCTGCCCGGCAATCGCGCGGGCCTGTTCCGGGCTGGAGGCGATGCCGTTCACCGGCTGGCTGAGGCCCAGATCGCCCAGGAGTTTCTGGAACCGCTCGCGGTCCTCGGCCAGATCGATGCTGTCGGGCGAGGTGCCGAGGATCGGGATCCCCGCCGCCTCCAGCCCGCGGGCCAGTTTCAAGGGCGTCTGGCCGCCGAATTGGACGATCACCCCGTGCAACGTGCCCGCCTCCTGCTCGACCCGCAGGATCTCCAGCACATGCTCCATGGTGAGAGGTTCGAAATACAGCCGGTCCGAGGTGTCGTAATCGGTGCTCACCGTCTCCGGGTTGCAGTTGACCATGACTGTCTCATAGCCCGCCTCGGTCAGCGCGTAGCAGGCGTGGCAGCAGCAATAGTCGAACTCGATCCCCTGGCCGATCCGGTTCGGGCCGCCGCCCAGGATCACCACCTTTTTCGCCTCCGAAGGGCGGCTTTCGCATTCCACCTGGCCCATCGCATCGGCCTCGTAGGTGGAGTACATATAGGGCGTCTGCGCCTCGAACTCGGCCGCGCAAGTGTCGATGCGTTTGAAGACGGCCGTGACCCCCAGCGCCTGGCGGATGCGGCGCACGCCCTCCTCGGTCAGGCCGGTCAGCGCCGCCAGCCGCGCGTCGGTAAAGCCCAGCATCTTCAGGCGGCGCAGCCCCGCCGCCGTCTCGGGCAGGCCGGCGGCGCGGATCGCCTCCTCGGCGGCGATGATCTCGCGCAGGCGGGCGAGGAACCAGGGGTCCCAATCGGTCAGCTCCTGGATCTCGACATCCGAGAAGCCAAAGCGCATGGCCTGGGCGATCACCCGGATCCGGTCGGGCGAGCGCAGCGCCAGCGCCTTGGTGACGCCTTTGTCGATCGCCTCCTGTGCCAGCGGGTTGGCGCCGACCAGGAACCGGTGGCCCAGCTCCTCGGCCTCGTCGGCATCCTCGTCGCGATAGATCAACTGATCGGCGGGGGGCAGCCCCTCGATCTCGATCTCGTCGAACCCGCTCAGCCCGGTCTCGAGCGAGGCCAGCGCCTTCTGCATCGATTCGTGGAAACTGCGCCCGATGGCCATCGCCTCGCCGACCGATTTCATCGCGGTGGTCAGTTCCGGCTTGCTGCCGGGGAATTTCTCGAAGGCAAAGCGCGGGATCTTGGTGACCACATAGTCGATGCTCGGCTCGAAACTGGCCGGCGTGACCCCGGTGATGTCGTTGTCGAGCTCGTCCAGCGTATAGCCCACGGCCAGCTTCGCCGCGACCTTGGCAATCGGGAACCCGGTGGCCTTCGAGGCCAGCGCCGAGGAGCGGCTGACCCGCGGGTTCATCTCGATCACCACGATCCGGCCATCGACGGGGTTGATGGCGAATTGCACGTTCGAGCCGCCGGTCTCGACCCCGATCTCGCGCAGGACCGCGATGCTCGCGTTGCGCAGCATCTGGTATTCCTTGTCGGTCAGGGTCAGCGCCGGGGCAACCGTGATGCTGTCACCCGTATGCACCCCCATCGGGTCGACGTTTTCGATCGAGCAGATGATGATACAATTGTCCGCCTTGTCGCGGACCACCTCCATCTCGAATTCCTTCCAGCCGAGCAGGCTTTCATCGACCAGGATTTGCCCGACCGGCGAGGCCTCCATCCCCTTGGCGCAGATCGCCTCGTAATCCTCGCGGTTATAGGCGATGCCGCCGCCGGTGCCGCCGAGGGTAAAGGCCGGGCGGATGACGGCGGGCAGGCCAACCTCGCGGATCGCATCGACAGCCAGGCGGACGCCGGCGGCGATGTCTTTCTCGCCCGCATCGTCCTTGGGCGCCGTGATGATGGTGGCGCGCGGGTTCTCCAGCCCGATCCGGGTCATCGCCTCGCGGAACAGGCCCCGGTCCTCGGCCATCTCGATGGCCGCGCGCTTGGCGCCGATCAGCTCGACCCCGAATTTGTCCAGCACCCCCATATCGGCCACCGCCAGAGCGGTGTTCAGCCCGGTCTGCCCGCCCATGGTGGGCAGCAGCGCGTCGGGCCGCTCCTTCTCGATGATCTTGGCCACGACTTCGGGGGTGATCGGCTCGATATAGGTGGCATCCGCCATGCCGGGATCGGTCATGATCGTCGCCGGGTTCGAGTTGACCAGGATCACCCGATACCCCTCCTCACGCAGCGCCTTGCAGGCCTGCGCGCCGGAATAGTCGAACTCGCAGGCCTGACCGATCACAATGGGACCGGCCCCGATGATCATGATCGAGTGGATGTCGTCTCTTCTCGGCATGGGGACCCCGCAACACCCGGCTTGGGCAGACTGCGCGCGTTATAGCGATCTCGGCCCCGAGGGCAACGGGGGATAGCCCGGCAGGGCAGCCGCGCCCTGGCCTGCCGTGCCGCGGGACGGCCGGTGCCCGGGGCCGTGCCGGTGATGCGCCCCTGGGCGACGATGCTGCGCGACAGGCTGGCGGCCCGCCCAGCCGCCAGGCCGGCCGCGATGCGGCGCCCGGTGGCCCGGACCCCTGACCGAAGTGGCAGAATGGCACCGATCAGCGCCACGCTGCCAAACCCGATGGGCGCGAAACCCGAGGTTGCCAGCCGCGCCATCCCGGCGGTCTCGGGCGTCTCGGCGGCCAGGCGATCGATGTTGAGCCGTGCGATCGAAAGGGGGGTCAGCGCGACGGCCTCGTCTCTGAAAACGAGAGTCTCGGCGAATGGATGTCTCCTGAAGGCTCAGCGCCACGGCCATTCTATGCGCGCCTGCCCGGCGTGACAGTATGCCCGGTCCGGCCGCGGGGGACCGCGCCCCACGCTTTGCGCTTTGGTAGCGATTGGCGGACTAGCATTCGCCATGCGATCGCGCATACTCCCACCCACGAGAACGATGGGGCCTATGATGGAAATCGATCTGCGTGCAGATATCTCCGGTGCGCTGGAGGTGACCCGCCGCGATGCCCAGCGCCGGCGGTCGCGCCACCGGGTAGTCGCCGAAGGCCGCGATCACCGGATTGTCGAGCTGGGCGAGACCGGCTTCGTGATCGAGGCCGATGGCCGCCCGCCGCTGCGCGGCTATGTCGAGATCTTCCTGGGCGAAGAGCGGATAGACCGGCAGTTGGTGATCTGCGACTGGGCCCGGGACGGGCTGGTCGGTTATGCCTTCAAACGCGACAGCGCGGGCGCCGATGTCCCCGCCGATTACGCCGCCAGCGAAATCGCCGGGCTCCTCTCGGGCCCGGAGCGGTATGGGCGGGTCGTCAAGACGGGCGCGTCATCACGAAAGGCGCGTCGATAAAAGACGCGCGTCGCCAAGAAACGCGCGTCGTCACGCCCCACATGACAGCGCCACGCGGCCACCGCCCGCCCCCACCCACCCTCCGCGTGCCGTGGCCGCGTGGCGCTGTCATGTGGGGGTGCCTCCCGGCGGG
>JBCBIS010000213.1:0-6609 GCA_038524325.1 Pseudomonadota bacterium
GATCTGACCGCACGGGCCGAGGAGGGCAAGATCGACCCCATCGTCGGGCGCGATGCCGAGATCCGGCAGATGGTCGATCTTCGCGAACTGCTCGCTGACATTCAGCAGGATCTGCCGGTTCATCGAGCTCTTCAGGCAGGCATAAAGGATATATCCCGACCGGATCACATGGTCGCCAAAGACCAGGCCCGAATTGCGCCAGGCATCGTCGATCGCCTCGTTGATATTGTCCGAGAGTGGGCGCTGATCGACCTCGGCCTTCGGCAGCGCATCGATGGCGCGGGTCAGATCTGCGGCGAGATGGCTGACATTGATACCGTAATGCGCGGCGATCTTCTGGATATCCGATCCGGTGGTCAGCGCCATCTGTTCGAGCCAATGGACCAGTTCGACGGTCCTGTTGCGCCGAATGCCCGCCAGTTTCATCGCATTGCGCAGCGCATCGCGCGCCGGGTCGGTCAATTTCTGCAAGATCTCGCCGTAAGTCGCCATCACTTCCCCCGTCAGCGTGCGGACTGGACGTAGAGTTTCGTGAACCAGCGGGACAGATCCCCTGGCCGTCCCGGGATCAGGAGCTGCACCGGCGCGAGATGTGGCGGCGGCGCATAGAGGTTGCCGCGCGGCCGTGTGTTCGGCACCCAGCCCTTGGGCCCGTTGCTGCCAAGACCGCCATCGATATCTGGGGAGTGCAGCGCATGCGCCGGTTTGCCCTTGCCGATCCAGGCCTTCAGCTTCAACTCCAGCCGCGCCGTCACGCGAAACGCGCAGTCGGACCATTCTCCCGGCACCGCGAGATAGTTCTGCGCAACCTGGGCGAGCGGCTGTTCGCTGGCCAGGCCCAGCAGCGTGGACATGGTGGTGTCCGTCACCCACCAGCCGCCGGCCCAAGCATTGGGACCGCCGCGGGTCGCCTTCTCGGTGTCGATAAAGCGGTGATAGATGGCGCGGTCGTCGATGATCTCCTCCCGCGGCATCAGCATGCCCCCATTCTGGATCAGCAGACCATCGATATCGAGTTTCAGGTCGCCGGTCTCTCGGCTGGGAAAACCATGGCCCCGGGCCACGTTCTGCCACATCGCGCGGGCGCCGCCCTCGAACTGGTCGAAATTGTTCTTCGCATCGGTCATCGGTTAATCCTCGGCTGGTGAATATGTCTTGCGCGGGGCCCGCCAGGTGCCCTCGATCAGCACGTCGACGGCATCGTCGAAACGGGCATCCTCGATTGCCCAGGTATCCCAGCCCAGGCGGCGGCTGCCGTCGAGGCTGAGCCGCGGAATCTCCTGGCGGTCGAGCACCAGTTGCAGCTCCCATCCGAGCGCGAGGCCCACCAGGTTGCGCATCGCATCCAGGACAGCGCCGTGGCGGGGGCCGTCGGGCAACAGCTCCTCGAAGCGCTCCGCTGTCAGCCGGGCGGTGCGGATCCGGATCCGCGATTGCAACGAGTAATAGCGGCGCCCGATCACGATGTCCTCGCCCAGGCGGGCCGGGGCGACGCCAAGCCGGGCCTGGTCCTCCTCGGCAATCGGCAGCCATTCGGCGATGAATTCCTCCACGGTGGCCGGCGCGCCGATGACGACCGAGAGCACGCTCTCGATCGCTGCGACCGAGCCGCGTGGGTTGCCGAGCCAGCCGGAGAGGTAGCGCTTCACGTCATCGGGCAGCCGGTCGCGCTCGGACAGCCCGTCGGTCCCCTGGCCGAACAGCGCATTGATCCAGACGCGATAGGGGTCAGCCGCGCCCCGGTCCCGGCTGACCGCGATCTGCGTCGTCTCCCAGGCGCGGTAGAGCAGGGCCGTCATCCGATGGGTGAAAAGGTCGAGAAAATGCGGCAGGTCGTGATTGCCGAGGAACCCCGCCTCGATCGCATCTTCGGTCACATGCTGGGGCAGCGCGCCCTGCGGGCCGAAGGGGCCAAAGGCCGTTTGCGTCAGCTCGATGGTCAGGCCGTTCGGGCCATCCGCCTGCACCGCATCGGCGAGCTCCGCCGGTTCCATCCGCAGGCTGGGTTTCTGGCGAAAGCGGATCGTGTCCTGCTCGATCCGGGTCGACCGTCCGACCCCCGGGCCGGGGCGGGTCGCCGCCAACGCACGGATGGCGGCGAAAAACTCCCATGCCTCGGGGCGGTCGAGCAGGTCGTCCTCGACGCTCACAGGATCTGTCGTGCGCCCGATTTCGGGGTCCATCGCACTCTCTCCACACCATCGGGCCGGCAGAGCACCAGCCGCGTGAAACTGTTGGCCGCCACATAGCCCGCGAAAAACCGGTCGAGGATGGCGGCCAGGGTGGCGGCCTCGGGCGGGTCCTCGGCCATGGCCAGACGGATCTCGAGACCGCGGGCAAAGGTGACCGGCACGATCCCTCCCGCCCGGCTCGACCTGCTGGGCGCGACCCGCTTCACGATCTGCTCGGCGGAGACGTCTTTGAGCGCGTCGATCAGCCGGTTCGCGCGCGGCTGCCCCTGCGGCGCATAAAGTGCCAGCAATTGACGCAGCGCCGGCACTGCCTCGCCGCGCTCGGTCTCGACCAGGCTCAGATAGTTCAGGCTGAGATGGCTGATCGCGTCCCACAGCCGGCGCCCGGTCTGCAAACCTGGCCGAGGGGCGGAGGGGCCGGAGACGATGCCGATCTCCTCCCAACCTTCATCACTGCCGGCGCGCAACCTCGCATCCGCCCCGCGCACGCCCATCGCATAAAGTGGCAGATGCCGGTTGGTGCAAAGCAGCCGCAGCGAGAGCGCCCGCAGATCGGGCGATACCGGCGCGGCGGTTTCATCCACCAGGCTCAGATACATCTCGGTCCCGCGGTATTCGTCCAGCGCCCGGTCGCGTTCCTCTCGGATGGTCGGCACCTGGCGCGGCTGGCGATTGACGGCATAGAACCGCCCCGCCCCCCGCGCCCCACCCAATCCATCGAGCGAGAAGAAGGGTTGAAAGACCTGATCGGTCCCCGTCTTGGTCTTGCCAATGACCGAGAGAACCGAGTGCACTTCAAAGCCCGTGGGATCGCCCCGATCGGGCAGGATGTGATGCTCGATCCGCTTGGTCGACATCGAGATATCGTCGGCGGTCTGCTCGAACAGGTTCACCGCTGGCACGCAATTGGGGCGCAGATGCTCGCGCCCCACCTTGCCGGCGAGGGCGGGATAAGGGCGGTCGAACAGGAAGAGCAGCCGGAACTCGCGCTCGCTCTTCCCGGCAAAGGCGCGCTGCAGACCGGTCAGTCGCAGAAAATGGAAGCGCGAGGGCAGGGCGAAGAATTCCTGAAGCAGGCGATATCCGTCAAAGCTGCGCAGGTCATGCGGCAAGAGATGATCCGTCTCGTGCCCCCGCGCCTCGCTGACCCATTCGCGTTGAAAGCCGAGCGGCGCGCCCGCGACCGGGATCGGGGCGGCCGCCACGCCGCGGCGGCGGACCGCGCTGGCCACCTCGATATGCGGCGCGGTCAGCGCGACCGCCTCGAAGAGCGCGGCCCCCCCGCCCTCGCCATCGGCGATGTGCAGATCGAGGTAATCCGCCGGGAAATCCTGGAGTGCGACCTCGGGCGTCAGCGCCATGGTCACCGAGAGACCGGCGGGCGCCCCCCGCGAGGCTCCGGCGGCCATCACGCCTGCCCGGTCCGGCAGATAGGTGGCATCCCGCACCTCGATCGGCCAGAGGCGCACATCCCGCCCGGTCGAGAAGATCACATTGCGCCGTCCGCCCCGGCCCGAGACCTGGGTTGGCAGGCTGAGCTGATATCCCCGGGGCACGACCGGCCCGGACATCAGGCTTGGCTCGGCCCGCATCTTGAACCCTGCCACGATCAGCGAGGGCGTTGGCGCCGTCAGTTGCGGATTGACCACCGAAAGCAGGTTCTGGGTAAAGCGCGGAAACTCCTCGCCCAGCTTTTGCTGCACCCTTGCGGCCAGAAACGCATAGCCCTGCAGCATCCAATCGACGAAAGGATCGCGCAAGACCGAGTTCGGGTTCAGCCCCACCTTGCCCGCCAACCGCTCGAACCGGTGATCGGAGGCGAGTTCCTCGCAATGGGTCTCGAGATGCTTCAGTTCCGTGTTGACGAGATTCTTGAAGGCGTCGTCCATGGCTCACCGCATGACTTTGGCTTGAGTGCGGATTTTCTCGAGATCCCAGATCGTGTTGATATGCACACGCATCGCCTGATTGGTGGCCAGGATCTCGGCTTCGATT
The DNA here is from genome assembly GCA_038524325.1 of Pseudomonadota bacterium. Classification (GTDB taxonomy): domain Bacteria; phylum Pseudomonadota; class Alphaproteobacteria; order Rhodobacterales; family Rhodobacteraceae; genus Thermohalobaculum. The sequence continues at coordinate 4,188 of JBCBIS010000213.1, forward strand.
TCGAACCCGATCGGCTTTTCCGGATCGACGATGCCGATGCCCTCCATGATATCGACGCGAACGCGCAGGGTCTCTGGTCTCAACCTGGGCTCGTAGGCGAGGATTGCGCGGCGGATCTCAGCTTCCAGGTCGGTGATCCTCTGGCGATAGACATGCCGGCCGATGACCGAGGGCAGGCCGTAATTCACGATCGACGAGCGAAGCTCGGGATAATCGGCAAAGGGCAGCCCATCCTCCTCGACCCGCAACTCATCGCCATGCTCGACCACCGGCGCGTCGGATTTGTCGATCAGGGCGGCTTCGAGGCAGGTGGTGTTGAGGAGGGACACCAGGTCGGTCTCGATCTGCCGCTGGACCGCGGGAAAATCGCTGAGAAAATGCTGCGGGCCCAGGGCTTCGGGCGGCGCCTCCGGTCCCTCCTCCAGCCCATACCGGTGCGGGACCAGCCGGCTGTAGAGCGAGGGCCAGAAAAGCTCGTTGTCCTCAGCCATCTCCGTCGGCTTCCAAGGCAGCTTGCTCGGCGAGGGCGGCGACCGCGTTGTCGAAGCTCAGATCGCGCAGCTCCAGCGCGGGCAGATCGCCTGTATCGGTGGCGAATAGGCGCTGACCATGGCCGGCTGCGTGCTCTCCGGCCAGGGCGGTCCATTCGGTGCGTCGACCCAGGATTAGCCCGGCATCGCCGGATTGCGCAGCCCCGGGATAGCGCGCGGGCATGAAGACCGGAAGGCTGGCGCCATTGGTCAGGGTCAGGATGCAGACGGCCCAGACCAGATCGCGGACATTCTTCGGCGCGTGCAGTTCCAGGCGCGCGACATCGGCCATCGCGATCCAATGGTATTCGCCATTGATGATCATCTCGAAGACGGGGCCCAGCCGGGTATCGGCATCGGCAAACCAGGCAAAGCGCGTGCCGTTCAGCAAACCGGGTTCGGCGGGCGCCTCCGCCAGCGCCTCGGCGCGCAGATCATGGGCGGGTCCGGTTTCACCCCGTGCCTCATGCGCCTGGGCCTGCACCAGCTTGGCCATCCAATCGCGGGGTTCACCGAAAATCGGCGGCGAGATTTCACCCGCCCAGACTGCCTCACGCACCATCTCGGCGCGGATCGCCGTGCGATAGTCGTTGACCATGTCGAGGGAGGCGGGCGTCATCTCGCCCAGCACGTCGAGCTGTTTGTCGGCGCGCTCCCAATCTCCGACCAGGCAGAGATATTGGAAGAGGAAGGCGCGCAGCTCCGGATCGTCGGGTGCCGCCCGCACCGCATCGAACAGGGCCGTCCTGCAGTCTTCCAGGTTGCCAGCGGCCAAGGCCGCGTCTGCCGCCTTGCGCGTCATTCGACCACCCTTTGGGTTCTTCGATCTGCCGGCGTTCACCGGTCAGGGGCGCCCCGGGGCGCGCGGCCCCGGGACAAGCTGTTCGCGGGGCCGATCAGCCCGCTCTGTTGGACTCGATGTTCCAGGCACAGTCGAACTGAGCACCAGCGGCGCCATCGTCTTCCTGCGCGGTGTAGGTGATCTTGAACTCGGCGAAGTTGAAGGTCACCTGCTCCATCACCAACTCGTCGCCCGGGGCGCCGGCCGGCTGGACCGAGGTCACCATCACTTTGGTCAGCTCGATCACGACATAGTCGATCGGCTGCTCGCCCGATTTGCGAATGGTCAGCGTGGCGCTCGGAATATGCGCGCCGTTACAGCAATGCATCATGAAATCAGGGGTCGAGCTGTCGACATATTTGGTGACCGTCAGATCCTGGACATTGACCTTGCCGGCGCCGCCACCTTTACCGGTGTGGAAGGTGCCGGACTGGGTCATGCCCCAGGTCCACGAATAGATGTCGATTTCATCTTCGTGGCCGTCGATCTTCGACTCACCCTTGATGTCTTTGCCTTCAATCTTCAACAGGGCATCAACTGCCATACCGATTCTCCATCGTTGTCAGTAACCACCAGAAAAGGCGCCCGGGCTTCTCCCGGGGGCCCGAGACATCGCTACGTGTCGGCCGGCAATTTCGAGACCAAACGCAGCGAAACATTCACGCCCTCGAGTTGATAATGCGGGCGCAGGAAAAATTTGGCGTCGTACTGACCCGGATTCTCCGGATCGTCGGCGACCACCACTTTTGCTTCGGCCAGGGGGCGGCGCGCCTTTTTCGCATCATCCGCTGTGGCGTCGTTGTTCACGTAATTCTGGATCCACGAGCCGAGCCAGCGCTGCACCTCGTCGCGCTCCATATTCGAGCCGATCTTGTTGCGCACCATCTTCTTCAGGTAATGCGCAAAGCGCGAGCAAGCGAAGATATAGGGCAGCCGCGCGCCCAGCATGGCGTTCTTGGTCGCCGTCTGGCCTTGCTCGCTGTCATCGTATTTCGGCGGTTGGTGCGCAACAAGATCGGCTCGAATATGGAGCGCGACGAGGTGCAGCGCT